>QWIH01000076.1 GCA_021405315.1 Leptolyngbya sp. PLA1
CGATCTCGTTGGCCTGCTGCCAAGCCTGCGAGAGCGAGAGCCCGGAGCGGATGACCTGGATGCGGAGATGGTCCTCCTCGTTCACCATGATGGCGACGCGTTCGTCCGGCACGGAGTACGCGACACCCCTGGGATCGTCCACGCCGCCCACGCCCGCGCCGCCGGCGCGACCCTTGCTGAGCTGCTTGGAGATCACGTGCCGCTCCACGAGCAGGGCCCGCTGCACGCCCGCGGCCTCGTGGAGCTCCTGCCACGCGATGCGCGGCGCCACGCCGGCGACCAGCAACTGGTCGCGGCAGAGATCGAGCGAGAGCCGGCGCTGGGCCTTGTTCGCCTTCGCCGCAAACGGGACGTCGCGAAGGTTTCTCGCGAGCCTCACGCGCGTGGAGAGCACCACGTCGTTTGCTTCTCCCTCCCCCTTCAGCCATTCAGGCACGGGTTCGCCCTGGTTCGGTGGGCGGCCCGGCGCGTCGCTCGCCATGGGTCACCTCCCCGGGCAGTCACCGCCCGCCCCTTCGCACAGCCGCCGGATCTCATCCCGAAGCTGTGCGGCCCGCTCGTACTGCTCGGACTGGACCGCCCGCTCGAGGTCGGACTTCAGCCGTTTGAGGCGGTCGGAGCGGGCTTCGACCTCCGCCAGCGCGCTGTCCGCGCGCTGCGGGCGGGTGCCGCTCGCCAGGGTCTTTCCCCGGTGCTGGGAGAGCCCGTCGTGCGCTCGCTCCAGCAAGGGCGCGAGCTGCTTCTCGAAAAACTGATAACAGACCGCGCACCCGAGCAAGCCGTGCTGCTTGAACTCCGCGAACGTGGTGCGACAGGTGGGGCAGGCGGAACTCCTCACCTGCGTCCCAGCGGCGGGAGGCGTGGGAACGCCCGGCGCCGGCTGCGAGGCCGAAACCTTGATACCGGCCTCCGCCGCGTGCCGCTCGCAGAGATGGCGCTCGATGCGCACGCCGTTTCTCACGGTCACCTCGCGCACCGTCGCGTCTCGATCGCACAAGTCACACTTCACGGGGCAAGCGTAGCACGCCGCAGACGGGCCTCGGCGTCAACCCTCCGGCCGAGCCTTGGCCCTCTCCGCCTCCGATGCGGCCGTATCGCCCTTGGCGTCGTACAGCCTCGCCAGACGCTCGTGGGCCTTGACCACCCGGGCGTGCCCCGCCCCGAACCTTGCCTCCAGGATGGCAAGGCTCTCTCGAAGGGCCGTTTCCGCCTCCTCAAGCCGCCCGGCCTCACGCAGGCAGTCGCCGTAATTGTTCCTAAAGATGCCGACGAACGGGTGGTCCGCCGGAAGCACCTGCGAGCAGAGTCCGAGCAACTCGGCGAAGGTCCGCAGTGCCTCGTCCAGGTCCCCCCGCTTCTGAAGCAGCATGGCGAGGTTGTTCATGGGCGCCCAGGTCTCCGGATCGCGCCCGCCGCTCGCCTTGCGGCGGACGTCCAGGGACACCCGGTAGAGCTTCTCGGCCTCATCGAGCCGCCCGAGGTCCTCGTACATGTACGCGAGGTTCCCCATGGCGACGAGGGTCTTGGGGTGCTCCTTGCCGAGCAACCGCGTCCAGCCCTCCAGAACCCGTTCGGCCATCGGCACCGCCTCCGCCTGCCTCCCCTGCTCCACCAGCACCACCGCGAGGTTGGAGACGGAGGTGATGGTCGCGACGTGGTCCGGGCCCAGCACGCGCGTGCGGGCGTCGACCGCCTCTTGGAGGAGACCCTTTGCCTCGTCACGGTCGGCCTGCTCGGTGGATCGTTGCAAGGCCGCGCCGAGGTTGTTGAGGCTGTAGAGCGTGTCCGGGTGCGCATCCCCCAGCGTGGCGCGCCGGAGACGCAGCGCCTCGCGGAGGTACTTCACCGCATCCGAGCTTCGCCCGGAGTCCTTGATCGCCGAGCCCATGTTGTGAAGCGCCGTGATATAGCGTTGGTCGGTCTCGCCGACCGCTTCGCGGCCCTCGCGCACCGCCTCCTCCAGCATCGGGAGCGCCTCGCCCCAGCGCCCGGTCTCCTGGAGGATTCGAGCGAGGTCCATCCGGGCGAAGATCGTCTCCGCGTTCCGCGGGCCCAGGTGCGTGGCGCAGTCGTCGATCACCTGCCTCGCCCGGGGCTCCGCCTCGTCATACTTCCCCCGGTCCGCGAGCACCCCGATGACGTTCCGGCTGGCTCGCAACGTCTGAGGGTCCTGCCCGCCGAAGGTCGCGTTCGCCAGCGCCAGCACCGCCTCGTACTGCTTCTGCGCTTCCTCATACCGAGCGAGGGCGTGGTAGGTGTGGCCCAGCGTGTCGCGCAGGGCCATCTCAACGCGAGGGTGCATGCCCCGGCGCGCGTCCAGCCCCGCCGACGCCGTGTCGATCAGTTCGTGCAGCGTGGGTTCGCGGCCCTGGGCCTCGTCCGGGCTGACGGCCCGGAGCATGCTGTCGAGGAACTCGCTGACCTCGCGCGAAATCTCGGCTTCCTGCGTGGCGATCTGCGCGGCCTTCGCCGCACGCGCCGCCTGCCACGCGACACCCACGACGCCCCCCACCAGCAGGACCAACCCCGCCGCAACGCCACCCACCAGCGCTCGGTTGCGCCTCGCAAACTTGCGAAGCTGGTACGCGGCACTAGGTGGACGTGCGGCGATGGGCTCGTGCCTCAGGTACCTCCCGAGATCCTCGCCCAGCTCCCACGCGGACTGGTACCGCCTCGCCCGGTCCTTCTCCAGAGCCTTGCCCACGATCGTCGCGAGATCGCCCTTGAGGCTCCGATCCGCCGCCGTCAGCGGCGCCGCGTCTTCGGTCCCGATGATGCGGATCGCCTCGGGGATGGTCTTGTCGGAGACGGCGTGGGGCAGGCGCCCCGCGAGCAGTTCGTAGAGGATCACGCCCAGCGTGTAGACGTCAGAACGCGCATCGACGTCCTCGCCGCCGCTGATCTGCTCCGGGCTCATGTAAGGAACCGTGCCGACGAGCTGTCCCGCGTCGGTCTGGAGCGTCGAGCACTGGATGTCGGAGTCCGTCGCGCGGGCGACGCCGAAGTCCAGCACCTTCGGCTGGCCATCCGCGGTGACGAGGATGTTGCCGGGCTTGAGGTCGCGGTGCACGACGCCCTTCACGTGCGCGTGGTGCACCGCCTCGCAGACGCGGATGAGCATCGCCACGCGCTCTTCCACCGTCAGAGCCTTGCTCCCCGCGTACTCCGTGAGGGGGAGGCCCCTCACGAGCTCCATGGCGAAGAACGGCTGCGGGCCGCTCCCGCTGTCCGCGGTGTCCGCCTCGTAGACCTGCGCGATGCCGGGATGCTGCAGGCGACCGAGAATCTGCGACTCATGCTCGAACCGACGGAGCATCCGAGGCGTCAGCAGTCCGGGGCGGATCACCTTGAGCGCGATCGCGCGGTGCGGACGCTGCTGCTCCGCGAGATAGACCACTCCCATCCCGCCCTCACCCAGCACCTCCAGAATCGTGTACCGCCCCAGCGTTCGGCCCCGGGCAGGCGCGACCATCTCCGACGCCCGTGCCCGACCGGGGGCGGCCGCGTCGCCCGGTATCGTCGCGGATTCCTGCGACGCCAGCAGCCTCTCCACCTCCGCACGAAGGGCCTGATCACCGTCGCACTCCGCGTCGAGCAACTCGCGGCGCGCGGCGTCCGACAGGCCCCGGGCCCGGCGCAGGATCGACGTCACGCGCTGGTATCGCTCGCTGCTCATCTGTTCGCCCTGTCCCGACAGGCGAACGTACACCACGAACGCCCACGGTGCCACCCCCGTGCCGGGGCCACCCGGAAATGTCACGGTTATCGCCTCCCCACCGCGGATACGCTGGCCCGATATGCCCCCCGAACCGCGCCGTTGCCCGTGGGCCAGGACCGCGCAGTCCATCCGCTACCACGACCTCGAATGGGGCGTGCCGGTGCACGATGACCGCGTGCTCTTCGAGTTCCTCATCCTCGAAGGCGCACAGGCGGGCCTGAGCTGGGAAACCATCCTTGGGAAGCGTGCACGCTACCGCGAAGTCTTCGCGGATTTCGACCCCGCTCTCGTCGCACGATTCACGCCCGCTCGGTGTGCGGCGCTGCTCCGCGACCCCGGCATCGTGCGAAACCGCCTCAAGGTTGCCTCCGCGGTCACCAATGCCCGCGCGTTCCTCGCGGTGCAGGCCGAGTTCGGCTCGTTCGATGCGTACCTGTGGCGCTGGGTGGACGGCAAACCTCTGCGCGCGCGACGTCGCACCCCCGCCGATGTGCCCGCACGCACGCCTCTCTCAGACGCCCTCTCGAAGGACCTCCAGCGCCGGGGCTTCAAGTTCGTCGGGACCACCATCTGCTACGCCTTCATGCAGGCCATCGGCGTCGTGAACGACCATCTCGCTTCTTGCCCGGCACGCAACGCGAGCTCCTGACCCGTCAGGCGAACCGATCATCCTCCGCGCGGGACGTTCCGGCACGCTTCGCCGCCGGCGCCCGCTCCAGCTCGCTGACGATCCGCGCCAGCGCTTCGACCTTGCGGCCCTCGCACACACCCTCCACGTGCGCAGGATCGCACCCGGCCTTCAGCATGGTTGCGCGGGCCTTGGCCCACAACTTCTCCAACGCCGTCGGCTCCGCGGTGACGTACACCTCGCTCACCAGCTCCGCCAGCCGCCGGCGAAGGGCAGTATCCCGGTGCGCGAAGAACCGCGACACGATGCCCTGCTGGTAGGGCGAGAGATACTGGTGGTGCGAGGCCATGGCGACCCAGAGTACGCGAGCCCGGGGCGGGAAGGCCCACCCCGGGCCGCGGCGTTCCTCATGATCCGCGCCGCGCCGCCTCCTCGATGGCGCCGGCGAAGTCCTCCGGGCTCGCGCCCGCCGGGCTGATCTGCTCCAGCAGGCGGGCCCGGGCGAGGCGATACTCGCCGTTCGTCAGGCCCAGACGCCTCATCGAAGCCAGCAGCGCCTCGATCTGACGGATGGTCACCAGCGTCGTGCGCTCAGCGGACGTCGACTCGAGGTACGCCCGGTACGACGCGCCGTCGAACCGCCCCGCCTGCGTCAGCGAGTACCACCGGTTGGCACTCTGGCGGATGTCCGACGCGATCTGCTCGGTGCGGTCGGTGTCCGCCGTCCCGAACAGGCCGTTGTACTGATTCACAACCCGGACCAGCCACCGGATGTCCACGCGGCTCGCCGCGTATGTCTCCTCCAGGGCCATCGCTCGCGCAACACCGGGAAGGTCGTTGTACACCAGCGGCCCGCTCAGGCCATCCTGGCCTTCGGCATCCGCCACGGCCCGGGCATTCACGCCCAGCCGCGCGAGCAGCCGGACATCGAACACCGGCACCTGCACCGTGTCCCGGAAGCGCGGCGGGAAGCTCGTGGCCGCGTTGAGATCCGCGCTCGGATCCACCGGGGGCGGGGGCGGGGGCGGGGGCGGGG
>QWIH01000039.1 GCA_021405315.1 Leptolyngbya sp. PLA1
ACGCCCGGGTCGCGGGTTCCGCGCCCGGCGTGGCCGGCGTGGGTCCGCGGGCGGCGCTCAACGCCGCCAGCAGCGGCTCGTGCCCTTCCGGCGCTGCCTTCGGATCACTCGACAGCCGCGCCGCGTAGGCCTTCATCCAGTCCATCAGCTTCAGGAGCGGGCCCACGGGCACCGTGTCGCCCGCGTCCAGCCGCTCGTCGATGAGCGATTCCGCCTCGTGGCACAGGTGCTGTGCCGTGTGCAGCGAGAGCACGCCGCACTCGCCCTTCAGCGTGTGCATCGCGCGACGAATCTCCGCCAGCACCTCCCGGTCGCCGGGGTTCTTCTCGATCGTCAGCAGCAACCCTTCGAGGTCCGAAAGCGTGCCCTCGCAGTTGGCTACCCACGCCGAGATCAGCTCGAGATCCGCCGCCGCATCGGCCCCCGCCGGGCGGGCCGCCTCCGTCTGCATCCGGTCGATCAGGTTCCCGATGTCGCGGAATGCCGCGTCGACATCGGGCAGCTTCCGCAGCACGATGGACTCCGCCAGCTCGGCGATCCGCCGCGCCAACTGGCCAACCTCCACCGACTGGCCCCCGTCGAGGTCCGTCGCCAGCGAGACCGCCTGCTCCTGCAGCGCTACCAACCCGGCGAGGTCGCCGGAATCCGACAGCGCCGTCATCCGGGCAAGCTGTTCGACCCTCTCGAGTAGGTTCGCAAGCACACGTGCCTCCAGTCTGCGGATCTTGCAGTGGGCCGGGCCATCCACGCCCCGCCCGCGCCGGCAATCCGGCGTCCTCCGTCTATCGGAGCCCGCACACCGCGACTGGTTGCGTGCCGACACTCAATATGCCCCGCGGGCCGTGCCATGCGGTTCAGCACCGCACCGACCCCGCCGATGGTGTGTCGCCTCGCACGCAACAGGAGTGCATCTGACATGGACGCGCGCTACATCAATCCGTTCCTCGAGGCCGTCCGCTCCGTCTTCTCCACCATGGTGCACCTCGACGTCGAACTCGGCCGCCCGCAGCTCGCCGAGGCCCTCCCCCGCTATGACGTCTCCGGCATCATCGGAATGTCCGGCGATGTCGTCGGCTCGATCGTCCTCAGCTTCCCCACACCCGTCGCCGTGCAGGTCATCGGCAGGTTCGCCTCCACCGAGCTCCATCCCTCCAGCCCCGACTTCGCCGACGCCCTCGGCGAACTGGTCAACATGATCTCCGGCGCCGCCAAGGCCAAGTTCGAGGGCAAGAACGTCAGCATCTCCACCCCCTCCGTCGTCATCGGAGCAGGCCACACCGTGGCCAGGCCCGCACGCACCGCCTGCATCTCGCTCCCGTGCCGCGTCTTCTGCGGCGACTTCAGCATCGATATCGCCATCCGCGAGCAGCCATCGTCCGCCGTCGCCGCCTGACTTCTCTCACCCCAACGGAGCGCCCCATGCGAGTGTTCATCGTCGACGACTCCCGGACCATGCGGAACATCCAGAAGGCCACCCTGGCCACCCTCGGCCACACCGATGTCGAAGAAGCCGGCGACGGGCAGGACGCCCTGAGCAAGGTGGACGCCTTCGGCCCCGACCTCATCCTCCTCGACTGGAACATGCCCGTCATGGACGGCATCACCTTCGTTCGCCAGTACCGCGCCAAGGGTCGAACCACCCCCATCATCATGGTCACCACCGAGGCGGAAAAATCCCGCGTCGTCGAGGCCATCAAGGCCGGTGTCAACAACTACGTCGTCAAGCCCTTCACCCCCGAATCGCTCTGCCAGAAAGTCTCGGAGACGCTCGCCCGCGCGGGCAAGGCCGCGTGACCCGGCCTCGGGGCGCACGCACGTTGGAGTCCGGAGCACTCCCCATGGCACCCCCCAAGGAACTCTCCGTCACCGTGATCGACCAGGGCCGCACCGCCAGGCTCTTCGTCCCTGCCGACTGCGACAGGGCCTCTCTTTCTCCCACGCTCATCGCCGCTCTTGCTCAGCAAGCGCGCGTCCGCATCACCCCCCAGGTGCAGGAAGAGATCGACAGGGCCTGCGCCCACATCGCACGTCATGACGGCGAACTCACGCTCGATCTGGCGCACGCCACCCTCCCGGTCCCGGGAGCTCCGGGCGCCTGGGTGTGGCAACCCGGGTTCGACCCACAACTCTCCACCCACTCCGAGTCTTCAGCCGGAACCACCGACCACCACGCCTCTCACGTCAGGTCCGTCGCCAACGGGGCCTACGTCGCCACCCTCACTCAGCCGACCGAAGGCACCGACGGCGTCTCCGTCACCGGCGAGGCCCTCCCCGCCCCACGCGGGCGGCCTGCAAACCTCCGTGTCGGAAAGGGCCTCGAACTGCTCCCCGACGGACGTGTGATCGCTTCCACCGGCGGCGTCCTCGCCATCTCCAGCGGGATCGTCTCCGTCGCCCAGGTGCTCAGCCTCCCGGGCTGTGTCGACTTCTCCACCGGTAACGTTGACTTCCTCGGCGATGTCGAAGTCGCCGACGCAGTCCGTGACGGCTTCAAGATCCGCGCCACCGGAAACGTGACCATCCACGGTGACGTCGAGGGCGCCGAGATCGCCTGCGCCGGAGGCCTCACCTGCAGACGCGGCATCGCGTCCTCCCGCCGAGCTCGCGTCGTCGTTGGTGGTGCCACCTCCATCGCCTTCGCCCGCAACGTCTCCGCCATCCTGCGAGGCGACTTCAGCTTCAAAGGTGAACTGGAGCACTGCGATATCACCGTCGGCGGACGCTGCTCCGGCGAGGCCGGCCGCGTCATCGGTGGCATCCTCCTCCTCACCGGACCGGCGGCCATCGGCACGCTCGGGTCCCCCGATTGGACCCCCACCCTCGTCTGCGTCGGGGAACTCCCCCTGATCGCCATGGATCTCCGCAGGCTCAACGCCGAGCTGGCCCGCCTCCAGAAGGCGATCGCAGGCAAGGAGGAAGAGTCGCGCCTGCTCACGCTCGGCGGCCTGTCAAAGGGCGCGAGTGCCCGCGAACGTCTCACCGAACTCGAGTATGAGCGCAGCGAACTTCAGAAGGAAGCCGCCGCGATCTCCCTCCAGGTCTCAACCCTCCGCGAGGCGGAGTCCGCCTCGCGAGGCGCGGAACTCGTCGTCGAACGCATCGCCCACCCAAAGGTCCGCCTCCAGCACGGCCAGCACGCCTTCGAGCTCACCCGGGACCTGCGCGGCCCGCTCCGCTTCAGCGTGGACGAACACCGAACCATCCTCGTGCGCATCTCCACGCAGCTCGCCCGCCCCCTCTCCGAGTTCGCCCAGCGCGTCCACCCCACACCGCTCGGCGACAACAGGCAAGAGCCCGCACGCCGCGCCGCGTGATCCGCTCACCCCTTGCCCCCGACAGCAGCACAGCCCTTGCATTCGCAAGGGCTGCTTGAAGCGGAGAGGGGGGGATTCGAACCCCCGAGAACGCTTACGCGCTCTGCCGGTTTTCGAAACCGGTCCGTTCAACCACTCTGGCACCTCTCCGTGCAGGGCCAATCGTTGTGACCCCCATCCCCCCGGTCAACCCTCGTTAGGCCACGACATTTGCACGCCTCACGGGGCCGTAGGTGCCGCGTACCACAGCGGCGCGTTCGGGCCCAGCGGCACGCCCAGGTACACATACGCCAGCAGGAACAGCGTCCACGCGATCCAGAACGCCACCGAGTAGGGCAGCATCATCGCCACGATGTTCCCGATCCCCAACTGCGGGCGATACTTCTGACCAGCCGCCAGGATCAGGATCACGTACGTGTTCAGCGGCGTCACGATGTTCGTGACCGAGTCCCCCACGCGGTACGCTGCCTGCGTCAACTCCGGGGCCACGCCGGTCATCATCATCATGGGCACGAGGATCAGCGACAGCGCCGTCCACTTGGCGCTCATCGACGCTACCAGCAGGTTCACAACCATCACCAACAGAATGACCGAAGCCAGCATGACCGGCACGGGCAGGTCGGCGCCCGCCAGCAGCTTGCCGCCGCTCTGAGCAATCATCGTGTCGAGCCTCGTGTACTTCAGGCACTCGATGAACTGCGCCGCGAAGAACGCGACCGCGATCACCGGCGCCATCGTCCGCATCGAGTGCACCAGCGCGTCGCTCACGTCCTTGGTGCTCCGGACCGCCCCCGACGCCAGGCCATACGCGAGCCCGGGCAGCAGAAACCCGACGAAGATCAGCGGTACAACGCCCTGTGACCACCTCGGGGGCAGCGCCGCCGCCGACGGAGGCCCGGACACCGGGATCGGCCCGAACGCCGGAGCCGCCGCGGGCATCGTCCCGTGCAGCGGGGCCCCGGGCTCGAAGATCAGCCCGACGACCAGCACCACCGCCGCCGCCGCTCCTACGAGCGCCCACCTCAGCCCGCGACGCTCCTCCCGCGTGAGGTGCGCCAGTTCCCCGCCGCGACCACCGCCGTCCGCGCTCGCCGCCAGCCGGGGCTCGGTCACCTTCGCCGTCACCAGCCAGCCCACGGGGACGAGCACCAGGATCGACGCCGCGAGAAAGTACCAGTTGCACGTCGGAAGCACCGAATACGCCGGGTCAAGCACGCGCGCGCCCTGCTCCGTCAGCGGCGCGATCAGAGTGTCCGTCGAGGCGATCAGGAAGTTCGCGGAAAAGCCCCCCGCAACTCCCGCGAACGCCGTTGCGATCCCGGCGAGGGCGGGCCGGCCCGCCGCTGCGTACAGGCCCCCGGCCAGCGCCGGGAGCACGATGTACCCCGCGTCGCTCGCGATGTTCGAGCAAATGCCAAGCAGCAGAACCGTCGGCGTGAGCAGAAACGAGGGCGTGATGCCCGCCAGTTGCCTCATCGCCGCGCCGAACAGCCCGACCTTCTCCGCCAGCCCGATGCCGAACATGCTCACCAGCACCACCCCCAGCGGCGCGAAGTTGATGAAGTTTCGGACCATGTTCGCCGTCAGCCAGTACGCACCGTCCGCGGTCATGAGACTCCGGGCCCGGATTGGATCGCCGTAAGGCACGAGCTCGACCCGGGGCTTCCCACCCCCGGAGACCTCCCCGGCAGCCGCCACAGGCCTCACCGGCTGCACGCTCCACCCCAGCCCGGAGCCCGCCGCAGACAGGACCACAACCAGCACCGTGGCGCCCAGAAACAGAAACAAAGGGTCCGGCAGCTTGTTCCCAAGCCACTCGATCACACCCAGCCCGCGGCTGATCAACGATTCACCGTTGCTCGACATCGCGGCGAGTGTACCCAACTCCGCGCGATCGTCACCCGCCAGTTCGCGCCACCGCGCGGGCCACGGCCTCAAAGATCTCCTCGGGCTCCGCCATCCGCCCCGTCCCTACCGCCCGGCACGCCTGCCACCCCTCCGCCGGGCCCACCATCTCATACCCGTCCGCGCGGAGCGTCGCCAGGTTCCGCTGTGTGCTGGGCTGCGACCACATCACCGCGTTCATCGACGGCGCCAGCAGCACCGGGCACCGCGCGCGGTCGATCGCGCTCAGGATCAGTGTCACCGCGTCGTCCGCCCGCCCCGTGGCCAGCCGCGCCATGCAGTCCATCGTGCAGGGTGCCACCACCGCCACCCGCGCAGACGCCGCCAGCGAGACGTGCTGCGGATCCTTCGACTCGATGTGCTCCCACACGCTCGTGTACACCGGTTGACCCGAGAGCGCCTGGAACGTCAGCGGCGTCACGAAGTGCGTCGCCCCCTCCGTCATCACAACCGTCACCCTCGCCCCCGCCTGGGCCAGACGGCTCACCAGCGCCGCCGACTTATACGCCGCAATGCCCCCCGTCACGCCTACCAGCACGCGCGCGCCGTCCAGCGAGCCACGCGCGTCCTCGCCGGGACGCAGTGGGGGGGGGCTCGTGCCGCCGCTCGTCATCGCTCAGGCTCAGTCGTCGTTCGACCGCGCCGCCATCACGGGCCCGGTCGCGTTGGGGTCGTACTCGAGGGTGATGCGATCCTGCATGATCTCCTCGATCGCGATCTCCAGATCGGAGCGACCGTCACGGTCCACCAGCGGGCGGGCGCCCTCCATGAGCTGGACCAGCCGGCGCTGGATCAGCGCACACAGCTTGAACCGCCCACCGACCTTCGCCGCGATATCGTCGTTCTTCAGTGCCTCGATCATGCCGCGTGTCACTCCCTGTCGCGCCCGGCCACCCCACACCGCCCCCGGACCCCCTCCAAGGTAGGATGGGCCCCGTCGGCGTTGCAGGCTCTGGGCGCAGACTGCCGAAGATGCTATGCTTACGTCGGCCGCCGGGCAATCAGGCGGCCTTCTGCCAACCTTTCCCGCCATCAGGCCCCGGGGACTCCCGCGGCCCGCTGTGCCTGAATCTTGCTGGCTCTATCCGGGTACGCCTCGTTCTCGCGGGGCGGATCCCCCTGGGTTCTTTCGCCATGACACGCCGAGATTGGTCCAAGGGCGACTCCGTGCTGCATTCACTGCGCCCCGAATGGGGTGCGGGAGAAGTGCTCGTCGCCGAGTCCACCGTCCACGAGGGACGCCCCTGCCAAAAGCTCACCATCCGGTTCTCTCGGGCTGGCACCAAGACCATCTCGACAGGCTTTGTCGAACTCCGACCCGCCTCCGACGGCCCCCGCCTTCTCGAACCCGCTGACGTGATCGCCCCGCCCACTCCCGCGGCTGGCCAGCCACCACAGACCGCCCCCCCGGAGATTGACCCCCTCGTTCTCCGCGACCAGCAGCGGGCCGTCGAGGACGCTCTCACGACCCTTCCAGACCGCGCCACCGATCCCTTCTCGTCTCTGAAGTCCAGGCTCGCCGCCACGCTCGAGCTCTACCGCTACTCCGCCACCGGTGCGTCCCTCCTCGACTGGGCCGCCGTCCAGACCGGCCTCAAGGACCCTCTCTCTCGCTTCAACCGGCACGAACTCGAGCAGTGGTTCGGACGGTTCCAGATGGAGCTCGACGGACACCTCCGAAAGCTCCTCCGCGAGGCCAGACGCCAGGAGCCGGCCATGGTCGACGAACTGCTCGCGCAGGCCTCACCACCCGCAAAGTCCGCGGCAAGGCGAGCCGACCAGTTCCGCTGAGCCCGTCCGGACGCGTTGACGCCACGCCACATCCCGCACAGCCGCGCCGCCACCATCGGCCCCGTTCGCCCCCTCGGCGCGAGGAAGTGGTGCAATGGGCCGCCCGGGCCGGCGCCGTCGCCGGTTTTTTCGGACCTCCGAATTCCCTGCGAAACCGCTGGCCCGGACGCGCCCGTGGTGTACCTGTTTCCTTCGCGTCGCACGCCGGATGCGTGTGCCTGAACACGCCATACAGGAACGGGAGCCAGAGACATGAACGAGCAAGACTTCCAGCAGCGCCTCGGCGATCTTCTCAAGCAGATCGACAGCCTCCCCGAGGGCCAGCGCGGCCCCCTGCACGATCTCGCCAAGGAAACCAAGGACCGCCACGACCGCATGAAGAAGACCGTGGCCGACCTCCAGGAGTCCCTCGACTACCTCCGGCTCAGCGTCAAGTACCTCGTCTTCGATCTCGAGGCCACCCGCCGCGAAAACGAGTATCTCCGCAGGCTCATCGAGGCCCAGAATCGCCGCGACGGTGGCGACGCGAGTGAAGGCAGCGACTGACCGCGCCCCCCGAGCCCCGCCCGCCCCTGAGGGGCTTCCCCCACCCAAACCCCCCTTGCCGGGCCCTCTCGGTCGACAGGTCGTCAGGGCCCTTTTCCATGACCGCGCTCGTCCTCAGACGGTCATGATCTCCTTGCACTTCTCCTCGACGCGCTTGTCCACGTCCTCCTCGAACTTCTTGAGCAGAGACTGGATCTCCTCCTTGAGCGTCTCGATCTCGTCCTCCGGAAAGTGCTTGGCCGTGCTGTTCTTCAGGCCGTCGGCGTGCTTGTTCGCGTCCCGACGCGCGTTCCGGATCGACACCTTCACTTCTTCGCCCATCTTCCGGATGCGGGCCGCCTCCTTCTCGCGACGCTCCTTCGTCATCGCCGGCAGTTGGATGCGGATCTGCTTCCCCTCCACCGTCGGGTTCACGCCCAGGCCCGACTTCTCGATCCCCGACTTGATCGCCGATACCAGCGACTGGTCGAAGGGCTTGATGAGCAGTTGCGTCGGTTCCGGAACCATGATCGCCGCCAGGCTCTTGATGTCCGTCGTCGATCCGTACGCCTCCACCTTGATGAACTCCACCAGCCCGGGCGACGCCCGCCCCGTGCGCACCCCGCGCAACTCGCTCTTCAGGTGCTCCAGCGACTTCTGCATGTGCTCTTCGGTTTCGAGCAGGATCGTGTCAGGGTCCGACATCGGCGATACTCCAGCCCACCCCGGCCCCGGGCTGCCACCCGCGTTCCGCGGCGTGCTCCCGAGCCCCGAGCGAGATCCTTCCACTATAAGCCCGCCCCTTCCGGCGACGCCTGCAACCGGCACCCCTCCGCGCTGGTACAGACTCCAAGCCGGCCGGCAGGACCGCCCTCCCCGCGCCCCGTCCCGGTCCGCACCCAGGACTACGAATGCAGCAGCGTCCCGATCCTCTCACCCCGGGCCACCCGGGCAATGTTCCCGGGCTGCTTGAAGTCGAACACGATCACCGGGATCCGGTTCTCGCTGCACATCGCCAGCGCGGTCATGTCCATCACCCGCAGCCGCTTCGACAGCGCCTCCCCGAATGTCAGTTCGTCATACCGAACCGCGCTCTTGTCCCTCCGCGGGTCAGCCGAGTACACCCCGTCCACCTTGGTCGCCTTCATCAGCACCCCGCACTCCAGCTCCGTCGCCCGCAGGGCGGCGCAGGTGTCGGTCGTGAAGAACGGGTTCCCCGTCCCCGCCGCCAGGATCACCACCCGACCCTTTTCCAGGTGCCGAAGCGCCCGGCCCCGGATGAACGGCTCCGCCACAGCCCGGATCTCGATCGCCGACTGCACGCGGCAGTCCACCCCCATCGACCCCAGCTTCTCCTTCAGCGCCAGGGCGTTGATCACCGTCCCCAGCATCCCCATGTGGTCCGCTGTCGCCTGCGCGATGTGCCCCTGGGCCGCCAGCTCAGCACCCCGGATGATGTTGCCCCCCCCGACCACCACCGCGAGTTGTGCCCCGGTCGCCACCGCCTCCTTCACCTCGCAGGCGATCCAGTCCAGCTCGGCGGGCTCGATTCCAAAGCCCCCGGGCTTGCAGAACGACTCACCGCTCAGCTTCAGGAGAATCCGCTTCGTCGAGGGCGCTGCATAGGCCATGGGCATCCGTCTCCGTGCAGCCCGCTGGCCGCGACCCACAGCGTAGCGGTCGTGCACACGACGCGCCTCCATTCTGATAGACTTCCCCGGTTGCCCCGCCCCAGGGGAGCGAGGCGCAACACGCTTGCCCCGGGCCGCGCCCGGAGCCCGCACCACGGATGGCGCACCCGAGCATGAGCACACCCCAGCCCACCCCCTTCACGGGTGAACCCCCGGCCAACGACCGCGACCCGGTCCTCCCGCCCTCGCTCCCGCAACTCGCCCTCCGCTACCTCCGAAACGCCTTTGTCGTCGCGATCCTCGCCTCCTTCGCCCTCCACCTCTCCGGCTTTGCCCTCTCCCGCATCATCCCCGTCCGCTGGGGGAGTGGCGCAGGCTCCGCCTCCGGCCCCGCTCAGCCCGACGCCGTCGAGATGGCCGTCATCAGCCTCGCCGAACTCGCAGAGGTCGAGAACGCCGCGCTCTCCCTCGATACCCCGGCCGTTCCCGACGTGCTCCCACAGATCACCACCGAGCTCCCCGCCGTCGGCGACTCCGGCCCCGGCGACGACTCCCAGGGCTTTGGAACCGATCTCGGGGACGTCGGCCCCCTCGCCGGCGGAGGTGACATCGCCGAAGGTGCGGGCATGGGCCTCGGCGGATCCGGGGGCGGCGGCACCTCCTTCTTCGGCGTCGAAGCCCAGGGCAACCGCTTCGCCTTCATCATCGATGTCTCCGGCTCCATGGCCGGCGCCAAGCTCGACCTCCTCAAACGCGAGCTCATCCGCTCCATCGATGGCCTCCTCGAGACCTCCGAGTTCATCGTCGTGCAGTACTCCGACCCCCAGAACATCATCATCGTGGGAGAGGTCAAGGGCTGGCAGACCGCCTCCCCCTCCGCCAAGCGCGCCATGCGCGCCCACATCACCCTCCTCGAATCCCAGGGAAACACCTGCCCTCTCCCCGCCTTCGAACTCCTCGCCGCCACCCCGCCACGCCCCGATGTCGTCTACTTCCTCACCGACGGCGACTTCAGCGGCGACCCCGACCAGATCACCGTCGACATCATCAAGCTCGCCAAGCCCTGGCGGGCCCCCGTTCACACCATCTGCCTCGACACCCAGGCCAGCGAGCAGCGCATGCGCCGCATCGCCCGCGAGACCCGCGGGACGTACACCTTCCTCGAGGGAGGCGGCCAGTGAGCGCCCCCCGCACGCCGCTCATCGCCGTGTTCGCCGCCGCGGCCCTCGCGCACGTCGGTACTGCCCAGGTGCGATGGCGAGCCGGTTGCGATCCGGGCGCCGCCGCTACCCCCATCGACCTCGGGCCGCAGGGCGTCCGTGTGAGCACGCCGGGCTCGGGAGAGCGGGTCATCCCGCTCGATTGCGTCGCCGATGTCGAGGGCCCGATGCGAGCCCAATGGGCACCACTTGCTGAGGAGGCCGAACTGGCCTGGCGGGGGCGTGCCCGCCTCGAACGAGGGGACTTCGCCGGTGCCGAGGACCTGCTCGAGCCGCTCTACATCAGGCACGCCGCCGAGCCCGGCCCCTTCAGCACCCGCCTCGCACGCGCCGTCATGTCCTGCCGCC
This sequence comes from Leptolyngbya sp. PLA1, assembly GCA_021405315.1. Lineage (GTDB taxonomy): Bacteria > Planctomycetota > Phycisphaerae > Phycisphaerales > UBA1924 > RI-211. Next base: position 10,735 of record QWIH01000039.1, read on the forward strand.
TCGCGAGAGGCGCGCTGACACAGGCCGTCCATCCCATGCTCGGCGTGGCCGGGGGCGAACCAGTCGCGCCGCCTCGTGTGCCGACCGGCCCGGGCGAACTCGATCCCGAGTTGCTCTACGACGACGCCTGGGGTCTCTCCCCACTCCTCGCGCCCATCTTCGTTAGGCTCCCCGCCGTCCAGGCACTCGCCCACGGACCTTGGCCCGCATCGCCCGATCGCGGCGGGCGTGGCCCCGCCATCTCCGCCGCCTTCGAGGCCGCCGCCAAGTTTGAGACAGGACTCCCCGTCTCGCTCGGCCCGCGACCGACCTCCGACGCCGGCGCCGCCCTCGCCTACGACGTCGTCGCCGCCCGCGCCGGCAACCCGGAGCAGGTGGCCGCCGCTCGTGCCGCCCTCCGCGAGCGACTCTCCCAGCCCGGCCCAGACTGGGTCAACATCTGGTGCAGAACCGCGCTCGGCCGCTCCATGATCTCCGACCCCGACCCCGACACTCGCTGGCTCGGCGTCGCGGAACTCCTCCGCGTGCCCGCCATGTCCGAACGTTCCCAGCCCTACCTCACGGGTATCTGCCTCGCCCACGCCGCCGTTACCCTCGATCAGCTTGGGGACACTCGCGGCGCCGCCACCATCGCCCGCCAGTTCGAAGCCCGATTCCCAGGCCACCCGGTGCTGCAGTGGGAGCCCCTCCAACGCATCGCCGCTCGCCCGCAGGCCGATCCCGCCAGGCCCGCTCCTCAAGCGCCGCCAACGACCTCCGGAGACCCCCCTTGACCCACCACTCCCTCTCCCGCCTCCTCGCCCTCGCGCAGGATCAGGCGGCGGTCACCGCCACCAAGTCTCTCTTCGACTACATCCGCGCCGGCGGCGTGATGGGCTACATCCTCCTCGCCCTCTCCTTCGCCGCCGTCACCCTCATGATCGTCTGCGTCATCCGCCTCCGGCTCTCCAACTGGGCGCCGCCCGCCGTCGTCGACGGACTCGGCCGCCTCCTCCGGGACCACGACATCCCCGGTGCGCAGAAGTTCTGTGCCGACCCCGCCAACGAGTGCTTCACCACCGCCGTCGTCGGCACCGCCCTCGCCCGCTGCTCACGCTCCGTCTTCGGCTTCCTCGAACTCCGCGCGGCCCTCGAAGAGGCAGGACAGGTCGAGACCGACCGCCAGCACAAGCCCCTCGACTTCGTCGCCCTCATCGCCGCACTCGGCCCCATGCTCGGCCTCCTCGGAACCGTCATCGGCCTCATCGGTGCCTTCGGCAGCCTCGCGGAGCTCGAAGGCGCCGCACGCTCCAAGGAGCTCGCCGGCTTCATGGCCCTCGCCCTCGTGAACACCGCGCAGGGCCTTGCCGTCGCCATCCCTTGCACCGCCTTCTACGCCGCTTACAAACGCCGCGTCGACCGCCTCGCCACCGACGCCGCGAGGCTCGTCGAAGACCTCGCCATGCCGCTCGAGGGCAAGCAAGGTACCCCCAAGGCCCCGCCCGCCCGACCAGCCCAGCGCCCGGCCGCGCCCGCACCCCGCGCCGCATCGGCGCCCGGAGCCGCTCCCCAGTGAAGTTCGCCAAGGCCGATCATCCCGACGAAGCACGGTTCGACATCACCGCGATGGTCGACATCGTGCTCCTCCTCATCATCTTCTTCTCCTTCACCGCGCAGTTCGGACGCACGCTCCTCACCCCCGTCGACCTCCCACGCGAGAAAGGGGCGCCGGTGCCCACCGCCGCCTCCCACGCCGTCGTCATCGACCTCACCATCACCGGCGAGACCCTCGTGGCCGGCAAGCAGGTGGATTCCCAGTGGCTCCTCCAGGCCCTCGCCCGCGACATCCGCGCCGCCGGAGGGCCCGACAAGCTCGAGGTCCTTGTCCGCGCCGACCGCAGGTGCGCAGCCTCCCACCTCAACAGCCTCGCGGCGGCGCTCGCCTCCCAGGGAATCCGGGGCTGGAAGCTCGCCACCTCGGAGGCCGCCCCGTGAACTTCAACCGCCGAGGACGCCGCAAGAAGGGCATGGTCATCCAGCCCCTCCCCCTCGTCGCGTTCATCGACGTCGTGCTCTTCCTCCTGCTCTACTTCGTCTTCGCCTCCGACCTCACGCCCCCGGAATCCCAGCTCGCCACCACGCTCCGCACCGACTCCAGGGGCCGCGCACAGGGCGCCAGCCTCCTCCCCCAGATCGTCCGCGTCGAGCCCTCTCCCACCGGCCCCCGCTTCCGCGTGGGCGACCGTCTCATCCCGGACCGCGCCGCCCTGGAGTCCATCCTCCGCCAACTCCCCCTGGAGGCGGGGCTCGTCATCCGTGTCGACGGCTCGGTGCCGGTCGAGGCCGCCGCCGCCGCGATCTCCGCCGGAAAGGCCGCCGGCTTTACCAAGATCTCCTATGTCGCAGGCCGCTAGGGTCATCCCCGTCATCCTCCTCGGCGCTTGCCTCCTCGCCGCCCCGGCGCGCGCGCAGTCCGACGCGGACACCCACCTGGAGGCGTACCTCTCCGACCACGAGCTCTGGGGCGTGCTCGGGGCGCACCTCCGCCGCCAGATGGCCGAGGGTGATCCGAGCACCCGGCTCGCCGCCGCGGAACACCTCGGCCGCCTCTACGTGCGCATGCTCTCCGAAGCCACGACGCGCGACGCCAGGGTGCAGCTCGAAGAGCACGCCAAGGCCCTGCTCGCCCAGGTGCCCGAGGCCGAGTCGTTCGAACTCCGCATGAACCTCGCGAAGGCCGAGTACCTCCCCGTCGAGGAAGTCGTCGAGAAAGACCGCCTGCGGATGGCCACCGACGACGACCGCGCCGAGGCCCTCCGCGCGCTCCGGCACGTGGGCCCCCTCCTTGATGACATCGCGACCAAGGTCGGTCACCGTGTCGAGCAGCTCGAGCGCCGCGAAACCCAGGTCACCGACGACGCCGCCGAGGCGCTCCGCACCGATCTCGCCGACGCGCGCCGCGTGCGATCTCTCGCCCGCTACTACGCGGGCTGGGCCAGGTACTACACCGCCGTCCTCTCCAACCAGCCCGCCACCGCCGCCCGCGCGCTCGAGGACTTCGGATTCATCCTCAACGCCGTCCCGGGAAAGGCCGCCAGCGTTGAGCGCGTGCCGGAGAACCTCCTCCGCTTCGAGCACGTCGCAAGGGCCGCCATCGGCTGCGCGCTCTGCAACTCGCTCCTCGGCCGCGACACCGAGGCCAACCGCTGGCTCGACGCCGTCGAGTCCGCCGAGGGCGTCCCGCCCGCCGTGCTCGATCAGCTCTTCTCCCGACGACTCCTCGTCTACGCCTCCGCCGCCCGATGGGCGGACGCCGACGCCCTTGTCCGCGCCCACCGCCGAGGTCCTGACAACGCTCCGCGCGCCCTCTCCGTCGCCGAGGCACGCCTCCTCGCCGTCCTCGCCCTCCAGGCCCCCTCCAACAAGGCCCTCCGGCCCGGAACCCGCGCCGCCGCGGAACGTCTCGCCCAGGAGGCCCTCGGCGACCTCGTCCGTCAGGGCGAAATCGGGCACATCCTCAGCCTCGTGCGCCTCTTCGGCACCGCGCCCATCGGAGAGAGCGGCTTCATCGTCTCCTACGTCGCCGGCCTCCAGGACTACGAGCAGGCCCGGGCGGCTCACCAGGCCGCCGGAACCAACGCCGACCGCCCCGCGACCGATCCGGCGCTTATCAACCGCTACCGCCAGGCCGCCGGCCTCCTCCAGGGTGCCGTCACCAGCGCCGATGCCCAGGCGTTCCCACAGGAACTCCCGCGAGCCCTCATCCGCCAGGGCCTCGCGCTCTACTACGCCGGTGACCTCCTCCGCGCCGCAGAGGTCTTCGAGAACGCGGCGCAGAAGTCCGGCTCCGGCACCTCACGCCGCGACGCCCTCTGGTACGCCATCGTCGCGCTCGACCGCGCCATCGAAGAGGGCCTCCTCAGCGCCGTCGAGCCCAGAGATCGCATCGCGACCCTCTATCTCAAGGAATACCCCGGCACCGACGAGGCCGCCAGGCTCATCCTCCGACAGGCCGGCGCCGACCACCTCTCCGATCGCCAGAGCATCGACATCCTCCTCAAGGTTCCCCCGGACTCCCCGCTCCATCAGGCCGCCCGACGCCAGGCCGCGCGACTCCTCTACCAGCAGTACCGGCGGGCCTCCGGCTCCCAGCGGGACTTCGCCGCCGTTCGCTTCGCCGACGTCGCCGAGCCCATGGCCCGCGCCGCGCACCAGTCCGCGCTCGCCGCCACCGACGAACCCGCCCGAGAGTCCGCCGCCGCCTTCCTCCTCCACGCCAGGCAGCTTCTCGACGCACTCCTCGGCGTCACCACCCCGGACCTGCAGCGCGTCGACTCGATCTTCTCCATGCTCGACGCCGTCGCCGCTTTCCACGGGCTGGACCTCGCCCCAGTCCGGGCCGAGCTCACGTTCCGCCGCCTCCAGGTCGCGCTCGCCAAGGGCGACGAGGCCGCGGCTCAGTCGCGGGTCGATGAACTCCGCGCCACCCCGGACCCGACCTACTCCCTCGCCGCCGACCGCTTGATGTTCCGCCGTGCGCTCGACCGCGAGCGTGTCGACCCCGACTCCCCGGCCCACGCCAGGCAGGTCGTCCGCCACGGCGTGCGCCTGCTCGAGCACGCCGGGCCGGACGCCAAGGACCCCGTCTCCCTCACCGTGCGTGAGGCCGTCGCCGCCGCCGCGTTCCGCCTCCACGCCTCGACACCCGATTCGCTCATGCGGGACCTCGCCATCCGCCTCGATCAGGAGCAACTGGCACTGGGCAAGCGGACCGCACCCGCGCTCCGAAGGCTCGCGGAACTCCTCGAACAGACCTCCGAGCCCGACGCCGCCCGCACACTCTGGGAAGAACTCCTCCAGGGCCTCCCGCCCAAGTCGCTCGCGTGGTACGAGGCCCGCTTCCACTCCCTCCGCCTGCTCGCACGCTCCTCGCCCGCCGACGCCGCCACCGCGCTCCGCCAGCACCGCCTCCTCAACCCCGAGCCCGCGCCGGAGCCCTGGAACACTCGCCTCCGCGACCTCGAAGCAACCCTCCCCGCCCCAGCCCCGCGGGAGCCCTCCAAGTGACCAACCCGGTCCACCAGTTCCTCGGAGCCGACGTCGACCACGAGAGCCCGCTCTCACTCCTCGACCTCGACCCCTCCCTCCTCACCGACGACGCCGTGATCTCGGCGCTCCGTGCCCGGCTCGCCGTCGTCGCCTCCCACCCGCGTTCCGAGTCCCCCGAGGCCGACGAAGCCAGGCTCCTCCTTCACGCCGCCGCCGCACGCCTCCTCGACCCCGCGCTCCGCCGCGAGTACGCCTCCGCCGCTCCCCAACGCCCCGACCCCGAAAGGGCGCCCAGCGCCCACGCCGCCGTGCTCCTCACCCTCGGTATGTTCGGCGGCTGGAACCGCGACTCACTCCGCCGCCTCACCCTCATCGCCGAATCACAGGGCATCTCGCAGGATCAACTCGTCGAGCTCGTGCAGGGACTCGGCGCCGGCGGCCACGCGCCGGCCGACGCGCCCTCACCCCGCCCGGCCCCCGGGGCGCCCGCTGAGAGCAGGCCGGCCCGCCCCGCACTCGCCAATGACGAACCGGCCCAACCCATCCCCGCGCAGCCCGATCCGGCCGTCGGCCTCGTAAAGGGCGTGGGAATCGCGCTCGTCGCCGGCCTGCTCGGGCTCATCGCCGTCGGCGCCGTCATCATCATCCTCCTCGGCGACCGCACCGCCCCGGCGCCCACGCCGCCCGGCCCGCAGACCCAGTCCGCCCCGCAGGTCGCGCCCGCCGTTCAGCGCGAGTCAGATCCCTCCGGCTCCCCTCCGGTCGCGAAGACGCCCGCACCGGACGCACCTCCCAAGGAACTCTTCCCGGCCCCAGACACAGACGCGACACCCACGCCCCCGGCCCCGGAAAGAGTGGGGGACTTTGGTGACGTGCTCCGCAACCTCGCCGCCGCCAACGCAGGGCTCCTGATCGATCGCCCCGCCGCCCTCCGAGACTTCAGCGCCGCCGCGAGCGCGTGCGCCCGCGAGTGGACCTCCGCCGCCCCGGACGCCCAGGCCGCGGCGCTCAACCTGATCCTGGATTTCATCTACCGCGTCGCGAACGACCCGGCCGACACGCGAGCCGCGCTCGCCGCGGTCCTCCCTCCACCCCTCCCCTCCGGCCCCCCCGCCGCGGGCGACATCGCCCCGCTGACCTGGTCCGCCGGCGTGCTGGCCAGACTCTCCCGCGAGCGTGAACTCCCCTCGCAGGCACGCGAAGAGGTCCGCACCGTCCTCGCACGGGTCTTTCCGCCTTCGAGACCCCTCGCCGAGCCCTCGCTCCGTGCCGGCGCCACCACGTTCCTCATGTCGCTCCCGGATCTCCTCATGTCCCCGGGGGCCGAGGCAGACCCCAAGGCCTCCGCCGCCGCCTGGTCTGCATGGCAGCGCGTCGCGGACGCGATCGCCGCCGGTGACGCGGCGCTCTCGCAGCGGCTGCGCCTGGCGGCCCTGGACAAGCTCCTCACGGAGGGTGCCGAGCCGAACCAGAGCCAGGTTGTCCTCGACGCGGTGACTTCCCTCACCGCCTCCCTCACCTGGCGCCGCGACGACCAGTCTCGCAGAGCGCTCCTCCGCTGGTTCGACTCGCCACAGGTCAGCAACGCCGACCTCTTCGCCCTCACCAGCACGCTCGCCACCCGCAGCAGCGCGGAAGGCGTGGATTACTCGATGACCCTCTCCGCGACCGCCACCGACGCCCAGCGCGCCGAGCTCCGCGCTCGCTACGCCTCCGTCTGGAGTCTTGACACCGAAGAGGCTCGCGGCACCATGATCGATCGGTTCGCCTCCGCCGCGAGAGAGGCCCTCTCCGCCGAGGCAACCAGGCCCGCCGACGAGTTCCCCTCCACCGACCTCGCCCGTGCCGCGCAGCTCGCGACCATCGCCGACGCCGGCGCCAAGGTCTGGAAGGGCAACACCGAGGGCGCCGTCGCCGCGTTCGCCGCCGTCGACACCATCGTCGCCCCGCAGACCTTCGGCGTGGCCACCGCGCCCGGCTCCCGCCCGTGGTACATCGACGTCAGCGGCGTGCCACCCGGCCAGGGCTGGGCCGCCCGGTACCTCGCCGTCAACCAGCACGTCGCGCACCGCCGCGAGATCCTCTCTCAGGTCGCGCAGGCGCCCTCCCCCGAGGAGGCCGAGATCCTCGTCCAGGAAGCCTCCCGCGGCTCGCCGGCGCAGATCCGCACCGCCGCCCGCGGGCTCGTCGACCGCTACTCCGCGCACCCGACGATCGTGAACGCCCTCCTCGAGTTCCTCCCCTCACTCCCGCCCACGCGAGAGAACGCCGACCTCGTCCGACGCGTTGCCGGCTCTCCCCCTCCATCGCCCCGCGACCCCACGTTCCGCCCGGTCGCCCGCCGCCTGCTCGTGGAACGCCTCCTTGAACTCCTCGCGAGCAGCGCCGACCGCGGATTCGCCGACGGTGCCTCCCAGCACCTCGCCCTCGCCTATGCCTCTCGCGACCGCACCGGACCCGCCCCCGAGCCGGACCCCGCTCAGCCCCTCCCCCCGCCCATCGACGCCGAAGACGCCGTCCAGATGGAAGCCGCCCGCCTGCTCCACGAGGCCCGAAGCCTCGTGCCCTCGGGAAAAGAGCCGTTCACCCTCGCCTCGCTCGAGGCGGCCCGCTCCGCCCGCGCCCGCGTCGCCTCCGGCCGAGTCCAGGCCTTCGCCGCCGGGCAGGTCGATGCCTTCGAGCTCCTCGCCTGGGTCTGCGTCGCCGAACGCCCCTCGCGCGCCGACCAGGTCGCCCAGATCGTCCGAGAGGTGACGGACGATCGCCGCACCGCGGCCCACGTGTTCACCCAGTGCCGCGCCGTCGAGCGCGCCAACCTCCGCCTCTGGCTCCTCCGATTCGGACTGACCGAACAATGATCGCCCGCACCCTGCTCCACCTCGCGCTCGCCCTTCAGCCCGCGGCTCAGCCCGCCGACTCCCGCCCCGCCGACCCGCCCGCCGCCGATGCCGCCGTCCCCGCCTCACTCGAGGCCCGCCTCGAGGCACTCGACCCCTCCTCCCCCGAACGCTACTTCCTCCTCGCGGAGGAAGTGGCCGACGCCGACCCGACGCCGCGTCTCGCCATCGAGCTCTTCGTGCTCGCCTTCGACCTCGACCTCGCCCGCCCCGACGGCGGCAGGGTCGCCTCCGCCTCCGCGCTCGCGCTGGCATCGATCGAATCGACCAACGAACGCCGAGCCTGGCTCGTGGCCCTCGCACGAACCCTCGACCCACGCCGCGTCCCGCCACCCTGGCTCGCACGCCCCGGCACCCCCTCCGCCGACTCCTCCGCCTACCAGATCGCCACCGCCATGGGCCTCGTCCGCAGCGGCGATGGCGTCCGCGCCCGCCAACTCCTGAACAGCCCCCATCTCCGCGCTGCCCTCGAGCGACACGACCGCACCCTCATCCGCGTGGGCGTCCCGGGCGGGGCCTTCGGCATCATCCGAGAGGCCGACCTCTGGCCCTGCCCCTCCTGCGCCAACGCCAGATTCCTCCGCAAGGGCCGACCAGACTCCACCGAGGCACGCGACTGCCCTCACTGCCTCGGCGACCCCGGGCCCCGCCTCTCCTTCGATCACATGGTCGCCCAGCTCCGCTTCGAATCCTGGCTCCTCGCCGGGCTCCAACGCTCCTGGGCCGCCCAGGTCGGCGGCGATGGCGGAGCGCCACTCCGCGACCCCGAGCCCGCATCCCTCGCCCGCTCCTACCTCGTTGATCCGCGGCTCTGCTACCGCCGCCGCGGCACATGGACAGGCACGCCCTCGGGCGGGCCGCCACCGCCGCCCCAGGATGCTCCAACGCCCGAGCAGCCCGCCGCCCCGACCTCCACGTCGTCCGGCCAGTAGGCCTACCAGCCCCTCATCGGCACGCGCACGCCGAGGCGATCCGCGCACGCCCGGGCATCCTCGTACCCCGCGTCCGCGTGACGCAGCACGCCCATCATCGGGTCGTTCGTCAGCACCCGCTCCACGCGCCGTGCCGCCTCCGGCGTGCCGTCCGCGACCACCACCTGCCCCGCATGCTGGCTGTACCCGATGCCCACGCCACCTCCGTGATGGAAGCTCACCCACGACGCGCCGCTCGCGATGTTCACCATCGCGTTGAGGATGGCCCAGTCGCTCACGTCGTCCGTGCCGTCCTTCATCGCCTCCGTCTCGCGGTTCGGGCTCGCCACGCTCCCGCAGTCCAGGTGATCCCGCCCGATGACGATCGGCGCCTCCACCCGGCCCTCAGCCACCAGCCGGTTGAACGCCGCGCCCGCCCTGTCGCGTTCGCCCAGCCCCAGCCAGCAGATCCGAGCGGGCAGACCCTGGAACGCGAACTTCGGACGGCACTCGTCGAACCGCCCCGCCAGCAGCGCCGCCGGGTTCGCGTGGCACCCCAGCACCCAGCGGTGCAGCCTCGCGTTGTACTCGCCCCCCGCCTCCGGAAACAGCCTCAGCACCTCGTAGTCCGTCACGAAGATGTCCCGCGGGTTCCCGGAGAGCGCCGCCCATCGGAACGGGCCGCGTCCCAGGCAGAACTGTGGCCGGATGTACGCCGGTACGAACCCCGGGAAGTCAAACGCGTTCGCCACCCCTTCGTCGCGGGCACGCTGGCGGATGTTGTTCCCGTAGTCAAAGGTCTCCGCGCCCCGCGCCCGCAGCGCCAGCATGGCCCGCACGTGCCGTGCCATGTCCCGGAGGCTCCGCGCGACGTACCCCGCCGGGTCCGACGCCCGCAGGCCCGCCGCCTGCTCCAGCGTGAGGCCCACCGGCACGTACCCGCGGAGCGGGTCGTGCGCACTGGTCTGGTCCGTCAGCACGTCCGGCGTCACCCCCCGCTCCAGCAGCCGCTCCAGCAACTCGATCGCGTTGCAGCAGACGCCCACAGAGCGCGCCGTCTTCTCCTTCTTGAGAGCCAGCGCCCGGTCGATCGCCCTGTCCACCGCGCCCGCTCCATCGACGACCTCGTCCAGGTACCGGTCCCGATGCCGGCGCGCCAGCGCTCCCGCGTCCACGTCCGCGATCAGGCACACCCCGCCCGCGAGCGTCACCGCCAGGGGCTGCGCGCCCCCCATCCCGCCGCACCCAGCCGTCACGCACACCCGCCCCGACAGATCGCCCCCGAACTTCGACCGCCCGCACTCCGCGAACGTCTCGTACGTCCCCTGCAGGATTCCCTGCGTCCCGATGTAGATCCACGAGCCCGCCGTCATCTGGCCGTACATCATCAGGCCCTTGGCCTCGAGCTCGTCGAACCGCGCCTGCGTCGCCCAGTGGGGCACGATGTTCGAGTTCGCCAGCAGCACCCGGGGCGCGTCCGCGTGCGTCCGCACGACGCCCACCGGCTTCCCCGACTGCACCAGCAGCGTCTCGTCCTCGCGCAGCGACCGCAGCGACGACACGATCGCGTCAAACGCCGCCCACGACCGCGCCGCCTTCCCGCGGCCCCCATACACCACCAGCTCGTCCGGCCGCTCCGCCACCTCCGCGTCCAGGTTGTTCATCAGCATCCGCAGGGCCGCTTCCGCCTGCCACGTGCGGCAGGTCTTCTCCACGCCCCGGGGTGCACGCACCGGCCTCGCGCCCGCCGTCGCTGGTTCCGTCTCGAGCATCGTCGTCTCCCGTCCCCGTCCCGCTACGCCGGGCTGTTCGCCTTCGTCCGAATCTGCTCCATCATCTCTCGAACCTCCGCCGCCATCCGCGTGTTCGGGAACTGCCTCATGATCTGCTCGCCCACGCCCACCGCCTCGGTCCACTGCCGCTCCTGCACCGCGCCCTTGAACCGGGCGCCAAGCTCCTCGCGGGCCCGCCCGATCACCCCCCGGGCCATCGACTTCATCGACTCCGCCTGCTCCGGCGTCAGGTACTGATCCAGCTCCTTCAGCAGCGACATCGCCTCGTCGCTCCGCTCCGCGCCGGCCGCCTCCATGAACCGCCGCTCCAGGTCCACCCGATACGCGCCCCGCGCCGCCGCCACGCGATCCCGCAGCGGCTCCACGCGCGGGGACCCCGGGAACAAGCGCTGCACCCGCCCGGCCTCCGCCAGCGCGTCATCCCAGCGCCGCTGCAGGATCAGCCCGTCCAGAAACCCGATCGCCTCCGTGATCTCCATCTCCCGCGTCTTCCGCCTCGCTTCCTCCACCCGCTGCCTCAGCGCTTCCGCGTCCGCCCGATACCCGAACCGCCCCGCCAGCTCCTCGATCAGCACCATCGCCGCGTCCCAGTTCTGCCCGCTGATGTCCTGCTCGATCGCGCCCATGAGCAGCGTCCGCTCCGAATCCCGGTTCAGCACCCGCCGCGCGTCGTCAGACAGCACCGACTGCTCCGCGAGGTGCCGCACCGACGCCTCGATCCCCTCCAGCCTCAGCGACTCCTCCCGCCGCGCCGCGGCGACCCGGATCAGCCCCAGCGCTACCGGGGCCCCCGTCAGCACCAGCAGCAACCCCACGACCCCCACCTCGCGCATCCCCTTCACGAACATCGTCACCGACACCCCAAGCCCCAGCGCGTACAACAGCACGAACACCCAGGTCAGCGCCGTGCCCTCACCCGTCCCGCGTCCGCGACTTCCGCCTGTGTCGTGCTGCATACCGCTCCCTGTACCCCCGCCCGGCCCGTGCGCCATCGATCGCCCCGCACCGCCTCATTGTACCTAACCTCTCCCGTGAACCCCCCGCCACCCGCGCTGCGCGTCCACGCCTTCGCTCCCGGTCCCTACCAGACCAACTGCTACGTCCTCAGCATCCCCGGGTCACAGCCGTGCTGGATCATCGACGCCGGCTTCGAGCCCCAGCACCTCATCCGCCACATCCAAACCCAAGGCCTCGCGCCCCAGGCCCTCCTCCTCACGCACGCGCACGTCGACCACATCGCGGGAGTCCCCGCCGTACGCCGCGCGTTCCCCGGCATCCCCGTCCACCTCCACGAGGCCGAAAAGGACTGGCTATCTGACCCGGAGCTGAACCTCAGCATCTACTCCGGGGACCCCGTCTCCATGCCCGCACCCGAGAGGCTCCTCCGCGACTCGGACGAACTGCGCCTCGGCGGGCTCTCCTTCCGCGTGCTCCACACCCCCGGACACTCGCCCGGCGGCGTGGCCTTCTGGTGCGAGTCCCAGGCCGTCGCCTTCGTCGGCGACTCACTCTTCGCCGGTTCTATCGGCCGGACCGACTTCCCCGGCTGCTCCTTCGAAACCCTCGAACGCAGCATCCGGACCCGCCTCTACACCCTCCCCGACGCCACACGAGTCTTCCCGGGCCACGGACCCGCCACCACCATCGCGCACGAACGACGCTCCAACCCCTTCGTCAGCGACGGGCCCGGGTCCAGCGTCCGATAGTCGCCGCGACCGCTCGCTCCCTCCCACCAAGGTCCGATCATCCACCCACGCCCGCGCGGAACACGCGAAGTGCGACGGACTTGCCGCGCGCAACGCCAAAGTCGGCCCCCTACTCGGACGAAGTAGTGGCAGAGTCGGACCTGGAGGGCGGGCACCAGGCGCCGCGACTCGATCCCGAGGAGCCCCAAGAAGAGGTCAATCATGAAGAACCCTGCTGCCACCACGACCCGTAACCTGTGCCTCGCGGTCTTTGCCGCCGCCGGCCTCCCCGCCGCCGTCGCACAGGTTCAACCCGCCGATCAGCCCTCCGGCCTGACCCCCATGCAGGCCATGTCCGCCGGCCTGGGCGGCGAGGTCACGCCCCCCCCGGCCCCCGCCACGCCCCCGCAGAACGAGCCCATCCCCGAGGGCCGCGTCAAGGTCGACGACAACAACATCGTGGACCTCCACGTCAACGACGAGGACCTCGGTGCCGTCCTCGAGATGCTCTCCCTCCAGAGCCAGAAGAACATCATCGCCTCCAAGAACGTCTCCGCCCGTGTTACCGCCAACCTCTACGGCGTCTCCTTCTTCGAGGCCCTCGACGCCATCCTCAACGTCAACGGCTACGGCTACCTCGAGCAGGGCAACTTCATCACCATCTACACCATCGAGGAACTCGAGAAGATGCGCCAGCTCTCTCGCCCGCGCGTCTCCAAGGTCCTCAAGCTCAACTACATGAACTCCACCGACGCCGCCGAGCTCGTCAAGCCCCTCCTCTCCGTCGCCGGCCCCGGCATCGACGCCGGCCAGATCAAGACCAACGGCAAGCTCCCCAACTTCGCCGCCCCCGGCGACGTCCCCAGCGGCAGCGAGGAGTACGCCCTCTCCGCCATGCTCGTCGTCTACGACTACGAAGAGAACGTCGCCGCCATCGAGGAACTCCTCAAGCAGCTCGACCAGCGCCCCCAGCAGGTCCTCGTCGAGGCCACCATCCTCCAGACCTCCCTCAACGAGGCCAACGCCCTCGGCGTTGATTTCTCCATCATCGCCGACACCAACTTCTCCGAGTTCGTCACCGGCGGGCCCCTCGCCGTCGTCAACAGCCTCATCTCAGGCCGCAACGGCTCCAACGCCGTCCCCGCCGACGGCGGCGCCACCGGCGTCGTCCAGACCGTTGGCAAGACCGCCAACGCCGGCGGCCTCAAGATCGGTGTCGTCTCCAACGACGTCGCCGTCTTCCTCCGAATGCTCGACGAGGTCACCGACACCACCATCCTCTCCAACCCCAAGATCCTCGCCCTCAACCGCCAGTCCAGCCGCGTCCTCGTCGGTCGAAAGGTCGGCTACCTCAGCACCACCTCCACCGACACCGCCACCACGCAGACCGTCCAGTTCCTCGACACCGGCACCCAGCTCTACTTCCGACCCATCATCATGTCCGACGGCTACGTCCGCATGGAACTCAAGCCCCAGGTCTCTGAGGCCGTCATCCGCGAACAGTCCGACGCCACCGGCGCCGCCGTCACCATCCCCGACGAGATCACCAACGAGCTCACCACCAACATCATGATCAAGGACGGCCAGACCGTCGTCCTCGGCGGCCTCTTCCGCGAGAGCACCAAGTCCTCCCGCAGCCAGGTCCCCCTCCTCGGCGACATCCCCCTCATCGGCTACGCCTTCCGGGGCCAGGAAGACGACGTCCAGCGCAACGAGATCATCTTCATGGTCACACCCCACATCGTCAACGACGCCTCCCTCGCCGAGCACGGCGCACGCGCCAACAGCTACGCGGACAACGCAGCCGCAGGCGCTCGCGAGGGCACCCTCTTCTTCAGCCGCGACCGCCTCACCAGCCTCCTCAACGTCGAGGCCGAGTCCCTCGCCGCCAAGGGCGACACCGACAAGGCCCTCTGGTACGTCACCCGCTCTCTCGCCATGAACAACGCACAGCCCGAAGTCATCTCGCTCCGCGAGAAGCTCACCGGCAAGGCCGCCTTCTGGCCCAGCCGCAGCGCGCTCCAGCGCATCATCGACGGCGAGACCGACACCATCCTCCGCAAGAAGCCCGGAACCTCCAACGCCTCCTTCACCCCGCCGGCCCTCCCCGTCGGCACGCCGGTGCAGACCCAGGACCAGACCCAGACCGCCACCGCGACCGACGCCCCCCTCCCTGTTTCCAACCCCGAGGACGCGCCCGCCGCCGAGTTCACCAACGTCAACGAGGACAACGGCCCCACGCCGCTCCCCGAGTAAGCAACCTTCCCGCGAGGCGACGGGGAAACCCGCCGCCCCGCCTTTCTCGCCTCTCCCCCTCACCAGCGCCCGCCTCACCCGGGCCAGACACGAAAGCGAGCCCCCCCATGTCGATCCTCGCCCGCACCGCACGCCCCGCCCGCGCCCTGACCCTCAGGGTTCTCGGAACCTGCCTCGTCGCGTCGCTCGCCCTCGGCGCCTGCGCCCGACACGGCAAGCACACCACCGCCCAGATCAACCTCGCCACCCAGCGCATGGCGGAGCTCAAGAGCGCCACCGAGTACCAGATGGCCAACCAGGCCTTCCTCGCCGGCGACCTCGACAAGGCCCTCAAGCACGTCAACTTCTCTCTCGAACTCAACCCCGGGATCGCCAAGACCCACGTCCTCAAGGGACGCGTCCTCCTCGAGATGAGCAAGATCGAGGAATCCTCCGCCTCCCTCCAGCAGGCCGCCTCCATCGACGCCTCCAACGTCGACGCCGCCTACTACCAGGGCCTGCTCGCCGAACGCATCGACCGCAAGGAAGAGGCGCTCGCCCACTACACCCGCGCCAACGAGCTCGACGCGACCAACCCCCAGTACGCCATCGCCGCCGCCGAGATGCTCGTCGCCCTCGGTCGGTCCGACGAGGCCCACGCGTTCCTCACCGACCGCCGCGAGCAGTTCGACCACAGCGCCGGGGTGCGCCAGACCCTCGGGCACATCGCCCTGCTCCGCAACGACGCGACGACCGCCGCCCGCCTCTTCTCCGAGGCTCGGCTCCTCGCCCCGGACGACACCTCCATCGTCGAGGACCTCATCCGCGCCCAGATCGCCACCGGCGACTTCGGACAGGCCGAGTTCAACCTCGCCCGACTCCTCGCCGCCCCCAGGAACAAGGACCGCCGCGACCTCCTCCAGATGCGCGCCCGCTGCCTCGTGCAGATCGAGCGCCCCGTCGAGGCCCGCGACATCCTCCTCGCCCTCACCCGCGACGACGCCGCCGCCGCCGACCCACAGACCTGGATCTTCCTGGGCCAGACCGCCGTCGCACTCCGGGACATGCCCCGAGTGAGGCTCGCCTCCACCCGGGCCATCGCCCTCGCCCCCCGCAACGCCGACGGCTATGTCCTCCGCGCCATCTACCAGAAGAACTCCGGCAACCCCGAGGCCGCCGAGGCCACGCTCCAGGAAGCCGTCCGCCTCAACCCCACCTGCGAAAACCTCATCCTCCTCGGGCTCACCCAGCAGGAGCTGGGCAAGGCCACCGACGCCGCCGCCACCTTCAAGGCCGCCGCCGCCGCCGACCCCACCGACCCCCGCGCCGAGAAGCTCCTCGCCGCGTTCGGCTCCCAGGACGTCACGCCCTGAGCCGGCGCCCCGGACCCTCCGACCCCAAAAACAAAACTCCCCGGGACGGGCCCGTGAGGGGGCTTGTCCCGGGGGTTTGTCTTTGTTCGAGGCGGCTTAGTTCTTCCCCGCCTCGTCCTTCATCAGCTTGTTGAACTCTTCCGCCGGCATCTCCGTCACCGACGCCTTGTTCAGCAGCGAGTCCAGCGTCTTGGCCTCGCGGATGTGCTGGAACACCTCGTTGATCTGGCGGGTCTGGATCAGCTCCGCACGCAACTGCTCCGGCCTCACGTTCCGCTGGAACGCCATCTGCGCGATCCGCTGGTTCACCTCGATGTCGTGAACCGTCACCTTCAGCTCCTCCGCGATCCGGAACAGAATGAAGAACGTCTTGAGGTCGCGCGTCGCCTGCGCCGACGACGCCGTCCGCAGGTCCGCCATGTGCTCCTCGATCTTGTGCGCGTCCACCCCGCGGTGCATCAGCTCCATCCGCCGCCGCGCCAGCGTGCGCGACGACTGCGTCGTCGACAGCCGCTTGGGCAGCTCCATCTTCACCGTGTCCAGCAGGTGCTTGGCCACCTGCTGGTGCATCACCTGCTGCTGCTGGATCTTCACGCGCTCCGCCAGCCGCGCCTTGATCGTCTCCTTCAGCTTCTCCTCGTTCTCGAAGCCGTACATCTGCACGATCTGCTCCGTCGGCGCGGGGATGATCCGGTCCACACGCTCCGCGTGGAACGTGATCGTCAGGTTCGCGTTGCGGATGCCCTCCACCTCGTGCTGCTCGGGGCCCTTCGCCTTGATCGTCACGTCCGACCCGGGCTTGGGTGCGCCAAGCTGCTTGTCGAAGTCCTCCACGACGATCCCCAGGATCATCCCCTTGCCCTTCTTGTCCGCCGTGGGCTTCTGCACCACCGCGCCCTTCAGGTTGTAGAACTCCGTCCCCTTGTCATCCTTCATCACCGCGTGACCCGTGATGTAGTCGCCCGCCTCCGCCACCTCGCGGGACTCCAGCGAGCCCTCGTTGATGCACAGCTTCTTCACCTCGTCCGCCACCATCTCGTCCGTCACCTCGAACACCGGCTTCTTGACCGGAATCCCGTCCAGCGACGGCAGGTCGAACTCGGGCAGCACCTCCACCTCCACCTCGAACGAGAACGCCTTCCCGTCCTCGATCTCCAGCTTCGGCAGGCTCTCCGACGCCACATCGCCCACCACCCGCAGCTTGTGCTCCTCGATCGCCTTGTTCAGCGCCATCGACACCAGCTCGTTCTTCGCTTCCTTCCGCATCGCGCTGCCGAACCGCTTCTCCACGAGCCACTTCGGCACCCGACCCTTCCGGAACCCCGGCAACTGCGCCTCCACCGCCAGCGTGTCCAGCGAGCCCCGAAGCTTCTCCGCCACGGTGTCCGCGGGGATCTCAATCGACACGAGTTTCGCGCTCGGGCCCGCGTCCTTGATCTGGACCTTGTTCGGACGCTCCGCTGTGCTGGTGGACATGGACGACCTTCTCCGGCTTGCTGGCACGCCCCGGGGGCGCTGCCTGGGTTGACTCTCCCCGTCCGGCACTTCACCGGTTGCTGGGGGTGGTGGGGGGGAAGGGTACGCCGCCCAACCCCGCGTTTCACCCCCTCACGCATCCCAACCCTTCCCCCGCCCTCGCACGCCCACTTCGCGCAAACCCCTTCCTTCCGGTACACTGCCTCCGCCGTCCTTTCTCCCGCACCACGCAGGGCCGCACCATGACTTTCTCCACCCGCCTCCTGGCTCTCGCCCTCCTCGCCGGCGCCGCCAGCACCACCACCACGCTCGCCGAGCCAGACTCCTCCGGCCTCACCGCCGTCATCGACGGCAAGGAGACCCCGGCCCCCGACCTCGCCATGGGCGATCCCGCCATCGTCCGGGCCATCATCGAGGAAGGCCGCGACCGAAACCAGGTCATGCAGCACCTCCGCCACCTCACCCAGAACATCGGCCCACGCCTCACCCACAGGCCGCGTCCTCCAGCCCCGCGAAGACAAAGACGACGACGGCAACGTCACCACCTCCTACGACCCCATCCGCGACCTCGAGTTCTCCACCTCCTCCTGGACCTTCGGCACCGACGGGCCCCTCCGCGCCAAGGTCGTCAAAGAGCCCACCACCCCGGAAGAGCTCGACAAGGTCAAGGACTCACTCTCCGGCGCCTGGGTCCTCATCGGCCCCAGCCAGCGCGTCGGCGTCCGCGGCTTCCGCGGCGCCGTCTCCGCCAGATACGAAATCCGCAAGGCCGCCGCCAAAAAGGCCGCCGAAGGCGTCGATCCCGCTTCCATGTCCGTCCAGGAACGCGTCGCGCTCCTCCCGGTCGCTGGCTACATCTCCACCTCACGCGATGAACGCGTCTGGACCGGCGGCGTCAACGGCTGGCGAGAGCTCAACCTCGACGAGCTCCCAAAGGCCCCCCACACCGTCATCCGCGGCAGCGACTACGACTTCATCAACTCCCGCCTCGCCGACGGCGAGTCCATCGAGATCGAGTTCAACCTCCAGCACACCTTGACCCCGGGCCCCATCGACTGCCACAACACCATCGCCGAAATCCCCGGCACCACCTGGCCAGAGCAGGTCGTCATCATCGGCGCACACCTTGATTCCTGGGACGGCCCCGGCTCCCAGGGAACCACCGACAACGGCACCGGCTCCTCCGTCACCCTCGAAGCCGCTCGCATCCTCATGGCCGTCGGCGCCAAGCCCAAGCGCACCATCCGCTTCATCAACTTCACCGGCGAAGAGCAGGGCCTCCTCGGCTCAAAGGGCTACGTCGACCTCCACAAGGACGACATGCCCAACGTCTCCTGCGTCTTCGTCGACGATGGCGGCACCAACTACGAAGGCGGCCTCGGTGCACCCGCCAAAATGGTCGAGATGCTCGCCGCCGCCACCGCCCCAGTCAACAACGTCTTCTATTCCGACACCGATAAGAAGTTCCTCAACGTCAACGTCCACACCATCAAGCGACGCATGCCCGCCTCCGGCGGCTCGGACCACTCCTCCTTCAACTCCGTCGGCGTCCCCGGTTTCTTCTGGGATGAAGTCGGCCGCGCCGACTACGGCTACGGCTGGCACACCCAGCACGACAAGCTCGACCTCGCCATCGAGGAATACCTCCGCCAGTCCTCCACCTGCGCCGCCGTCACCGCGTACCGCCTCGCCTGCGCAGACACCCTCCTCCCACGCCCCGGCCCCGAAGACAAAGACGAGGAATCCGAAAACACACCCGCCCGCGCCCCACGCGAAGGCCGATCCAGGCCCCGCCAGCAGGGCGAGTAACACCGTGCCCTCGTGGCGGCACCCCTCTCGTCGCGGTACCGCGCCTTGGTGTCACCCTCGCCGCGTCGCACCGCGCCCGAGAACGGTGTGACAACGGCCGGTCTGCCACGGAACGGCTGCAATGCCGTGGAACGGCAGGTCTGCCACGGAACGGCAGGCGTGCCACCGGACGGCAGGTATGCCACGGAGCGGCAGCAATGCCACGGAACGCGCCTTCGCTCCGCGGCTGCGGGCTCTCCGACACCCGTGCCACCGACCTCGCCCGCATCAAACTCGGCGGTCGCCGTGCGAACGTCCGTCGCATGTCAGGAGTTGTCAACCGTGCCACGCCCGCATGTCATCACCTCTTGGTCCAGGCACCGGCGAACTCGCCCACCAACAGCAAGATCCAGGTCCAGGTCCAGCACAGAGGCAGCACGTGCAGGATCAGGAAGCCACCAGGAGGGAACTTGGTTCCAACTACTTCGAGCATCGCCCTGTGTAGAGGGTCTCGCCGCTTGAGGTGCTGCAGCAGGAATGCGACTCGCTCACCAATGACCCAGCATGCGAGCATGGGGATGAGCGTGATCAGCAATCCAGACGCTGAGACGGTGACAACAAACCGAGGGTAGTCCATAGCTTGGCTGATGCCTGCAAGCAGTGCGGACTCCGCAACCATCCAAAATGCAATGCGCTGATGAAGCAAGCTGTCGGCGTGTCGAAAAGTACCTACGACGTGATCAATGGACGGTTCCGGCATGACAGATTGTCGCAGCTGTGTCTCGCCTGCAGTGAATCGTTGTCGGGATCGATGCTTGAGCCATGAGTACAGCAAGAGATGTACGACCGTACCTGCGACAAGGAACGGCAGCGATGGAACAACCACTGGCGCCAAAGTTCCCTGGGACGATGGAATCCAGCAGATCGAGAATACGCCAATCACCGTGAGGTAAAAGAGCGTGGCAAAGTCAAACAACCGTCGCAACTGAGTAAGCCGTATTCGCCCGCGGATCATGAGAGTTATCCCCTAAGTGCAGGTGTGCCTCCTGGCGGGCCGATAGAATCCAGTTTCACCATAGGCGTCGGATTCGAGCCGGCGTGACACCTCCCAACATCCCATTGGCAGGCGTGGCACGGAACGGCAGGTGCGGCACAGTGTGCCCTCCCATCCGCTGACGTGCCGGCGGGCGTGGCACAGCATGCCTCCCAGTGCCGCCGCTGTCGGCTCTGCGACATCTGAACAGCCGACCTTGCCGGCCTGCAGTACGGCGGACGCCGAGCGGCCTTCCGCGCCACGTCACGAGTTGTCCGCTATTCCACGCCCGCCCCGCCGTCTTCACTAGTCCTGATAGGTGACCCGAACGACATCCCGGATTGTCGAGGCGGCCTCCTCTTGAACGCTGAACCACATGGTGCCGCTGCGAGCGAGCGAAGTGCTGTACACAACAAGCTGGTTGCAAGCACTCGGTTCGGACATGAACGGATCCACGAACACCTTTCCGAGGAGCCAGACGTGGCTACCGAATCGAACCCGGTATCCGTAGTGACCCTTGATGCCGGTCGACCAGAATCGCGGAGTATCTCCGCGAGTGAGATGGTCCTTCAGAAGTGCCAACGGCCCCTCGATCTCCCCACTCCAGGGAGCATGCACGATCCCCTTCCACTGGTTCTCGATCCTCGCGAGCACGTCGTCGGATTGCAGTTGTTCTGAATTGGCCTGGAAAGGGTTGCGGGCGAAGAGGGCGGCAACCTCGGACTCAGCAAACGAGTCCGTGCGGATCACCTCGCGCCCGTAGCCCTCAGTGGGGTTCTGCGGCTTCTCAATGACCGATGTGCCATGTTCGAGGGCATCACGATGCCGATACGGACGAGTGTCGTTTGGGACGCGAGACAGCATGAGTTCGCCCGTCTTGGCGTTGATGGATGCAGCCAGTTCTGGGCACCCCTCGGGCGGTGAAAGGCGGCTATTGGGGTCGCGTGCCGCCGACCGCGCCGTTGGCACTGACGACAGCCACGCAAGTTCCTTCGGCACAATGAATGATAGCGTTTCTCCAAGTGGCAGTTCGATCGGCGTGTGTCGGTCGGGCCAGACGGTAATTGAGACCGCGCGGATTGAATCGACCTCGCGACTGTCGCTCAGCGGTCTACCCTGGCTATCAAAGGCTTGGCACTTCACGCCAAGCCCCAAGAGGCCTCCCAATGCCCGTCCGGCAAGGTCGATCCCGCCATGGGAACTCTTGATCCAATCGGACTTGTCGCGAACCAAGGTGGCTTCAGTGCAACCCATACTGGACAAGATCTCGGCACATTCGAGCATTGAATCTAGATGAGGCTTCTCTGTCTCGGAGCCGACCTCGGCAACTGTCGGCACGCTCTCCACTTGGTTTAGTAACGCATCACGCTCCGTCCTCAGCGCGGCGTACTGCTTCCTGAGCTGACCCTGCTTCGCGGAAAGCGGCGCCGTGTCAAGGCCCTCGGCCTTCGCCTTCATCATCAGGCATTGCTTCTCTTCGAGCTCTTGACCCAGCCGACTGACCTGCGCCTCGAGGTCCTGCAGACGGGCCGTTAACTTGGACTGAGCCGAGGCTGCTGCCTCATGGTCCGACTTGCGGTTGCGATAGAAGGCTTCGATGTTGGTTCACTCCATGCACCGTCTCCCGTGTAGCCGAGATGATACGACATCCGGCCAGCGTGCCCCTCCCCAACGACCCATCGCCTCTTCTCGCCGTGCCACCGGGGGCGGCGGGCTTTGACGCCCTCCCCAGTGCCCGCCGATTGACCCCCGACAGGCCGCCCCCGCGCCCCCTCACTCCTCCTTCTTCCCCTTCTTCTTGTCCCCCGGCCTCACCGGCGTCTGCGTCGCCACAAACGAGATCGCCTGCTCCGCCGCCTTGGGCGGCTTGGGCGTCACGAACCACCCCCAGAACCCCGGCCATCCATAGCTCATCACGTCCGTCGGCGGGTGCATGTGCAGCGCAAACGGCGTGATCGCGTCCAGTTCCGGGTGCGTTCCGAAGTACCGCCACGTCCGGTTCAGCGCCGGGGGCTTGGTCGTTGACCGCCTCATCGCTCCCACGTCCACCGGCACCCAGTTCACCGTGTTCTTTGCTTCGTCATACAGGCAGAACTCCACCCACGTGTGCAGCTTGTTCTGCTTCTTGTTGCTCAGGAACTTGTCGCCCCCGTCGGACACATCCCACCCCGCCACCAGCCGCGTGGGCAGGCCCGTGCTCCGCAGCGCCGCCGCGAGCGCCAACGCCATGTCGTGCTCGCTCCCGCGTCCCGTCGTCAGCGTCTCCGCCGCGGGCTGCACGATCACCCCCGCCAGCTCGCCTGTGCGCTTGAAGCTCAGCCCCTCGCCGCTGGGCTGCACGCTCCCCCACACCCGGCCCGTGATCACCTTCGCCAGTTGCACCGGGGGCACGCTCTTCGCATCGCCGATCCCCGCGTCCTTCAGCCACCCCGCCACCAGTTCCTTCAGCGGCTTGTCGTCCAGCGCCCGCACGCGCCCCTCGTCATCCACCCACGTCTCCAGGTACAACTGCGGCTTCATCACCGACTGCGCGTCCGCCGGCCACGGCCCCGTCGGCCACGCCACCTCCGCCGCGCCCCGCTCGTCAAACTCCGTCCGCGAGCACGTCATCGGAATCTCAACCCGCAGCTCCACCTGCCGGCACACCGTCTGCTGCGCCCGCGACCCCGCGTCCCACCGCGCCAGAAGCGTCCCGCCCGAATAGCCCTTCAGCACCTGCGGCGAGTCGCTCACCACCACGTCGTTCAGCTTCAGCTCCCCACGCACCGCCGTCAGGTCCAGCTCGCTCGACGCCGTGCTGGGCACCAGCGGCCACACCACCGCCAGCGTCTCGAACTCAAACGGCGTCACGCTCGGCATGTCCACGCTCTTCCCCGTGAACGGGTCGCGCACCGTGGTCTTCTGCGTCGGCGCGTCGCTGTTCACCACCAGCCGCACCGCCAGAGTCTGGTTCTTCGGCGACACGAGCCTCACAAACGGCCCCACCTCGGGCGGCCCCTTGGGCTTCTGCTCCTCCGGGTTCATCGGGCTCACGTTCTTCGGCGGGGTGGGGGGCGAGGGCTGCTTGGCCTTGCTCCCCGTCTGCGCCGCTGCTGTGCCGCCGGCCAGCGCCAGCACCAAGAGCCCCGTCCCGATCCCGGTCCAGACGCGTGTCAGCATGTGGCTACTCCGCCGCGGGGTCGGCGCCCCGCTCGCTATGACAGTATGGACGCCCGGAGCCCCGGCCCGTTCCCCGATTCAACCCCGTTCCCTACTTCACCCCCGCCCACAGCCGATCCAGTTCCTTCTCCGCCACCCCTCCCCCGCGCGAAGGCGAGAACAGCACCACCCGGTATTCCTCGATCGCCCACCGATACGCCTCCGCCGCCCGCGTCAGGTTCCCCGCTGCCATCGCCCACTCGCCCGCCTCCACGTTGACGCTCGGCGCCGCCCGCCTCGCGCCGGGCAGCGGCGCCTTTCCGCCCTTCCCCGCCTTGGCCTCGTCGCCCGCCCGGGCCGCCTCGTCCCGCTGCCTCGACATCTCCCGCGCCACCCAGCCCGTGAAGTTCTTCCAGTAAGGCATCACGCGCTGCATCAGTGGCCCGTCCCCTCCCGACCCGTCCTCCCGCAGCCCGAGCAGCCGATCCCGCATCGCGCCCACATACCGCGGATACTCGCGCAGCCGCTCCCAAGGCAATGCCGTCAGGAACCCGCGGGGCATCAGAAACGCCCCCTGCTCGCGCATGTCCGCTACCGACGCCGCCCAGTGCCGCGACGTCCCGCTCGCCAGCCTGCTCGCAACGCGATGCCTCGGCTCCAGCAGCCCCGCCGCCACCCCCGCCACCTCCATGGTCGCCTGCGCGAGCCTCCCCCAGCACGCCTCGCGCCGCGACTCAAACTCCTCTCTCGTCCGGGGCAGCCCCTGCCCCGTC
>QWIH01000002.1 GCA_021405315.1 Leptolyngbya sp. PLA1
GGGACAGCCCGGCGGTCGCCCCGGCGGCCGTCGCCGACGTCGGCGGGGCCGTGGCGGAGGTGGTGGCGGGGGAGGCCAGACCGGTGAACGCGGGCCCTCGGGACCGCCCCCGGCCTGACCGGCGTGGTACGCTGCGGCCATGGACGCACAGCCGCGGATACTCACGTGGGTCGATCTTCCCGTGGATCGCCCGATGCCGCTGATCGAGCGGCGGCGCGTCATCGGCTCGCACGTGATGATCTCGCGGGTGGAACTCGCGCCCGGCTTTGTGGTCCCCACGCACAGCCACCCGAACGAACAGATGGTCTGCGTGCTGTCGGGACGGGCGGCGTTTGTGCTGCACGAGGGCACGCCCGGTGAGCGCCGCGAGACGCTCGCCGCGGGCCAGGTGCTGCATCTGCCCCCCCACGCGCCGCACGGGTGCACGGCGTTGGAGCCCACGGTGATTCTCGACGTCTTCAGCCCGCCAAGCGAGAAGACGGGCGTGGATCGTGCGTGAGGGCGCGGGGCCGGGCGAGGCGTCTCAGGCCCTTCGGATGGCCTCGCTCAGCCTCGACGCGAGGTGTTGCCGGGCCTCGGGCGCGAGCGAGCCGCGGAGGGCATCGGGAGAGCGGAGCCAGACAGGCGCCCGGAGATCCGGCTCGCCGGCGTGGCGGGGCACGATGTGCCAGTGGATGTGGGGCACGACGTTGCCCAGACACTCGTAGTTCAGGCGCGCGGGGCCGCCCCCTTCACCGTTGGTCGCGAGCACGCGGCGGATGGCCCGCGCCACGCGCGCCACATCGCCCCAGACTCGCGCCTGGCGATCGATGGTCAGTTCGTCCATGTGTTCCACGTGGTCGCGGAGGATGGCGACGCACCAGCCCGGGCATCCCTGGTTCTCACCCAGCACGATCTCACACTCATCGAGGGAGGCGAGGTGGTCGGGGCCGCGTGCACGAGCCGCGGCGCAGAGCGGGCAGGAGGTTGAGGCGTTCATGGCGCTGGGAGGGTATGAAAACGCCCCGGCGCAAGGCCGGGGCGAGGGGTCTGCTTGTGAGTTGGATCGGGTCCGCCTACTTGGAGATGTCGGCGGGGCGGGCGGGGGGCTCCTCACGCGTGGGCGTGAGGCTGGTGCCGGTCGTGGCCGGGACGACTTCCGCCGCGGGCGCCGACCCGGCGGACTTGACGAGGAAGATCTCCACGCGGCGGTTCGCGGGGGTGTTGCCGGAGGCGGTGTTGACGACGGCGGGGCGGTACTCGCCCCAGCCCGCGGCCATCAAGCGGCCCGGGTTCACACCCATCTTCATGAGGTCGTCGATCACCGCGATGGAGCGGTGGGCCGAGAGGTGGCGGTTGGTCGGGTGCTTTGCCCGGGTGCTGGCCTGAGAGATGCGCTGGCTGTCGGTGTGGCCCTCGACGATGACGTCGTAGCCGCTGGCGGCGGAGTTGTTCAGGATCTGGGCCAAGGCGCTCAGGGCCTGCTTGGCCTGCTCCTTCACGACGTCGGAGCCGGAGTCGAAGGTGAGATCGGCGGCGAATCGCAGCATCCCGCGGGCGGCGTCGAACTTGATGAGGTCGGGGTACTGGTCGGCCAGGGCGGTGAGCGCGGCGTTCACCTCGGCGGGGAGCGGGCCGAACTGCATGCCGGCCATCTGCTGTTCGAGGGTGCGGAAGTCCGCGAGCGCCCGGTCGAGCTGTCGGCGGAGTTCGTCGTTCTGCTGCTGCAGGGTCGCGAGCGCGCCGGAGGAGTTGCCGTAGTTCTTGCGGAGGAGGTCCAGCGCCGCACGGGCCTCGTCGCGCTCGCGCGTGCGCTCCGAGAGCTGCGAGGACAGGCTGGAGTTGGTCTCGTAGAGGCGGTCGTACTCACCCTGGTTGATGCACCCGCCCATCAGCATGGTCAGGCCACCGAGGCAGATCAGGCCGACGCGGGCCAACACGGACTTCTTCATCGCGATGCTCATGTCGTACACTCCTTTGACCGGTCGGCGCTCGCGGACCTCCGTGGGCGCGGCGTCTTGGTTCGCGTGTAAGGCGAATGCTATCCGATTCCCGGCTCCGCGCGGGACAACCTCGGGTGTTTCTTGCGCGGCGAGTTCCCCACCCGCCGCCGCCAATTCCATCGGGTGTCGATCGCTTCCGCCATGAATCCAGACCTCCTCTTCCAGATCCGCAAACTCAGGCCCGGAAAGGTCTTGCTTACCGGGGCGCGTCTTGCGAGCCCCGGCTTGCGGGCCGAGGTGACTGGCGATCTCCTGCTCGATGTTGGGCCGGTGGACGTGTTCGGGGGGGGGGCTGGGCGTGCCGCGGACCTGCGGGGCTACCCGCGCCGGGCGGTCAGGGTGCTCGCGTTGGGGGCGGGTGGACCGGCTGCCGCCACTCGCCTGGACGCGTCGGGCTGGCTTCTGATGCCCGGGCTGGTCAATGCCCACACGCACCTGGACCTGACGCACATAGGCCCGCGTCCGGCGCCCGGGGGCTTTCGGGAGTTCATCGACATCGTGCGTCGGGGCCGGCACTCGGACGAGGCGGCGATCGCGCTGAGCGTCGCCGATGGAGCCGCGGCATGTGCCGGGGCTGGCGTTGTGGCGGTGGGGGACATCGCGGGGGCGGTCGCCGGGCGGGCCTCCGCAGCCGCGACTCGCGCCCTGGCGGCGACGGGTCTGCACGGCGTGAGCTACCTCGAGTTCTTTGCCCTGGGCGCGGGAGAGAGGGTTGGCCTCGATCGCGTTGGTGAGGCACTAGCGGGCGTCCGGGCTCTGGACAGACCCGGATTCCGAGTCGGCGTGCAGCCCCACGCGCCGTACAGCGTCGCGCCGGGGGCGTTCGAGGACGCGGCGGCGTTGGGCGTTCCCCGTTGCACGCACCTCGCCGAGAGTCCGGAGGAGGCCCGCCTGGTGGCCCACGCGGATGGTCCGCTGCGGGACTTTCTGGGCGAGATCGGCGTGTGGAACGACGAGGCATCACGAGCGTTCGGCGCGGGGGCATCGCCGGTGGCGCACCTTGCCGGCGTGCTGCGCCTGGGGGGCTGGACGGTCGTGCACGTGAACGATGCGAGCGACGCGGACATCGCGATCCTGGCCACGAGCGGTGCGAGTGTGGTCTACTGCCCGCGTGCATCGGCGTACTTCGGCGCGGAGCGGGCCTTTGGCCCGCACCGATACCGAGAGATGCTTCGTGCGGGGGTGAACGTTGCGCTGGGCACGGACTCGGTCATCAATCTTCCCCTCCCCGATCTCTCGGTGTGGGAGGAGATGAGGCTGCTCCATCGCCGGGACGGCGTTCCGGGCGGGACGCTCCTCCGGATGGCGACGGCGGGCGGCGCACGGGCGCTGGGGCTCGATCCGCGGGCGTTCGAGTTCGGGGCCGGCGCGACGCTCGCGGGGCTTTCGGGCGTGCGAACCGGCGGCGGAGGCCTGGACGAGGCGCTGCGCGGAGACGATTCGCCCGTCACGCTGCTGCTGGGGGTCCTGGATTGATCGTACTATTCCCCGCCCGCGGCACCGCGTGCAACGAGGAGCCCCGATGAGTCTGAAGTGGCGCCGCAACAAGGCCTGGGAAGACGCGAATCTCACCGGCCCCTGGACGCCCGTCCGCTGGGTGCTGCGCGCTCTCAGCAGCATCACCCTCGCGGTCATCCTCCTCGTGCTCGTCGCCCTCTACGGCGTGTCGGCCAGTGTCCCCGTCGGCCTGCTCGCGCTCGGCGTCACCTACGTGGTCTACGGGCTCACGCTCATCGTGACGCTCCTGCTTCTGGCGGGCGGGCCCGCGATCGCGCTGGGGCGGGTGCTCCGCCCCGCTTCCTGCGGCGCGGCGCGGCTCGCCTCGATCCTCACGCTCGTGGTGCTGATCCCCGCGGTCACGTACCTCTGGTTCATCCTCGTCTGGCCGGCCCTCCGGTACGACCCCGTGGCGCACACCGGGCTCCGGCTCTTCTCCGAGTTCGTGGAGGAGTACCGTAACCTCACGGTGCGGCGGGTGCCGGGTCTGGAGATGTCCGAGCTCGAGTACTACTCCTGGTGGCCCCTCCGGCTGATCCTGGTCCTGTTCGTGGCGAACATGGTCGTCGCGACCGTCCGACGCATCGAGTTCACGTTCCGGAACATCGGCGTCCTGACGGTGCACACCGGCATTGTGGTCATCGCGCTCGGAGCGGTGTACTACAAGGGGCTCAAGAAGGAAGGCGACGCCGTGCTCCTCGCCGGGCCCGTGGATCCCGTGTCCGGGAAGATCACTCCCGGGGAGCCCGTGGACCGCTTCTTCGACAACACCGACGTGGCCCTCATCGTCCGAACCGGGGCGACGTACGAGCAGAGACGGCTGCGCGGGATCCCGCGATATCACGAGTACGGTCTGACTGAAGTGGGCGGCCAGAGCGTCTCCGACGTCGCCGGCTACCAGCGGCCATGGCTCGACTGGCCCGGGAGGTCTCTGTCCCGCTCTGTCCCGGGTCCGGCCGACGGCTCGGCCGAACCGTTCTCACTCCGGGTCATCGGTTACGCGCCCTACGCGGACCCGTACCGCGATTGGGTGCGCGTGGATGGCGAGGCGCCGGACGCCACGCCCCTGCGCGTGGTCATGCTGCACGCGAACCTGAAGAAGGGCGAAACGCCCGACGCCTCCGCCCCGCTGGACGATGGCGCGACCGGCGACCCGTACTTCGCGTTCACGCTCGCGCCGAAGCTCGCGGCGGACAGAGCCTCGGAGCAGGAGTCCTTCGCCGTCGAGTACGCGATGGAGATGCCCGAGGAACGTTGGCGGGACCTCTCCGAGCCTCTGCCCGAGGGCACCCAGCACGCGCTGGTGGTCGAGATCCCCGGCGACAAGCCATTCCGCGCGGTGTATCCGGTTGACGAGGGCGCGACCCTCCCCGTGGGCGAGACCGGCTACACCCTCGAGGTGCGGGGCCTCTCTCCCACGCCACCGTTCCCCATCATCACGCCGGGATACCAGGGCGCGGCCAGCAGCGTGGCCATCGTCCGGGTCCGCACGCCCAAGGGCGAACTCTTCGACCGCTACGTGTACCACCGGTTCCCCGAGATCAGTCAGGACATGCTGCAGGAGGCGAACGAGCGGGGAATGCCCGCGCGGCGCGACGCCGACCCGGCCATCCGGATCGCGCTGGTGGAGGCGGACAAGTTCCGTGCGTATTTCACCGAGGACGCCGCCGGCAATGTCCGCGTCCTGGTCAGGCAGTTTGGCGGCAAGGTGAACACGTACGGCCCGCTCACGCCGGGCGAGTACGTGCCGCTGGTCCCGAAGGTGAAGCTGCGCCTCGCGGAGAGCTGGGCGCACGCGGTGCGGGTCGACCGGCCGCTCCCGACCCCGGAGCTGGAGCGTGACGCCAAGGCTGTGGGCACCCACGAGCACGCGATGCTGGGAGTGGAGGTGCGTTCTGGCGAGGTTCGTCGCGTGGTCTGGCTCCCGTTCGAGCGGTACTGGAGCCCGGGCTCCAAGAGCGAGCGCACGGTCGCGGTGCCCGGCGTCGGTCCGGTGACCCTCGCGTTCGCCCGCCTGCAGCACGCGCTACCGGGCTTTGTCATCCGCCTGACCGACTTCGAGATGGTCGCGTACGACCATCGGGGGGCACCGCGCGACTACCAGTCGCGCGTTCGCGTCACGCCGGTCGACGGCGCCGGGTTCGACGAGTACGAGCACGTGACGCAGCTCAACGCGCCGCTCCGGGCGCCGTTCATGTGGGACGACACCCGCCGCTCGTGGCCCGCGAACTTCGCCCTCACGCTCGCGCACGGCCTGTCGCCGAACCAGTACAAGTTCAGCCAGGCGGGCTGGGACGCGCAGGGCTGGGAACGCACCCAGCGGCTCGCCGACGCGGGCCAGGCCAAGGCCCCCTCGGTCCGGTTCACCATCCTGGGAGTGGGTAACAACCCCGGCATCCACGTGATCGCGCTGGGCGGCGTGCTGATGGCCCTGGGCATCCCCTGGGCGTTCTACCTCAAGCCGTACCTCGTCCGTCGGGAGAAGGCCAGGATTCAGGCGACGCTTGCCAGGGAGAAGTCGCTCGGGGGAGTTGCCGGGGCTCGGAAGGCCGAGACACCGGAGGAGGTGCTGCTGTGAACCCGTCCCATCGAGCCCTCTGGCTTGTCATCTTCGCCCTTTGTCTGCCCGCGGCGCTGCGGGCACAGACCGCCCCGGAGGGCAACGCGCACCCCGCGCCTTCGGCGGTGTCCGCGGCCCAGGGCGCCGAGCAGCCCCCCTTCGGGACGCCCACTCGCACCACCATGTCCGCGCGGGCCAAGAGCGAGTTCGCGGCGAAGGTCGACCTTTCGCCCCTGCGCGACCTCGCGGTGCTCCACAGCGGGCGCGTGAAGGTCCTGGACACGCTGGCCGGAGAGACGGTGCGGGGCCTGACCGGCCGCCGCACGTACCAGGACTTTCTGAAGCCCGAGGGTGCAACGCCCGAGGACGAGGCTCGCGGTGTGAAGGTCGTGAACTATGACCCGCTGTTCACGCTGCTGGATCTGGCGATCGATCCGGGGTACTACCACGACAAGGCGCTCCTGGGTGTGGACTTCCTGCCGCTCCGGAAGGAGCTTCTGGCGGCGGCGTTCCCGGGGGACGAGGCCGCACGCGAGCGGTGGCTGAAGGTGGGGCGCATCACGCCCGACATGTTCGACGCGCACGCCGGCGCTGTGGCGCGGGAGCACGTGAGCGAGGAGGGGTTCCGCTCGGGCCTGATGCGGATCGACCGCGCGTTCTCGCTCTATGAGGGGACGGGGGCGAACTTCCTGCTTGTGGCCCCCGAGACGGCGGACAAGCCCTGGACGCACCTCTCGCTGCTGCCCGAGGGTCACCCGGCTCGCGCGGCGGCGCTGGCGCTCGGGGCCGCGTGGCGTGCGGGGGATGCGGACGCGGTCTCCGCGCACGCCTCGACGCTCGCCGCCGAACTCCCCCGCATCAACGCGGCGGTGTACCCGACGACGGCGCGCTCGCTGGAGGGGCTGTACAACCGCGTTCGCGCGTTCGAGTGGGGCTTCTGGGCGTACGGCTTCGGGCTCGTGACGCTCCTGCTGGCCTTCGGCACGGGGAGGCGGTGGGTTGCCTGGGTCGGGGCCGGGTTCATGGCGCTCGCCATCGCCATGCACTCCTTTGGCTTCATCTCGCGGTGTCTCATCGCCGAGCGGTTTGCCATCCAGAACCAGTTTGAAAGCATGACGGGCCTCAGCCTCTTCGCGGTGCTGGTCGCGACCGTGATCATGGTCGCGCGGCGCCAGTGGTTGTTCGGTGCCGCGGCGTGCGCCGTCGGATTCCTGGTGCTCATCACCGCGACGCAGACCGCCATCCCGGGCAAGAACATCGAGCGAGAGGCCGCGATCCTCAACACCAGCGTGCTGCTCAAGTACCACGTCACGACCGTGCTCGCGTCGTACGGCCTGATCCTGCTCGGGTTCGTCGCCAGCCTCTTCTTCCTCGGCGTGCACTACGCGGCGCGGCTGGGGAAGGCCCAGCCGTCCCCGGCGGGCGGCGGCATGGAGATCGCCCTCGGCGCGGCGCCCGGTTCCATCGCCACGCGGGACAAGCTCCTCCACGACCTCGACTCAGCCCAGATGATCCTCCTGCAGCTCGCGTTCTGGACCCTGGGCGTGGGCATCCTGCTCGGCGCGTGGTGGGCCGACCACTCCTGGGGACGGTGGTGGGCCTTTGATCCCAAGGAAACCTGGGCGCTGATCACCTGGATCGTGTACCTCATCGTCATTCACGTACGCATCGGCCTCCCCGCGAAGAAGGGGCTCGTGACCTCCTGGCTCAGCGTGGTCGGGTTTTTCATCATGCTCTGGACGTACTTCGGCGTGAATCTCCTCCTGCCCGGGCTCCACGCGTATGCCTGAGCGGGCCGCGCTCCCCCGCGAGTTCTTCGCGCGAGGGGCACAGTCCCTTGCGCCGGCGCTGCTCGGCGGGCGCCTGATCCACGTCACGCCGCGGGGCGAGCGGCTCGCCGGCGTCATCGTCGAGACGGAGGCGTATGTCGGCATCGAGGACCGTGCGAGTCACTCCTTCGGCGGGCGACGCTCACCGCGGAACGAGTCCATGTACGCCCGGCCCGGCACCGCGTACGTGTACTTCACCTACGGCATGCACCACTGCTTCAACGTCGTGTGCGCCGGCGAGGGGGATCCGCAGGCCGTGCTCGTCCGCGCCCTCGAGCCCGACGAGGGCCTGCCCATCATGAGGTCGCTCCGTGAGGTCCGGGGCACTGTCCGTTCGGATCGCGACCTCACCTCCGGACCCGGGAAGCTCTGCCAGGCCATGGCCATCGGGCGGGAGCTGGACGGCACCGACCTGTGCGAGAGCTCGGTCTTGTGGATCGAGCCGGGCCGGAGTCCCGGCCCGATCTGTCAAGGCCCGAGAATCGGTCTGGGGGCCGCGGGAATGTGGAAGACCCGCCGCCTGAGGTGGTGGGAACGGGATTGTCCGTTCGTAAGCACGGCCGGCCGAAGGGGCTAGACCGCCCACCGGGGGCGAACTAGTATCACGGGCCGTAGGTCGTGGACAGCCCGGGCCCCGGGCCGGTCCGTCACGGGAGGCCGAATCTGTGAGCGAATCATCGCCCGACGTTCGCGATCGAGTTCCACCCCTCAGCGAGTACCCGCCCCAGGCGTGCCAGTTCATCCGTGAGGGCTTGGCGCACACCGTGAAGATGGTCCACGGCGAGGCCGGCGACGCGGAGGACGAAAGCCGCCACGTGAATGGGCAGCAGCTCTGCCTGGGTCTCCGTGACTATGCCGTGCGCCGGTACGGACTCCTGGCCCGCACGGTCCTCCGCAGTTGGAACATCCACACGACCGAGGACTTCGGCAAGCTGGTGTTCTCGATGATCGAGGCCCAACTCATGCGGAAGACCGACGAGGACCGCCTCGAGCACTTCCAGGGCGTGTTCGATTTCGACGAGGCATTCGGCGACCTGCCCGCCCGGCGCTGACGCACGGGTTTCTCGGCGAGGCTAGATTGTGCCCATGCCGACGGACCCCAAGGCCCAACCAGACTGGAAGCAACTGCACCTGTGGCAGATTCAGCCCCTTCGGGACGTGCTGCTCCTCGCCGCCGTCGTCGGCATCATCTTCCTGGGATACAAGCTCAGCGTGGTCACCGTCCCGCTGCTGCTGGCGATGACGCTGGCGTACCTCTTCGAACCGCTGGTGGCGACGCTGACCCGGAGCGGGCGCGTCGGTCGCCCCTTGGTCGCGGTGGGGCTGATACTCGTCACCGGGCTCGTCATCGTGGTGCCCGTGACGCTCGGCATCGGCTTCGGCGCGGTCCAGGGCGTGAAGTTTGCCGGGCGGGTGACACAGAATGTCGAGGCGTTGTCGTACGCCGTGCAGCACCCCGGTGACGAGGCAGCCAGAGAGCGGCTGGCGGGCGCGGGCCGCTCATGGACGGAGATCTACGAGTATGTCTCCGAGCACCAGGCCCGCGCCAAGGCCTGGGAAGCCTGGCGCGCCACGCCCGTGCCCGAGGGGCAGGAGCCGGCCCCCGCGCCGCCCGAGCCCTCAGACGCGTATCGCCTCGTGCAGTGGGGCATCGGATGGATCGAGGAGAACGCCGCGGCGATCGGCAAGGGCGCCCTCAGCGTCGGCGGCGGGGCCCTCGGCGCGACATTCAACTTCGTCACCTCCGTCGGCGGATTCCTCTTCGGTGCGTTCATCACCGCCTTCTTCTTTTTCTTCTGCTGCACGGGATGGGGCCGCGTCCTGCGGTTCTGGGAGGGCCTGATCCCCGAGCAGCGCCGGGGGAAGGCCATCGTGCTGCTCTCGCAGATGGACCGTGTGATCGCGGGCTTTGTACGGGGCCGGCTCACGATCTGCGGCGTGATGATCGTGGTGTACACCGTGGGCTTCTGGCTCATCGGCGTTCCGATCCCGCTTGTCATCGGGCCCCTGGTGGGCGTGCTCACCATCGTCCCGTACGCGGCGGGCGCCGTCGGCATTCCCCTCGCGGTGCTGCTCCTGTGGCTCGAGCCGCACTCGGGCTTCCGCGAGGAGTGGTGGTGGACACTGGGCTCCCCGCTGCTGGTCACGGGGGTCGTGCAGTTCCTCGATGACTACATCCTGACGCCGCGCATTCAGGGGCAGGCGACGAAGATGGACACGCCCACGATTCTGTTCGCGTCCATCGCGGGCGGGTCGCTCGCGGGGTTCTACGGCATCCTGCTCGCGATTCCCGCCGCCGCCTGCATCAAGATCCTGCTCAGGGAAGTCTTCTGGCCCCGGTTCCGCGCGTGGAGCCAGGGCCGCGCCAAGGATTTCCTGCCCATCGGCAAGGACTAGGCCGGAGCCCCGTTGGGCCGGCACGGGAGATCGCCCCATGCTCATCCTTGTGATCCCCGCGCTCACGCTTGCACTCGCGGAACCGCCCCGCGTCGAGTGGAAGGTCGCGCTGAGGTCGGACAGCGTGGGCTCGGCCTGCATCGGTCAGATCGACGCCGACGGCGTTCCCGAGATCGCTGTAGGCACCTCGCGTGGAGAGTCTCGGCTTCTCGTGCTCCGGGGCGACACCGGCGCGGAGGCGTGGTCGTACGAAGCCGCGAAGGGCAGGTTCGACGCCTCATGCCGTCTGACGGACGTGGACGCCGACGGCAGGCCGGAACTGATCGCACCGCTCTCGAGCGCGGGGCAGGTGCTGGCGTTCGACGCGGCGTCGGGGCAGCGGCTGTGGCGGGCCGCGGCTCCCGCGGGCGAGACCATCGAGGGAGCGCCGTGGGTCGGCACCCTCGAGGGGCGAACGCACGTCGTCGCGGCGACGACCGCGGGCCGCGTGCTGGTGCTCGACGCCACCGATGGCAAGATCGTGTACGACCTGAAGGTCGCCACCGGCCCGATCCTGTCGGGGCCGATCGTGGCCGACGTTTCGGGCACCGGCATTCTCGATGTCACCGTCGTCATCTCCGGCGAGGCGCCGGCGGTTCGCTGCGTCGACAGCAGGGACGGGAGGGAGCGATGGTCCTTCCCGCTCTCGGCCCGTGCGACCCGGGGCCCCGCGCTCGCCGACCTCGATGCCGACGGCGCTCCGGATCTGGCCATCGCGACCACCGATGGTGTGGTCACGGCGCTGAACGCCCGCTCCGGGCTTCCGCTCTGGCAGCGCACCGTCGGCGAGGCCGGCCCGGTTTCGCCGACGGTCGTTGCGGACCTCGACGCCGACGGCCGGCCGGAGGTCATCGCGGGCGGCCGTCGCGTGTCCGCGATCGCTCCGGACGGTGCCGTGCGATGGAGCGTGCCCGCGTCTGACCAGGACCCGCGCGATGCGGCGATCGGCGGTCTCGCCATCGCGGATCTGGATGCCGACGGCGTGCCGGACGTGGCCTTTGTCACCACCGCCGGGCTCTTCCGCGTGCTGAGCGGGCGCGACGGGGCGGTGGTCAGCCAGCTCGATGTGGGCGCGGAGGTCGCCCAGCGTGCCGAAGGAACCGCGCACGGCGTGACGATCGCGGACCTCACCGGCGACGGGCGGCTGGATGCGTTTCTCGTCGTGGGAGTCCGCGCGGCTTCGGGCGACGGCGCCAGCGGCATGGCCGTATGCCTGTCGGGCTTCGCCGGCGCGGGGCGAGGCTGGACAGAGGCGCAGCGCGACGCGGCGAACACGGGCAACGCCGCTGCCTCTCGGGATTGACGCCTACTTCCGCTTCTTGAACTTGGCCTTCACGCTCTGCGTGTGCGTGCTGCCCCGGGTCTTGAACTGGGGCAGCCCCTGCAGACCCGGGATCATGCTGCTGATGCCCTGGTTCCCGCCCATCTGCTTGACGGCCTTCACGCGGTCGCCGGCGGACATGGTCGCCATGGAGCGCGTCATCCTGCTGACCATGTCGAACTGCTTGACGAGCTGGCCCACGTCGTCGGGTGTGGCGCCGCTGCCCTTGGCGATGCGTCGGCGTCGCGGGATGTCGATCCTGGAGGGCTTCGCCCGTTCCTCCCTGGTCATCGAGCAGATCATGGCCTCGACCTTGTCGAGCTGCTTGTCCTCGATGTGCACGTCCTTGAGCATGGAACCAACGCCCGGGAGCATTCCCAGGAGCTGCTTGACCGGACCCATCCGCCGCAGCGTCTTGAGCTGCTTGAGGAAGTCGTCCATGGTCATCTCGCCCTTGGCGATCTTCTCGTTGAGTTTCTCGGCCTCCTCCGCGGAGACCTGCTCCTGAGCCTTCTCCACGAGGCTCAGCACGTCGCCCATGCCGAGGATGCGCCCGGCGATGCGCTGCGGGTGGAACTCCTCGAGCGCGTCGAGCTTCTCGCCCACGCCGATGAACTTGATCGGGGCGCCGGTGACGTGCTTGACGGAGATGGCGGCCCCGCCCCGAGTGTCGCTGTCGAACTTGGTCAGGATCACGCCGTCGATGCTCAAGCGCTGGTGGAAGGCCTTGGCGGAGTTCACCGCGTCCTGGCCGGTCATCGCGTCTACGACCAGGAAGACGTGGTGGGGTGGCACGACCTTCTGCACCCGGGACAGCTCGCCCATGAGCTCGTCGTTGATGTGCAGGCGCCCGGCGGTGTCGAGGATGAGCACGTCGACCTTGGCGGCCTTGGCGGCCTCGAACGCGCGGGAGGCGACCTGCACCGCGACGCCGACGGCCTTGCCGTACTCCGCGCACTTGTCGGGCTCGCCGTAGAACGCGACCCTGCCCGGACCTCCCATCGCGGCGACCTGGTCGGCGAGCGTGTGAAGCTGCTCCACCGCCGCGGGGCGCTGCAGGTCGCAGGCGGCGAGCATGACGCTCTTGCCCTTCTTCCTCAGGTACGCGGCGAGCTTGCCGCAGGTGGTGGTCTTGCCGGACCCCTGCAGGCCGCACATCATGACGACGGTGGGCCCGCCGGAGACATCCATGATGGCCGGGGGCATGGGGGCGATGGGTGCCTGGGCCTCGCCCGGCTGCGGGGGCTGGCCCCCGAGCAGCGTGACGAGCCGTTCGTAGACGATGCCGACCATCTCCTCGCCGGGCTTGAGGCTCTTGGTGACCTCGCGGCCCAGGGCGTCGCGCATCACGCTGTCGCAGAACTCGTTGACCACCTCCAGGTGCACGTCGGCGTCGAGGAGAGCGGTGCGGACGTCGGTCATGGCGTCGGCGACGTTCTTCTCGGAGATGGTGCCGGAGCCGGAGAGGCGGCGGTAAAGGCCGTTGAACGAGTCGGTGAGGCGTTGGAACAAAGGAAAACTCCCGCCGCGCCGCAGGGCGCGCGTGCCAAAGAGCGTCGGGGCTGTGACCGCAGCCGGGCAGATGGTAGAAGGCCCGCGCACGGTGCGCGGGCCATGCGAGTCCTGCACGTGGCGTGGGCGGCTAGGAGCGCCGGCGTCGTCTGGCGCAGAGGACCGTCGCGAGGGCCGCGAGCGGCACGGCGCCGGGGACCGGGATGATCGTGAACCCGTAGGCGTCGCTCCAGTAGGAGCCGGTGGTGTACTGGTCGGTGTCCGAGCCGCGGATGACGAATCTCGCGGCACCGATGTGGTTGTTGAGGGTGTCCCACTGGCCGGCGGTGAGCGTGTATGAAGTCACGTCGCCCGGGATCGTGATGTCCAGGAGTCTGGTCGAGAAGGTGGCATCAAAGACGATGAGGCCGAACGCGTCGTTGTCCGAGTTGTTTCGGCGGAGCCACTCGAATGTGGGGGCCGGGTCGGAGTCCATGAGCGCCGCGCCGATGAGATCCCCCACGGGGTGCGGGGACACGCCGTACTCCTCGAAGATCGCGCCGTAGTCGACCCGGAGGGCATCGGTGGTGCCGGGCCGGGTGATGAGGTGGTTCCACAGCCCGTTGAGCTGGTCGATTCCCGGGATGTCGTTGTTGATCATGCCGTAGAGCGACGTGTGACCGAGCGTCACGCGGTCGTGGGGCTCGCTCCCGCCCGTGCCGTCGGCGAGGTCCCACAGGATTCGCATCACCGAGGTTTCGTCCCCCTCGCCCGCGTTGACCCCTGTGGTGCCCGTTCCGGCGTGCGTGTCGAGGTTGACCTCGAACGTGCTCGCCGGCGTGTCCGTATTGAGCGAGGTGTAGACGGTGTCGCCGGTGGTGGGGCTGGCCGGGTGGGCCGACACAGCCTGGGCCGCGGTCCCGTTGTAGGTGGCCAACGCCTCTCCCCAGGCGAGGCGCACGCCGTTGAGCTTTCCGTCGGGGCCGGGGGTGATGTTGCTGACGCCGAACGCGTGCGGCCCGCCCGGATTGGCGTCGAGCGAGTCGATGTCCGCAAGATAGTGGGAGTACTCGTGCGTGAGCACGTCCCACGCGTAGCGGCGCCACTGGCGGATGTGCAGGCCGGTCGCCGGTTCGTAGTAGGACGCGGTGCCCGCCCCGGTCTCGGGGAACGTCGTGTTCACTCGTGCGGGGGCTGCGCCACGCATCGCGGACCCGTAGAGCCAGCCGGTCTGCAGCGCGTCGGCCACGGCGAAGGAACGCTCGGCGTTGCCGCCCGAGGTGTCGATGGTGATAGGGGGGATCGCGCCTCCGCCAAGCGGCGCGCCGCCCGCGCTCACCGAGTAGGGGACCACGCCCCCCACGGTAAACACCCGCGTCGCGTCATTCGCCGCCACCGCCCGGACGAAGTAGCCGAACGATCCCGGGGGGGGCAAGACACTCCCCGACCAGGCGCCGGCGTCGTCGGTTCGGAACTCCCCGACCAGGGTGTCGCCGGCCGGGTTGGCGGCGAAGACCTGCACCGTGATCCGGCGCGCGGGTCGGGCCGTGCCCCCGCCGTCGGTGTATGACACCGAACCCGAAAGCCCGTCCGCGAACGCCTGCCCAGCAGCGAACGAAAGCACTCCAGCAACGATGACCCGAGTATTCACGATGACGCCCTCCTCTCGAAGGGCGCACCGCGGCGACGGGCCGATTGCGCCCTCCGCACCCGCGTCGGGGTCTGGCCCAAGGCGGGGCTCAACGTACTTCAACGCAGGCTCGCGGCGGCACTCACGAAAAACCGGACCGAGCTGGTTCCATTATGCTCAATGGCGCCGATCTGTCCATACCTTTCAAGGTGACGAACGTCACGCTCACAACATCTGTTCGCGATCTGCCCGGGGTGTCGCCCCGGCTCGCCGAACTCCTCGCGGCCCTGGGACTCTCCAATCTCGGGCGCTTGGTCGCCCACGTCCCTCTGCGCCACGAGGTCCTGGAGGCCGAGACGACCATCGACAGGCTCGTGCCGGGCCAGATCGTCTCCGCCCGGGGAGAAGTGACCGCGACGCGGCCCGTGGGCGTTGGCAAGCGAGCCCGGTTCGAGGCCGTGGTCTGTGACCACACGGGACGGCTCGACCTCGTGTGGTTCAACGCTCCGTACATGACCCGAAGGCTCCATCCGGGAATGCGCGTGCGCGTGCAGGGGACGCTGCGCACGCGGGGCCCGGGCGTGCAGATCGCCAATCCGACGCTGACGATCCTGGACGACGACGAGCCCCCCGCGGCGGAGCGGCGTGTGCGGCCCGTGTACCCGGCCTCGCTCGATCTCTCCAGCGCGGCATTAGGCCGGACGATCCGCGCGGCGCTGCCGCTCGCGTTGCCACTGATCGAGGACCACCTGCCGGCGGAGTTCCGGGCGGCGCGGGCGCTGCCCGAACTGCGCCGGGCGTACCAGATGCTGCACGAGCCGGCGCACGAGGCCGAGGCCGGCGAAGCCATCCGAAGGCTCGCGTACGACGAACTCCTGCTCCTGCAGCTCGGCGTGCATGTCAAGCGGGCGCACCTGCGGCAGGCGCAGCGGGCCCCGGCGCTCCGCTGGAACGAGCAGGTGGACCGCCACATCCGCGAGCGATTCCCGTTCGCGCTGACGGTCGCCCAGGACCGCGTGGTGAAGGAGATCGCGGGCGACCTCTCGAAGCCCACGCCGGCGAACCGCCTGATTCAGGGCGACGTCGGCTCGGGCAAGACCGCGGTGGCGCTCTACGCGATGCTGATGGCGGTGGCCTCGCAGAAGCAGGCGAGCCTGATGGCGCCGACGGAGATCCTCGCGGAGCAGCACCACGCGTCCATCGCCCGCACGCTCGCGGGCTCGCGCGTGCGGGTGGCGCTGCTCACCGGCGCAACCACGGAGGCGGAGCGGGCTGCAACGCTCGCCGCCGCTGCGTCCGGCGGGCTGGACATCCTCATCGGCACGCACGCGCTTCTGACGGACGATGTCCGCTTCGCGTCGCTCGCGGTCGCGGTCATCGACGAGCAGCACCGCTTCGGTGTCGCCCAGCGAGCCCGCCTTCGTGCGCAGTCGAGCGACGACGCCTCCACGCCCCACGTGCTCGTGATGACCGCCACACCCATCCCCCGCACGCTCGCCATCACGCTCTTCGGCGACCTGGACATCTCCACGATCGACGCCCTGCCGCCGGGCCGAAGCCCCGTCGGCACGCGGGCGGTTCCCACGGCCCAACGGGCGGAGGTCTACGACGACGTCGCGTCGCGTCTTGCGCGGGGTGAGCAGGCGTTCATCGTCGTCCCCGCCATCGGGCCGGGCGAGGCCGGGGCCGATGGCCAGCCCCTCCGGGACGTGCGGACCACGCTCGAAGAGCTCTCCACCCACTGGCTCGCCGGGCACCGTCTGGCGGCGCTGCACGGCCAGCTCTCGCGCGAGACCCGCGATGCCGTGATGGAGCGCTTCCGCCTGGGCCAGATCCACGCCGTCGTCGCGACCACGGTCGTGGAAGTCGGCATCGACGTGCCCAACGCCACGGCGATGGTCGTGGAGCAGGCCGATCGCTTCGGGCTGGCCCAGCTTCACCAGCTCCGCGGGCGGGTGGGCCGGGGGAGCAAGCCCGGCGTCTGCTACCTGATCTCCGATCCGCGCACCCCCGACGGGCAGGAGCGACTCCGGGCGATCGAATCCACGACCGACGGCTTTGCGCTCGCCGAGAAGGACCTGGAGATCCGGGGCCCGGGCGAGATGTTCGGAACGCGCCAGTCCGGGCTGCCCCCGTTCCGCGTCGCGGATCTGGTGCGTGACCGTGAGCTCCTCAACATGGCCCGCCGCGACGCCGCCGCGTGGATCGCTCGGTCGCCCCTGCTTGCGGCGCCCGAGGAGGCCCTGCTGCGGCGGCGCCTCTTGAAGACCTATGGCGATGCGCTTGGCCTGGTCGATGTGGGCTAGGAGGATCTCGCCGTCCAAAAAGTCCGACCCCGGCAATGGAACGCACTTGCCGGGGCCGGGGAAGGTGGGCGAGATGTCGGGCAACGATCGTCGGGCAGGATCAGCGGCGGCGCCGACCCATGAATCCGAGGCTCAGGCCCGCGAGCGAGATCAGGCCGGGGGCGGGCACGAAATGGGCCGTTCCGGAGAAGGACCCTTCCGAGGCCCACTCCTCGACGGGGTAGGGCGCGGTGGCGCCGAGGCCGACGCCCGGGCCGCCGGCGGTCTGGAGGAAGGAGAGCGTGAACGCCGCGTCGTCGAGGCCGACGGACTGACCGGTGAAGAGCCCGTAGGCGGGGATGTCGGCGCCATGCCAGGTGTAGACGACCTGGCCGGTGATGTCGCCGGCCTGCACGCCCGCGGTGGAGCCCCAGGTTCCGGCGGAGCCGTCGGCGCTGAAGATCCCGCCGACGAACTGGGCGGTGAGCACCGGCGCCCCGAGGGCGTCATAGAAGCCGAATGACGCCGCGGGGCCCTGCGATCCCGCGAGCGTGTAGGTGTGGAGGAACTGGCCGCCGCCGACGGGGATGCTGGCAACGTGCGTCAGCATGGCGTCGAACTGGAACTCAAGGTCGAAGGACAGCGCGGGCAGGGGCCCGTTGTCGTCATCGATGAGCAGGGTCACCGGGTCGGAGCGGTCCTGGGCGTCACGCAGCACCTGGCCGAAGCCGGCGAACGTGAAGCTCGTGTGGTCCACGTCGGACGCGAAGCTGAACGTCGTGGCGTTGGCCGAACCCGCGGCCAACAGCAACCCGACGGCACTGAGCATTGCGATCTTCATCTCACGATCTCCCTTCACTCGGAGCAGACGTACGCTCCGGTTCTCACTGGTTCAACGACTTCACCGACGCCGACGGGTCACGCACACGCTGGCCAGGCCCAGAAGAGCCGCGGCTCCGGGAGCCGGCACGAAGTGCGCCGTGCCCGAGTACGAGCCCTCTGAGGCCCACGCCTGGTTCGGCATGGAGCCGTCACCCAGGGGCACGCCGGCCCCGCTGTCGCTGTTGATGTTGGTGAAGGTGAACGCCGCGTCGTCGACACCCACGGAGCTCTGCCCCTGGTACAGGCCGTACGCGGGCATATCCGGCCCGAACCAGGTGTAGGTGACGCTCCCCGTCAGGTCGCTGGCGGAGAGGTTGGCCGCCGAGCCCCACGCGCCCTGCGGGCCGGCTGCGCGGAACGTCGCGGTGCTGAAGGTCGCCACGAGCAGGGGGCTTCCGTCCGCGTTGAAGAAGCCGAAGCCGGCCGGGCCCTCGGGCACCGCGGCGACGCCGTAGACGTGCAGGAAGTTCCCACCTCCCACGGGCACGCTCGCGGCGTGGGCAAGCTGCATGCTCGCGCGGAACTCGACGTTGAACGTGAGCGCCGGGAGAGGCCCGTTGTCATCGTCCACAAGGAGCACCTGTGGGTTGGTCGGGCCGGCGGCGCTGATCAGCGCGCCCAGGCCGGCGAACGTCCAGTTCTGGTGGTTCGCATCGGACGCGAAGCTGAACGTCGTCGCGTTCGCGCCCGCCGCGGCGAGGGCCAACCCGCACGCTCCAAGGAGTACAGACTTCATCACGAATCTCCCTTCTTCACGGGGTCTCCTGCCCCGACAGTCATCGAAACGACACCACTTCCCGCCTCTCCAGGCGGTGAAGAACACCCACGCCATCACCACGAACCGCCCCGCTCCATGAGCGGGCTCGGTGCGCGGTCAGCGCGGCTGTTCATTGAGGGAGGTACATCACGCCGGCCGGTTTGCCAGCAAAGTGGTCACTTTTTGGCGAGAATCCCTCGCTGCGGGGCCTGTTCGGGCCGTTCCATCACCACGGCCACAGGCCCTGAGCCCACGGCACCCCGGCCCGAGATGCCAGGTTTGCCACATGTTAGGTTTTTGGACTCATCCGCGCCACAGCCCGTGCCGGGAGCCCCCCGCGGCTCACATGGGCTTGCCGCCAATGGTCACGTCGTAGACGTGCAGGAGCTTTTCCTTGTCGAAGATCATTTCCTGGCGGCTGGCACCCACGATGTCGTACTCCGGCGTGAGCTCGATGGCGTCCACGGGGCACGCCTCCTCGCACATGCCGCAGTAGATGCAGCGGAGCTCGTCGATCTCGAACTTGGCCGGGTATTTTTCGCGGTCCTGCCAAGGGCTCTCCGCGGCCTCGATGTGGATGCACCTGGCGGGGCAGATCGTGGGGCACATCATGCAGGCCACGCACTTGACGCGGCCCTGCTCGTCGCGATTGAGGCGGTGAACGCCGCGGAAGTTGCTCTTGTTGAGGCCGCCCTCCTCGACGCGGAGATCCTCGCGCCGCACCTCGGGGTACTGCATCGTGCGGGAGGTCCGCCCCTGCCCGAAGGAGGTGAAGAAATGCCGCAGCGTGGTTCCGAAGCCCTTGACCACTTCCGGGATGTACAGGCTTTCGGCCCGCGTCATCGGGGGTGGGGAGATCCGCACGACGTCCTGTTCTGGGATGGGCATGGCGAACGCGAGTATACGCGCCCCTGTTCCCGCGGTACCATTGGAACATGACCCGACGCACCACCCCGCTCTTCGACCTGGTCTCCCGGGGCGGAGCGGCCCGGCCCGCGACGCCCAGCACACCCCGCGCCGCCAAGCCCATCGTCCGCGTCGAGCTCAAGCCCGGGGCCGAGCCTTACCCCGAGCCCGCCCCGCAGGCGCAGACCCTCGATGCCGCGGGGGGCATCCCCACGAACTACT
Organism: Leptolyngbya sp. PLA1; assembly: GCA_021405315.1. GTDB lineage: Bacteria > Planctomycetota > Phycisphaerae > Phycisphaerales > UBA1924 > RI-211. Next base: position 19,799 of record QWIH01000002.1, read on the forward strand.
GGTATTTGGGCGGGGCTGTGGTCCTGCTCGTGGGCATCCTCGCCTGGGGTGGGGGCGTCATGTTCGGAAGGTCCCAGGAGCAGGCCCGGGTCGAAAAAAACCTCGGCGCTGCCTTCGGCGACCGGCCCCCTGTCAGCGAACCGAACTCCCCCGGCAGTGCCAGGCAGGGCGCCGCGAACCCCCAGCCACAGCCCCAGAGCCCACCCCAGAATCAGGTCGAACGCCCCCAGACACCCCCCGCGGTCCCGGTCTCGACCGGACCGGTTCTCTCGTCGCGGGGAATGTCCGCTGACCCTCGTCAGAAGGGCATGAACTACCTGAATCTTGCGAGCCTCCCCCGGGCGGACGCCGAGGGAGCCATCGCCTTCATGTCGGCGAACGGGGTGGAAGTCGCCGGGGTGCCGGTTGATCCGCCGCCTTGGGCCCCCAAGAATCAAGGCCCCGCCCAGTGGTACGCCCTGTATGTCACGCAGGGCCTGACGCGGGAACAACTTGGGCTCGACGTCCGGGCGAACCTCGAAGCCCGCGTCTCCCAGTTGGGGCAAGTCTGGCAGAAGCAGCATCGCGGCAGTTCAAACTTCTCGCGGCCCGCGTGGGAAAAGTACTGACCGAAGCAGGAAGGACCGCACATGAGCCTCGATCGTTCCCTGAAGGTTTCCGCCACCACCGCCGGCAAGCGCAGCGTGATGACCCGCGCGGAGCGCATCGCCAAGATGACCGCCGACAAGAAGTTTGACGCGAAGAAGGACAAGGTCCTGGGGATCCCCAAGACCCTGATCCCCACCAAGTAAGCCGCGCGTCAACGCGAGAGAAGCTCAAGACCGTCCGGGTCAGCCCGGGCGGTCTTGTCAATTCTCTCCGGCGATGGGGAGCGGCCCTGCGCACCACCGCCGCCCTCGGACGTCACCCTGCCGGCCTAGTGCCCGCAGCCGCACCCGCCGTGGGAGTGCTGGGGCTCGGTGATTCCCAGCTTGTCGAGCTTCTTGGTGAGGAACCGCCCGTGGTGCTCGAGGTGCCAGGTGGCGTAGGCGAGGATGCGTCTTACGGTCATGGGCCCGTTCTGCGGGTGCATGACGGGCCTCTCCCACGCCTCGGCGGTGAGCAGGAGGAGCCATGACGCGTGCCATTGCCTGAGCGTGTGGAGCACGGCGAGGTAGCCGCCGATGGCGTGCATGACGCGGGCGTGGTCGGCCTCCGGATCGTCGGCGTACTCCTTCGTCCCGTTGCCGTAGATGCCGGAGTCAACAAAGGAATCCTCATCCCAGGCCTCGACCACGGGGTTGGTCTCGCCGATGGCCCGGCGCATGCGCTGCACGAAAGCGAGCTCGGCGTCCACGCAGTGGCCCAGCAAGACGCGCACGGGCCAGAGGCCGACGCCGGCCTCAGGTAGGAAGGCGTCGTCGAGCTGGCGCTCGTCGAGCGAGAGGACGCGCCGGTCGATGACCTCGATGCCCCTCCTGTACCGCTGCACGAGTTGCACGGGGTCCAGGGCTTCCATCTGCTCGCGGGTCAGGTCCGCGGTCATGTGCTGAGCCTTGGTCTTGCAGCACTGGCTGGCGGGCTTGCCGGAGCAGCAGCCCCCGCCGGCGGCGGGCTCGTCGTGATGATCCTGATGGTCGTGGGAGCAGCAGCCGCCTTCGTGGTGCCCGTGTGTCATGGGTCATTATAGGAGCAACCCTCAGGGCTCCTTCAGGTCGCCCGTCTGGCGATACCGCTCGCGGTACTTGTCGTAGAGGCGAGTGTGCTTGTTGGTGAGATCGATCAACCGGCCATCGATGAACGCCCACTCGATGGCGGTGGTCACCTCCAGCGGGCTTCCGGTGGTCACGATGATCGTGGCGGACTTCCCGGTCTCGATGGAGCCGTATCTGTCCGCGATGCCGAGGATCTGGGCGGCGGTGAGCGTCAGACACCTCACCGCCTCGTCGTGGGGCAGGCCGTGGGCCACGGCCATGGCGGCTGCATAGGGCAGGTTCCGCTCGTGCGCCGTGTCGTCGTTGTTGGCGATGGTGAAGCGCAGCCCCGCCTCGTGCAGCACGCGGGGCAGGGTGTAGGGCTCGTCGTACGCCGCGTCCGCGCGCCGGGGCATCCGGTGCGTGCCCATGAGGACGACGGGCACGTCGTGCTTCCTGAGGAGGTCCGCGCAACGCGGCGCGTCCTGCCCGCCGACGAGCACGCAGCGCATCCCACGCTCTGAGGCGAAGGTGACGGCGGCGTTGATCTGGTCCACGTCGTTGGCAGCGATGAACAGCGGAAGCGGCCCGCGGGGCTTCACAGCCGGGTCACCGTTCACGGCGCCGTCGGACACGACGGGCTGGAGGTCGGCGCCGAAGCCCGGGAACACGCTCCGCATGGCCTCCCACCGCAGGTCGGTCGGGTGGTTCGGGTCGCCCGCCTTGGCACGGGCGTAGGCCTCTGCGGCGTCGAAGGCGTCCTTGATCGCACGCTGTCCCTGGCGGATGTCACGCATCTGGTCCTCGTCCGAGCGGTCCATCCACCACGCGCTGATCGGGCGCGTGTTGGGCCATCGCACGCTCAGACCGGCGGAGCCCAGCACCGTCATGTCGTCGTTGGTCCAGCCTTCGAGGCGGATGACCGACACCTGCCCGGCGATCGTCCCGCCACGGGGATAGACCGCCGCCAGCAGCACGCCATTGGAACGTGTCACGGGGATGAGCGTGGAGTCGGGGTTGACGGCGCTGACGGCCCGCACCTCGGGCGTCAGGTCGCCGGTCTCGCCGGTGTCGTTCGTCGCCACGACGGCTTGGATCTCGGTGAGGCCGAGTTGGGAGAAGGGCGCGATGAGACCGGGCCACACGTGCCTCCCGGTGGCATCGATGGTGGTGGGGGGCGTGGCGAGCTTCACTCGGGCGAGGAACTGCGAGTAGTCGTCGGCACTCCCCACGCCGGTGATGACGCCATCGACGAACCACACCGCCCCGTTCTCGATGGCGGGGCCGGAGACGGGGTGGACCGTGGCCCCGACCACAGCCGTCAGCCCGGTCTGCGCCGGAGCCTTGATGCCCAGATCCTGCGCCGAAGCGGTATGGGCGGCCGCCAGGCCCGCGGCGACTCCCAGCGCCCGTGCGAACCGGGCGACCCCGTCAACCGAACGCCTTGATGCTGCGATGCTCATGCTGTGACTCGCTCTGAAAGGCCCGCAGAGGGCCGGATTGGTGGGAGGATTGTGTGAGTGACGCAGAACCACGTGTACCGCGGGGGGCTACCACTCGTGTTCGAGCCCGCAGCCGCAGACGCCGGGCTCGTTGGGGGTCTTTCCGCGGAACTGGCGGTCTTCGAGCTGCCGCTGGAGTGCCCGCATCTCGTCCTCGCTGGGTGGCCTGCGGCGTCTGCCGCCGGGCCCCGGGGGGCCGCCGGTGCTCGGCCCGCCGTCGCGAGCCGAGGCGTTGTCGGGCTGAGGTCGCTTGGGCTCTGCCAGCAGTTTCTGGATCAGCCTCGCACGTTCCGAGGCGATCGTCTTGCGATGAGCCGCGTCCTGGCCCAGGGAGAAGAGCTCGCGCCCGTCCACGAAGGTCCGCTCGCAGCGGGTGAAGGCGCTCATGGGCGGGCCGGTCCACACCACGATGTCGGCGTCCATCCCTCGCTCCAGAGATCCCACGCGGGCGTCAATCATCAGCTGCTTCGCGGGGTTGAGCGTCACGAACTTCAGTGCTTCCGCCTCCGGCACGCGTCCATACTTCACGGCCTTGCCGGCCTCGACATTGAGCCGTCGCGCGAGTTCGTCGCTGTCGCTATTGAAGCTGACGATGGCGCCGACATCGTGCATCAGCGGGAGCCCGCCCGGGATGGCGTCCTGCACTTCCATCTTGTACGCCCACCAGTCCGTGAAGCCGGAGCCGCCTCCGCTGTGGTCACGGACCTGGTCCGCGACCTTGTACCCCTCGAGGATGTGCTGGAACGTGCCGATCTTGAACCCGAACTCCTCGGAGACCTTGCAGAGCATCAGGATCTCGTCCTGCCTGTAGCTGTGGCAGTGGACGAGGCGCTCCCCGGCGAGGATCTCCGCGAGCGCATCAAGCTCGAGGTCGCGCCGGGGCGGGTTGCCGCCTTTTCGGGCCGCGGCGTACTCCCGTGCCGCGGTGAACCGGTCGCGGATGAGCATCTCCACGCCCATGCGGCTGGCGGGGTACCTCGCGCCGCCCCCCCCCGCGCCGCCCTGGTCGCGCGCGGGGCCGCTGTTCGCACGCCGGGGATTCTCGCCGAGCGCGAACTTGATGCCGGGCTTGGCGCCCTCGAAGTGCATCTGGTCCGGGTGCGCCACGCCCCAGCGGATCTTGTTCGTCTGCGACTGCCCCCCGATGGCGTTCGCCGAGCCGTGCAGGTTGTTCACCGCCGTCACGCCCCCCGCGAGCTGCCAGTACCAGTTGGTCGTGTCCGGGTTGGTCACGTCCTCGATGCGGCACTCCGCGGTCACCGCCTGTCCGCCCTCATTCACACCCTTGCTGATGCCGGTGTGGCTGTGGCAATCGATGATGCCGGGGGTGATGTGCTTGCCCTCGCAGTCGATGACCGCCATGCCGTCGGGCGGGCGGATGTCCGCCCCGGCCGCCACGATCTTGCCATCGCTGATGATGAGGGTCGCGTGCTCGATCACCCCCCGGTCGGTGTTGGTCCACAGCGTCGCGTTCACGAAGGCGAGGCTCGCCTGGTTGGGTAGGCTCTGGAGCCCGTACGGGCCGAAGGGTGTGACGAGCTGCTCGGGGATGTCCTTCAGCGACAGGTCGTCGTCGTCCTTCTTGGGTTCATCCCGGGTCTCGCGCCGGGCCTTCCACGCATGGGTGGAACCGTCCGGCTTCACGGACTCGCCCAGCAGCAGGTCGCCCTCCACGCGGGCGGAGTCCTTCCACACCCCCTCCTCCCCGAAGGGCTTGTTGTCGTATTCAAAGCTGACCGTGCCTCCCTCTACCTTCACCTTGTCGCCCCGCGCCGTCTTGTCGCCCACGCGCACGGTCACCGAATCCCGGCGGATGGTCACGAGCGGATCGTCGTCCGGGTTGCCATCGTCCACGCCGTTGACTTCGAAGGCTCGCCAACGTCCGAGCACGGTGGCATCGGGCCGTCGCTCGGCGGACCACGCGAATGCCTCGCCGGTGGCCCGGATCCCCTGCCCGGAGAGTCTCGCGGGCTTTCCGGCGTCGTCCCGCTCCACGGCGGCGGAGACAACGTACACGCCCTCGGTCCCGTCCAGGGGCTGGTGGTCGAAGCTGAACGAGGCGCGGCTGCCCTCCACCTGCACCCGGGTCGCCTTCACGCTCTTGTCGTTCATGTGGACGGTGATCGCGTTGTCCTCGTCGATCAGCAGACGCCGGTTCGCTTCGGGCGCGCCCGGCACGCTCACGGCCCACTCACCCTCCAGCTTGGTCGTGGGGCTGTAGAGCTCATGGGGGCGACCGTCGACGTACACCGCGTGCAAGCGGGTCTTCTCGGCGAAGATGGGCCCGTCGGCAACGATGATGTTGGCGCGCTTGCCGGCCTCCACGGTGCCGACCTGGGAGGTGACTCCGAGGAACTCCGCGGGCGCGGTGGTGAGAGCGGCGAGCGCCTCATCCTCCGTCAGGCCGCACCTGATGGCCTTCCGAAGGTTCGCGGTGAACTGTGCGCGGTCTCGGAGCTTGGCGGTGGTGAGCGAGAACGGAACGCCGGCCCGCGCGAGTCGCCTGGGGTTGGTCGGGGCCTGCTCCCAGGTCATGAGGTCCCGGAGCTCCACGCTGTCCTGGCGTGCGGGCGTGGAGACGTCGGGCGCCCTTGGAAAGTTGAGCGGCACCACGATCCCGAGCCCATCGGCCTTGATCGCGTCAAGCCGGCGGAACTCCAGCCCGCTGCCAAGGATGAGCGCCGGCCTGTTGAACTCGCGCGCGATCTTCGCGGCACGGAGGGCCTCCAGTTCGTCGCTGGTGTCAAAGAGCAGGACGGGTGTGCCCGGCCCGGAGCCCTCCGCCTGGCTCTGCCACAGTTCGTCGAGCGCGTTGCGGGGCTCGGCGAACCCCTCCGTCATGCGGCGGGCCTGCTGGTCCGCGGCGTCGCTGAGTGTCTGGCGAATGAGCGCGATCGCGCCCATCTGCGAGCCCGGGTAGCCGCCCTGGCTCCCCTCGAAGCTCACGCCCTGCAGCGCCCGCTCGCGGTACACGGGGGGCCGGTCGGAGCTGCGGTCATCGGGCGACTTCGCCAGGGAGACAACCGCCGTCCAGCCCTTGAAGACCCCGCCGCGGGGCGAGAGGCCCGCGGTCGCAAAGCCGAGCTTGCGGAGTGACTCGGAAGTCGCGGCGTCCAGCGAGCCGGCCTCACGCGCGTCTCGCTCCGGGGTCACGTTGGGGTTCCAGTGCCTGCCGGGCTTCTCGACGCCGGACGCGGGCACATCCACCTCGACCACCGGGTCCACGAACGCCGCGTAGACATGCATGCCAGAGGCGTCGACCACGCGCGGGCCGATCGGCAGGCGCGGCGTCATGACCTTGCCCTCGCCTCCCATCGCGGGCTCCGCGGGCAGCACGCCCTGGATCACCCCGTCACGGATCACGACGCTCGCGTGCTCCAGCACCACCCCGGGCTTCACGTGCACCGTGCAATCCGAGAGCGCCACCCAAGTTGAATCCGCGCGTCTCGGACCGTTCGGAGGCGGGTTGAACGGCCCGGGGTTGCTGGGCTGCGCGAACGCGGCCAGAGGTGCGAGCGACAGTGCCACAGCGTGGAGTATTCGGCGCATCCCCACAGCATACCGCGCGAGTCACGCGGCGGCCGGAACCCGCTGAACCCGTCCCCGCTTCACGCCCACCTGCGCCTCCATGCCCCGGCACCAGAACTCCAGCACGAGCGCGCGGTAGAAAATGTCCGACCACGGCGAGAATCGGGGGTGCCGTTCCTGAAGGCGGGCGATCCCTTCCCCGCTCAAGATCCCGTTCCCGACCAGGTACCCGCCCTCGAGCGAGTGCCGATAGGCGTCCACCAGCGCGCCCATCCAGAGCCTCTGAGGTGGCGTGAACCCCGTCTTGGGCCGGTTCAGGATGTACTCGGGAAGGAACGGCTTCACCGCTTCCTTGAAGCGACTCTTCGCCGGCAGATGGTCGTCGGGCCTCACCTTCCGAAGGCCCACGGCCACTTCCGCCAAACGGTAATCCGACAGCGGGAGCCTCAACTCCACCGAGTTGGTCATCGACAGCCGGTCCCCCTGGGTCATCCCGTTTTCCATCAGGTAGAGGCGGCAGGACATGCAGGTGAGCATCACCCCCGGATCCTCCCACTTTCCTCCCACGTCGAACGGGAGGCCCGGGTCAAACCGGCGGCAGAGCGCCAGATACTCCGGGGTGAGAATCCGGGGCATGGCATACTCGCCCCGCATGTACTCCATCGATGCGTTGTACCCGACGATGCGCGACGCGGGCTGGCCCGCGTCGGGATTCGAGCGCTCGTACCCGTACACGAATCCGATGTTCCTCAGCACGAACGCGCGCAGGGCGGACGGGCCCGCGCCGTGAGGCAGGCGGTCCCAGAGCCGGCGGAACTTCTCCCCCGGCGAGTCAAGCCTCCCCGCTGCCTTGGCACGCGTCATCGCCGCGGCGCGTCGCACCCACTCATATCCCCAGAAGAGCTCGTCGCCCCCCTGCCCCTTGAGCAGAACCGGAATGCCCCGCTCGCGGGCCAGCCTCGACACGGCAAAATAGCTGTGCCCCGCGGTGTCGGCGATCGGGTCGTCCCGCCAGAACGCTCGCTCCGGGAAGAGTTCGACCACTTCGCGTACCGGCACCTCCACCTCGTGGAATGGCATGCCGAGTTCCTTGGCCCAGCGCCGCGCGGCGGTCCGCTCGTCCTGCCTCGGGTGCCCCGGGTACCCCACCGTGAGGGCGTGCACCTGCCCAGGCCTGGCCTGCGAGGCGAGCGCCGCCACGGCGCTGGAGTCGATGCCCGCGGAGAGCGCGACCCCGACCGGGACGTCCGCCCGCGTGATGATCTCCGCGATCCGCTTCAACTCGTCACGGATGGTGACGACGGGGTCCGCGTCGATCGGCGGGGCATCCTCCAGCCTCCAGTAGCACCGCTCCGTCTTTTCCCAGGTGCGCAGATCGATCGTCAGAAAGTGCCCGGCGGGCAGCTTGCGGACGCCGACGATGGGCGTGCCCGGCTCCGGGACATAGAGGTAGTGGAAGTACTGGTTGACGGCCTCCGGGTTCAGCTTGAAGGGAATCAGCCCGCTCGCCATCGTCGCCCGAAGCTCGGACGCGAAGAGCAGCGCCCCATCGGACTCGTGCAGGTACAGGGGCTTCTCCCCCATCCGGTCCCGGGCGAGCACCACGCGCTGCGTCCGCGTGTCGTGGATGGCCATCGCGTACATCCCGCGCAGCTTCTGGAGGAAGTCCATCCCCCATTCCTCGTACGCGTGGATGATCGTCTCGCAATCGCTCCCGGTCCGGAAGCGGTGCCCGCGTCCCTCGAGCTCCGCCCGCAGCTCGATGTGGTTGTAGACCTCGCCGTTCGCCACGAGCGCGATCGTCCGGTCCTCGTTCCACAGGGGCTGCCACCCCCCGGCCAAATCGATGATGGCCAGGCGACGCATCGCCAGGTGCACCTGCGAGGCGCGATGCTCGCCGGCCCCATCGGGCCCGCGGTGGATGAGCGCGGCGCTCACCCGCTCCACGGCCGTGGTCTGGTCCGTGGTGAGTGGCGCTCGTGAAACTAGGCCGCAAATGCCGCACATGGCGGGTCCGTTCGTCAGATCGGGCGCGGGGGAGCCCCCGAGCCCTGAGAAGCGTCGCGAAGATGCTGACCGTGAGCGCCAAAGAGAGGGCGAGCCCGCGCTGCCGGGGCCGTCAGCAGACCACCGGCCGGCGCGTGCGCGCTACAGCAGCGACGCGTCGGATGGCGGGCCCCGGCCCGGGCGACGGGCTGCGAACCGCTCGGGCGGCCCCGTCAGCCCTATCCGGCCGCGCGCGGCGTGGAGGACCCACCCCGCGCAGGCGGCTGGCTGCCTTCGAAACGTGTTCTTCGCCTGTTCGCCCCGCCCCGAGGCTCCCGGCTCGTCCTCGATCGAGATTGCGTCGGCTCCGCCTGAGCAGCTCAGCGTCACTGGAACCGCGTGTTGCGGGCTCATCGCGATGGCGGCGTGCCTCCCCGCAACCTCCGGTCGCGCGAGCCACAGCGTTATCAGGGCGGTCACGATGACGCCAGCCCATAACGCAGCCCTACCCCACGATACGTTCTGCCGCACCAGTGCCCCCTGGCCGCCGCGACCGCTCGTCCCTGTAGACCCCCAAGTACTTTCCTGGGTACTCAACACTACCAAAACTATCGACGATTGAACACCGCTACTCTCGGGCGTGCGGGGTACCCGACACATAGTTGGCACCAACCCCCGCCTCGAAACAGGCCGGTTTAGTTCGTATGACGTTTGGGTCATTGCGATTGCAGCGGTCCTTCTGCGTGCTCCGGGGCTCTTCCAAAGCCTCTGGTTAGACGAGGTGTTTCGGACTTTCGTGGGTCTCTCCGGGGAGTCGGCCCGGCAGCTCATCCTCCGTGACGTCCACAATCCGCTCTACAACCTGATCATGTACCCTTGGATCCGGGTCTTCGGCGATTCGGAGATCGTGATCCGGATTCCCAGCCTCATCGCGGGGCTGCTACTGGTCTGGCTTGTCTGGAGGTGGGCCGGCGCCCGGTTCGGCCGGCGGGCCGGCGTCCTGGCCGGCGCGTTGATGGCGGTCTCTCCCGTCGCGGTCTGGTACTCCACCGAAGCCAAGAACAACGTCTTTACGGTGCTGTTCACCACGCTGGGCGTCATGACTCTCGATCGCGCGATGCGGTCACGCTCGTTCCGCGACACAACGCTCGCGGCCCTGTGGGTGGTGCTGGCGTTCGCGACGGATGCCCAGTCGCTGCTGGTGCTGGTGCCGGTCGGGGCGGTCATGGCGTGGATGGCGCTCCGCCGCGTCCCGGCGGGGGGGCTCTCGTGGGGGCGCGAAGACGCGGGCATGCTCCGGCGTGCCGCGCCCTTGGTTGTCTGCGCCCTCGTGGTGGCGATCGCGATCACCCCCTGGGCTGTCTACAAGGCGGGGCACGCGGCGGAACTCACCCGCCGGTACGTGAGCTACTTCGATTGGCATGAACCGATCCGCCTGCTCATCCTGTGGTTCCCGACGGGCGGAGCGATTCCGCCCATCGGGCCGGAGCATCCCGGGGGTTGGTTCGGCGACCGGGAGGGGTGGGTTCTCCGAGCGGTGTGTGTCGCGCCGCTGGTTGTGCCCGCGCTGGCCCGTGGGGTGCGCACGCTGAAGGCCTCGGCCTCCGGCGTCGTGGTGCTGGCCTCCATCCTCTGGCCGATGGTCCTCATGTTCGTCATCAGCGAGGCGCTGGTGCTCGCCGGGTCGTCGATGCGTGTGTACCAGCCCCGCAATCTCCTGGTCATGCTTCCGTGGTTCTGCATCCTGATGGGCGCCGGGCTGGCGACAATCCCCGCGGGCCGATGGCGCGCGGTGCGCACGCTCCTTCCGATCGGACTGGCTCTGTGCTGCACCATCGCGATCCGCACGGTCCGCGCAGACGCCGTGACCGTCAACACGCCGAACCCGGACTGGCGCGGGGCGCTCCGCTGGATCGACGCGCAGGACGGCGCCACGCCCCACCCCGTGGTGAGCAACTCCATGGTGCAGCCGATCGCGTACTACGCGCCCGGCAGGGGCTCGCTGACGCTGCCCGGACGAGCGGCCCTCGCCTCGGAGCTATCGACCCTCACCGCGGACCCCGGGTTCAACGAGTTCTGGTACATCCACAACCCGCACTGGGGGTTCAGGGTCGCGCCCGAGGAACTGCGGCGCGCCCTGGAGCCCTACCGCACGCTCGATGCGCGCTCGTTCCGCAGCCTGCAGGTCTTCCGCCTTCGCCGAGACTGAGGTGCTATGCGGGCGGCTCGTGGGACCAGCGCTGGGCGATGGGCCACCGGCGTCCGGACCCGAACGCGACGCTGGTCACCTTGAGTCCCGTGGCGGCCTGCTTGCGCTTGTATTCGGAGGTGTCGATCAGCCTGACGATCCGCCTCACCGTGTCCGGCGCGATGCCGGTGTGGGCTGCGATGCTCGCTGGGCTCTCTCGCCCCTGGACGTATCGCGCCAGGATCTCATCCAGCTCTTCGTATGGGGGCAGCGAGTCCTGGTCGGTCTGATTCGGGCGCAGCTCCGCGCTGGGCGCCTTGGTGATCGAGGACTCGGGGATGGGCGGGACCGCGAACCCGCAGGCCGCGGCATTCGCGTTGAGCCACTTCGCGAGGCGGTAGACCCACTGCTTGGTGAGGTCGCTCAGGACCGCCAATCCGCCGTTCATGTCGCCGTAGAGCGTCGCGTACCCGACCGACATCTCGCTCTTGTTGCCGGTGGTGAGCACGATGGCACCGGAGCGGTTTGAGATGGCCATGAGGAGGGTGCCCCTCACGCGCGACTGGAGGTTCTCTTCGGTGAGGTCGGGCAGTCGCTCCCCGAGCCGGGCGAGGCCCAGCCCCTCGAAGGCGGGGTCCACCCCCTGGCGGAACGCCTCGACCATTCCCTGGATGGGGACGGTGATGCAGTGCATCCCGATGGCGGAGGCGAGGGCCGCGGCGTCGTGCAGCGAGTGCTCGCTGCTGTAGCGCGAAGGCATGGCGACCCCGAGCACCTGGTCTGCGCCGATGGCGGCGCTCGCAATCGCCGCGGTGAGGGCCGAGTCGATCCCGCCCGAGAGCCCGAGGATGGCGCGGCTGAAGCCCGTCTTCCGCAGATAGTCCCGCACGCCCAGCACCAACGCTTCGAAGAGCAGCAGTTCCACGGGCGCTTCAGGCGCCGCGGTGTCCTGGGAGAGGGCGAACGCCGCCCCTTGGAGATGGGGCGGGATCACGCCCTCAACGAGCGATCTCGGCGGCGGCACGTCCGCGCGGGTGTCGAAAACACACAGGCCATCGCGGAAGAGCAGGCCGTTGGTGATGACCTTGCCGTCGGGCCCGAAGGCGAAGCAGTGACCGTCGAAGACCAGCTCGTCGTTGCCGCCCAGTTGGTTGACGCTCGCGACGGTGACCCTGTGTGCGGCGGCGTGTCCCGCGACGATCTCCCGGTGCTTCTGCCCCTTGCCGCAGACGAACGGGCTGGCGGAGGGGCTGACAAGGACCGTGGCGCCGTGGGCGACGAGTTCCGCGACGGGGTCCGCCGCGTCTCGGTACCTCCATCCGAAGCCCGCGTCGTCGCCCTTCCAGAGGTCTTCGCAGATCGCAAGGCCCACGCGAACAGTCCCCCCCGGCGCGGGCACGTCGATCACCACCGGCTGGGTTCCCGGCACGAAGTACCGGTCCTCGTCGAAGACGTCGTAGGTCGGCAGCAGCCGCTTGTGGTACGTTGCGAGGTGGGCGCCGTCGCGGTACACGAGCAGCGCGTTGGCGATGCCGCGGCCCGCCCGCACCGGGCACCCGACGACGACGGTCAGCCCGCCGGGGGCCGAGGCGCCCAGTTCGTGTGCGGTGCGCTCGCAGGCGTGCACGAAGCCCTCCTGCATCAGGAGGTCCCGGGGCGGGTACCCGCTGATGCAGAGCTCGGGGAGCACCACGAGCGCCGCACGGTTTGCCCGCGCCTTGTCGATCGCCGCGCTCGCGAGCGAGGCGTTCGCGTGGAGGTCGCCGATGGTCGGGTTGAGCGGCACGAGTGCGATGCGCATAGAGGGACGTCACTGTATTCGGGGGTCGCCCGCGGCCTCTGCGCCGCCCCGCCCGAGCAGCCGCCAGGGCTTCAGCCAGAGCAGGGCGAGCGCCACGGAGATCACCACCACGACCACCTCCGCGGCGCTCACGGCGAGCGCGACGCCCGCGAAGGCGGCGTAGTTCACTCCGGGCAGCACCCTCGCGAGCCCCGTGGCTCCGCCCTCTCGCGCTCCGACGGCGCCGCTCGGGCTGACGACGCCGATCAGGAAGTACACGCCGGCGATGAGGACGGCGTCGTGCGCGGGCAGCGACTCGCCGATCGCCCGGGCGGCGACGACAAAGCGAACGGCCTGCACCAGGAGGTCCGCGAGGCGCAATCCCGCGGCGGCGGCGAGCGTGGGGGCGTGCGCGAGCATCCCCAGGCCCTCGTGCAGGCGTTCGAAACGGGCGGAGCCGGTGATCCGCCCGCGCCACCCGTGCCGTCCGAGCAGCCCCCGCAGCCTCTCGAGCCCGCGCGCACCCCCAAACCACACCGCCACGGCGTGCAGGGCGAGCAAGAGCACGAGAATGCCTCCGAGCGCCGCGGCGATGTACGGACCGTCCACGCGCTGCCGCCAGAGTCCCGCGAGCGCGGGGGGCAGGAGCACCGCGAGCACCACCGCCGCGTTCGCGATGAGCCACGCGCCGATCGTGAGCACGGGGAGTCTGTCGCGTCTGTGGTGCACGAGCACGCGCCACACGATGCTGAGCTTGAACGGGAAATAGGCGAGGAACGTGGCCACCGCGTTCACCGCCAGCACGTCGACCCAGCGCAAACGCTTGAGGGGCGCGAGCGTCACCCAGAAGAGCGTGCCGTTGAGCGTCAGGCTGAGCAGCGAGAGCGCGGCGAGCGTCCAGGCGTCGGTCCCGCTCAGCCCGCGAAACCTCTCGAGGGCGCCTCCCTTCCACGCGGTGTGCACGCACCACGCCAGCAGCGCGAGCGACACAAGCCCGCCCAGGGCCTGCAGGGTCATGGTCCTCCAGCGGCCGGACGGAGACTTCCGGGCCTCGCTCAAGGCCGCTCCTCCCGCCCTGCCGGGTCCACAAGAAACACCCCGATCTCGGGCCAGCCCCGCACCAGCGTGGTGTGCGAGGTCATCCAGCGTGCGACCACGTCCGGGTCCACCGCGGGGTCGATCCAGCCGGACCGTTTCAGCCGCGATACTTCGCTCATGTTCACGAGCACCAGGTCGCAGCCCCGGGATTTCAACGCCGGCCCCCAGGCACCCGGGTCACTGGGGGAGGCGTTCATCACCTCCGCGATGAGCCAGCGGTCCCAGGTGGAGTTGCACATGGTGTGCGTCGTGAAGTAGAGCCCCGCGGCGTCGCCGAGCAGGTACACCCTGGTTCCCGGGGGGAGCACGAAGTTCACGTACTGCTCCGGCCCCACGTCGGGCGCCAGCCTGCGTCGGTCAGCGTCGGACAGTCCGAACCCCGTGCGGGCCGCGGGCCCCGGGGCGAGCAGCCGGTTCGGGTGCCCGCCGCTCTGGGTGGAGAAGATCCACGCCCCGTGCGCCGCGAGCGCGGCACCGAGCACCCCCGCGAGCACCGGCCCGCGCCGGCGCGATGGCCCCGCGCAGGCCCACAACGCGAACACGATCGCGCCCGGTGCCAGCACGGGAAGCAGGAACCGGGACTGAAGGTGCGTCGCCGTCGCCCAGACCGCTACCTGCAGCGGCACCGCGAGGAGCAGCGCTGCGCGCACGCCCCGGCCCGCCCCCCGGGTGATCCCCGCGAGGCCCCCGAGCGTGGCCAGGAGCACCGCCGGGAAGAACGCGCTCCACTGTGCATGCAGCGCGCCCCGGTGCGCGGGGCCCATCGGGTCGGAAGCATCCCGCATCACCAGCAGCCTCAGCCGGTCAAGCCAGCCACCCTCGAATCGGTGCCCGCCCGCGAATCTCGCGACCTGCTCGGCGCTCCACCAGCCCGTGCCTCCCGCCGCGTTGGGGAAGAGCCCCGCGGCGAACGGGAAGACGGGGTTACCCGTTGCGAGGGCATTTCGCGCGAGCCACGGGGCGACCATGACCATGCCGCCCGCGATGGCGCCGGCGGTCAGCACGACCCATGCCGTACGGGGGGAGGTGACCAGCAGCAGCACGCCGACGACGGGCGCGAAGAAGAGCGCCGCCGTGGGCTTCACGGAGCACGCAGCCCCCACGAGCAGCCCCGTGGCGAGCCCGCGCCGGAGCGGATGCACGCGTGCGAGCTCGACCGCCGCGAGAAGGGCTCCGGCGCCGAGCGCGACCATCGCCATGTCGTTGTACGCGAGTGACCCCGTCACGAGCGCCCACGGCGTGCAGAGCACGATCAGCCCCGCGGCGACGCGTGCGACGCGGGCACGGTCTTCCGCAAGGCCGGCGCGGCTCGCGGCGTGCCGGGCGGCCTCGCCCGCAACCCAGGCGCCCACGACCGCCAGCAGCGCGTGCAGCATCTGGCACGAGAGAAGCCGGTATCCCTCCCCCGCGATCAGCCCGTGCTCGCGCGGCGCCATGGTCATGGCCCCGAGCTGCGCCCACGCCGCCTCCAGGTACCCCGGCAGGGCGCCGTACACGTTGTCTTCGCCGGGCCAGACCCTGCCCCGTTCTATCCACTGCTGGGGCAGGAGCAGGTGATACGAGAGGGTGTCGTACGCCCGGAACTCGCTGTCCCAGAGCCATCCAGGCGGGTTGCTCGCCGCGACGGTCAGCACCGCGAGCGCCACCGCCGCGGGCAGCGCGGCCCAGGGCACCCGCAGCACCACGCCACCCTCCCGAAGCCTCGCCAGCACGCGCGCACCGCCCAGGACCAACCCCGCCACCACCGGCAGCCAGGCTACGGCGGCGCCGATCCCGCCGCCCGGCAGGCCGATGACTCCGCTCAGGTGCGACACCCAGAGCATGACGGCCACGCCCAGCACGGCGCGCAGCGCCGCCGAAGAGTCTGGCAGCAGCTTGGCGCCCAGGCACAGCCCCAGGCCCAGGGCCCCCAGCACCCACGCCAGCGCCGGCCAGAGCGAGAAGAGGAGGCGGTCAATCACCATCAACGCGCCGGTGAACGCGTCGTGAGGCCCGCCCACACCGGCCATCACCACGACCCCGGCCGCCAGCAGCACGACAAAGACCGCGCCCGCGGCACGATGCCGGTACTCGCTCTGGCTCTGCGCGGTCGGGAGGGTCATGGGTGAACGCGTAGGATACCGCCATGCCACCCGACGCGGGCGCGCCCGAGCCGTCCATCATCGAGCCGCTGTGCGCCGTCTTTCGACGCAAGCTCCGCGCCGAGGGGCTGAAGTACACTCCGGAGCGTGCCCAGGTGCTCGCGACCGTCCTGGAGTTCGAGGGCCTCTTCGACGCGGAGGCCATCTCCGCTTCTGTGCGCAAGTCCGGCCTCCGCGTCAGCAAGGCCACCGTGTATCGCACCGTCCGTTTGCTTCAGGAGGCCGGCGTCATCCAGCGCGTGATGCTCGACCGCGAGCAGGCGCTCTACCAGGTCGTGTACGGCAGGGCCCCCAGCGATCTTCTGATCCTCCTCGATACCGGCGAGGCCATCCGGATCACCGTCCCCGAACTCGGCGCCATCCGCGACGCGATCTGCGCACGCCACGGCGTGCTCCCGCAGGGCCACCGATTCCAGGTCTTCGCCACCAGGCACGCCTAGCTACCCTCCTCACCAACCGGTGCCCGAGGACCACGCACATCCCGATGCCCGCTGGGCACTCCCGGCCCACGCGGCGGCCTGCGCGTTCGTCCAGTCCACGGCCTGGGCCCTGCAAGGGGTGATGCCCGTCCTGGCCATCAAGCGGTTCCACGCCAACGAGTGGGAGGCGCTGCTCATCACCGCGACGCCGGTGGTCTTCTACAGCCTCTCGATCTTCTGGAACGACCTTCTCAAGCGTTCACGGTTCGGGAACTATCTCTCCATCTTCTGGCTCGTCGCCTCGTTGCCCCTGGCCTTCGTCGCCTTCGCGGACACCTACTGGCACCTGCTCGTCGCGCACCTGGTCGCGTGCGTGGGCGGCGCTGGTTTTCCGTCCATCAACAGCGAGGTGCTGCAGGCGCTCTACCACCCCGCACGCCGGGGGCGCATGTACAGCGTCAACTGGGGCCTGACGGCGGTGGCGACGGCGTGCTTCGGCTTCTCGCTGGGCGCGTGGCTGAACGCCGACGAGGAGGCGTTCCGGCTCTTTCTGCCCATCATCGCCGGCCTGCAGGGCCTGGGCGTGCTGCTCTTTGCCTGGCTCAGCCGCGTGAGCGGGCACGTCCACACGCCGATGCCGGGGGCCTCTGGCCTGGCGCGCCTGGTGGATCCCATCATCCACATGCGGGCGATCCTGAAGGCGGACCCGATCTTCGCGCGGTACGAGGCCGCGTACATGACCTACGGCGTGGGGTGGATGATCGCCGCGGCACTCCTGCCGAACCTGGTGACGACGAAGCTGCACCTGGACTACAAGCAGATCGCGGAGAGCACGCAGGTCGCGTATCTCGCCGCGCTGGTCATCGCGCTCCTGCCCGCGGGCCTGCTCATGGACCGCATGGGCGCGGTCCGCAGCACCGCGATCTCGTTCTTCATGCTCGCCGGGTACCCGCTCGCCCTTGCGTTCGTCTCCGATCAGCACCAGTTGCTGTTCGTGAGCGTGTACTTCGGCCTCGCGCACGCCGGTGCGAGCGTGGGATGGACCGTCGGCCCCGTTTCACTCGCACCGAGCCCGGACAAGGCCACGGCCTACCTCGCGATCCACGCGACGTTCGTCGGGATCCGGGGCAAGCTCTTTCAGGGCCTGGGTGTGCTGCTCTACTGGGCCACGGGGGACTTCACGGTGCCGCTGCTGGTCGCCGCCGGAGCGTACCTGTGGTCCGGATGGCAGATGCGCAGCCTCGACCGGCGCATGCGCGCCGAGAAGCTGCCCGCCCAGCCCCCCGCGGAAGCCTGATCGCTCACATGGTCCGCTTGGTCGCCTCGACGATGCGCTGCGCCGTGCGCACGTTCGCGAAGCCCGCGTCCGCATCGATCGCCGGGCGGCGTCCCGTCCGCACCGCGTCGATGAACTCGCTGATCTCCATCAGGATCGGCTCGGCGTCGTCGACTTTCAGTTCCTCGACGTTCACGAGCTGGTCCCACTTCAGCGTGGTCAGGTCCGTCCCGCTCCGGATCGCCTCGCGGGCCTCGGACATCTGAAGTTCGTTGGCCAGGCGGCGGATCATCGTCCCCTTCTTGGCGCCGTAGTCGATCTTCAGGTACGCGTTCTCGCCCGTGATCCGGGTGATGCGCTCGGTCTTGAGCGCGAGACGGCTGGAGGTGATGTTCGCCACGCACTTGCCGTGGGGCGTGTTGAACTCCAGCCACGCGTCGCACAGGTCCTCGTGAGGGGTGATCACCGAGACGCCCGCGGCGCGGATGAAGTCGGGCTCCTTGCCCATCAGCATCAGCACCACGTCGATGTCGTGGATCATCATGTCCATCACGACGCCCACGTCCACGCTCCGGAACGTCATCGGGCTCACGCGGATGACCTGCATGAACCGCGGGATGATGGGCGGACCCTCGCGGGCCGCCTTCTGCATCGCGCGCATCACCGGGTTGAATCGCTCGATGTGCCCGACCATCAGGCACGCGCCCGTCCGCTCGGCGGTGTCCTTGATCGCGCCCGCGCTCTCCACGTTCTCCGCGAGAGGCTTCTCGATCAGGCAGGCGACGCCGGCCTCCATGAACGTTTCCGCCACGCGCCGGTGGTGTGTCGTCGGGACCGCCACCGACACCGCGTCAACACCCGCCGCCAGGAGTTCTTCCTCGGAGGCCATCGCGCGGCAGCCGAACTGCTCCGCCAGGTCCTTGGCCCGCTCCAGGTTCTGGTCCACGACGCCGACCAGCGTGCACCCGGCCAACTGCGAGTAGACCCGCGCGTGGTGCCGGCCCATCCGGCCCACGCCGATCACCCCGCACCGGATCGGGCGGCCTTCGAACTTGTCGGTGGTCAGGTCGATTGCCACAGGTGAGGCCTTGGCCCGCGTTGTCATTACCTCGCCCCCGCCTCGATCATGGCGTTGGCAAGCTCGTCCTTCCGACGCAATCCCGTGAACCGCTTCACCGGCTTGCCGCCCGCGAAGATGATGACCGTCGGAATCGCCGTGATCTGGTACTTCACCGCCACCTCGCGGTTGGAGTCCACGTCCAGCTTCCCGACCTTCGCCTTGCCCGACAGGTCGTCCGCGATGGCGTCGATCGTCGGCCCGAGCATCTTGCAAGGCTGGCACCATTCCGCCCAGAAGTCCACAAGCACCGGCTGGCTCGACCCCAGCACCTCGGTCTCGAAGTTCGCGTCCGTGAACTGCTTTACGTTCTCGCTCGCCATGGTTGCTCCGCGTGTTCCGCAGCGGCCCGCCGGCCGCCGCGTGTCGTGATGCTACGCCTCGCCCCACCGTCCCGCTTCCGACGCCCTTCCGTCCATACCAAAGCCAAACGCCCCCCACGCCGCCCGCAACGCCTCCGCGTGCACCCGTACGTCGTGCACCCGATGCACGTGCGCCCCACGCAGCGCGTGCGCGACCGCAAGACCCACGCTGCTCCATACCCGCTCACCCGGCTCCGAATCCCGCCCGAGCCCCACCCGACCCGCGAAGCTCTTGCGGCTGATTCCGCTCACCACCGGCCTGCCCAGCGCCGCCACCTCCATCCCGCGCCCGATCAACTCCAGATTCTGCTCCACCGTCTTCCCGAACCCCAGCCCCGGGTCCAGCGCCACCCGTTCACGCGCCACACCCGAGGCGACCGCGACCGCCAGCCGGCTCGCCAGGAACGCCCGCACCTCCGCCACCACGTCTCCCTCCATCGGAGCCCGCTCGTAGCGGTCGCTGTAGCGGTCCTCGCTCGGCGGCTTCGCGCGATGCATCAGGATGAGCCCCGCCCCGCTCCGTGCCACCACGCGCAGCATCTCCGCGTCGTCGGTCGCCGCGGAGACGTCGTTCACGATCCCGGCGCCGGCCCGGATCGCCTCTCCGGCGACCGATGCGCTGGTCGTGTCCACGGAGACGGGGACGACGCACCCCGCATCCCGGATGGCGCGAATCACCGGCACGACGCGCCGGATCTGCTCTTCGGGCGAGACAGGGGCCGCGCCGGGCCGGGTGCTCTCCCCGCCGACATCCAGCAGGTCCGCGCCATCGGCGACCATGCGCAGCGCCGCGTCCCGGGCCGCCCCGGCGGACGGGTACGCCCCCCCATCTGAGAAACTGTCGGGCGTCACGTTCACGATCCCCATCACGAGGGGCCGCGTGATCAGCAGCCGTCCGCCAGGAATGTCCCAGGTCAGCGCCACGCGGGAGCCTATCCGCTCCGCTCCAGGCCGGCGCTGCTCAGACGCCGGAGGACCTTCACGGGCTACACGGCCGCGGGCTGCCCCACATCTGCCGGCCTCGGGACAGCGCGGGGATGACGGCCCGGGGGGTCATCATCGGTGACCGGCTTCGCCGAGGAGGGCGCGAAGAAACTCCAAAGCGTCTTATAACAACGCGGTTTCCGCCACTTGTGGCGGCTTGTGCCCCAGATCGGGGGCGAGGGTCTTGACGTTTCTCGGTGGCTGTTCTACTTTCGGCCCCGGTCCGGCACCGCCTGCGTTGGGGGGTGAGGGACTGGTGTGTTCCCTGTAACCGGGGGAGAGAGAAACATGACCAAGCAGATCATCGGGACCGCTGTCGCTGCGCTCGTCGTGGCGTGCGGTGCGGCGCACGCAGTGACCATTCAGACCGGCGACTATCGCCTCCGGAACCACCCGGACGGCAACGCCCGCCCGCCCCAGTACGGCCTGAGGCTGGACGAACTCTACAACGTCACAAGCAACCACGACATCTTCACCTTCGACTTCAACCACGCGGGCTCGGCGATGTACCTCAACTACAACGGGTCCACGATCCACATCTGGGGAACCACCTGGGGCGGGCGTGATATCGGCAACGATTACGCCAACGACGTTCACCGCGGCTTCTACACCGTCAACTTCACGTACACGATCGGCGTCGGCGCCGTCCCCGGCGACGATGACATCTACGTGAACCCCGGCCCCGGCAACTACAACTACGGCATGCTGACCACCCCCAGCGGCGCGAATATCCCGCTCCGCGACGGGCACTACGACAACGGCACCCTCGACTTCCGCTTTGGTGACGAGGACAACGACCTGGGCCACCGTGGGTTCAACGGCATCTCTGGCTGGGGCTGGCTGTTCCACGGGCCGTACAACGCCCCCTACATCGCCTCTTCGGACTGGCTCTTCACCGCCGAGATCATCCCCGCTCCCGGCGCTGCCGCGCTCATGGGCGTGGGCGCCGCGCTCGTCGCCGGCCGCCGTCGGCGCTGAGCGATCACGGCAGAAAACGACGTGCGCTCTTCCCCCGGCCCGCGCCGGGGGTTTTCACGCGCTCAGGCACGCGGGCGTCCCGCCGCCGCACGCCTCGCGGCGACAAGCCGATCGCCGACGAGCATCGCGCCGATGACCGCCGCGGGAATCGCCATCTGCTCGCCCAGCGCCCACATGAGCATGGTCGCGGTGAGCAGCCCCCAGCCCACGGCTCGGACGACCTGAAGGGTGGGGGAGAGCCCTCCGCGACGTCCGCCGAAGGGTGACGCGGGGGGCGCGCCTTCCTCCAACTCTCCAACGTCGACGCGGTCCCAGTCCAGGTCGACGGAGTCCTGCCGGACCTCCTTGAGGAGCGTGACCGCGCGGGCCGCGTCCGCGCGGCGCACCATCACGCGCACCGCGTTGCCGTACCCGCCCTCCCAGCTCACCCCCGCCGCCGCGGCGGCGAAGACCTTGACCGGCACGCCCCGATCCCTGAGCGCCGCGGCCATCGCCTGCCCCTCGAACTCGGTCCGGACGCTCGTCAGCAACACCAGTTGGTCGGGGTCTGCACCGCTCGGATCGTCGCTCGGTCGCTTGGCGGATGGAGGCTCCATGAGGAGCCCCGGACGCGAACCCCGTGCCGAAACGGTCCCACGCCTCCACCCTCGTGAGGTACCCCGAACCTACCCCCGCTGCCCCTGGCGGAGCGGGACCTGCCGTTCTGGCAGCGGGTCACGACGCCCGGTACCTGTAGTGAACGCCCCGGGCTTCGTGCCCGGCAAGGATCTCCGACACCACACCGGGCGCCTCTGCAAGTCGCTCGGGCGGATTCACTCCGGGCCTCCGGAACTTCCCTGAGGCGATCAGACCGGCGACGATGGCGCAGGGGAACGCAGTGGTCCGCGACATGCTCGTGGCGTCGGTGCGTGGGTCGTAGAAGTCCAGCATGTCCCAGCGATGCGTAACCGGCACCCCGCCCCGAGTGCCCGCTGCCGTGACCCGCATCACCGTGAGGTCCGCCTCGCCGGGCTGGTAGGTCCACTTCGGGAAGAGCAGTGCGGACGTGACGTCCAGGGGCCTGACGCGCACCCCGCCGACGTCGATCTCGTCCTGGCTGAAGAGGCCGGTCTCACGCATCACTCGCATGAGCTCGATGTGGCCCGGGTATCGCAGCGTCTTCTCCTTCATGAAGGGCACGGGGAGGGTCGTGGTGAGACTGCGCAGGCCGTCGGTGTTGAAGGCTTCCAGCGTTCCCACGCCCTCGAAGTCCATGAGTTCCGGCTCGGAGAGCGCTGGCCTGACCACGACGCGCCCGTGCTCCACCAGCCTCGCGGGCCTCACGTACTCCTCGATGACGTCGCTGGGAGCGAAGCCCGCCTTGTAGTCGAAGGGCCACCGGCGTTCGCGGGGCAGGCCTCCCACGTAGATCTCGATCTCGCGGCAGTCATCCAGCATCCGTGCGCCGTGCGCCGAGAGGATGTGCGACATGCCCGGCGCCACGCCGCAGTCCGTCACGACGGTCACACCCCGCTCGCGGGCACGCGCGTCCAGCTCCTGGAAGTCCTCCGCCATGAAGGAGATGTCGCAGTAGTGCTTCCCGGCATCGATGACCGCGCCGAGGGCCGCGAACCCCAGGCGGCTGGAGAGGGCGCCCACGACGACATCGCTCCCGCTGACCAGGCTCCTGATCGCCGACGCGTCGGAGAGGTCCGCGCGCGCCGCCGTCACCTTTCCGGCCCCGCGAGCCACGGCCTTCGCCAGGTTGCCCTCGCTGCGGTCCGCAACCGTCACGGAGAAGCCCTGCGACGCCAGGTCCGCCGCGATCATCGAGCCGACCATCCCTGCGCCGAGCACCGTCGCACGTGCCATCTCGTCTCCTTGCCCGCCGAGGGCCTCAGAACCCAATCTCGCCCGGCGCCCAGAGGTAATAGAACGGCGCGGTGCCGCTTGCTCCGAGCGGCCCCGTGCCCACCTTGAGTTGCACCAGGTTGATCTCTCGCTCCGGCTCCCCCGCGGCCGAATAGATAGACCGCGGGGGCGTTGCGGGGTCGGCGTACTTCACGAGGGTTGCGCGCTCGAGCCCCGCGAGCGTCTTGGCCCGAGCGAACGCCTCACGGAGCCCGCCGAGTTCATCCACCAGCCCCAGTTCCTTTGCTCGCTCTCCCATGAACACCCGCCCGTCGGTGGCCATGTCGAGGTTGCCGCTCGAGAGCCCGGGGCGACGCGCCACCACCAGCCCCCGGAACCTGGCGTACATCTCATCGACCATGCTCTGCAGCACCGCGTACTGCGCGTCCCGCATCGGTTCCATGGGGTTGGCCAGATCCTTGTTGGGTCCTGAAGTGATCGAACGCGACCGGATGCCGATCATCGCGAGCCCCTCGCTCACGTTCACGGTCGGCATGATCACGCCGATGGAGCCGGTGATTGAGGTGGGCTCCGCCATAATCGTGTCCGCGCCGAGCGCGAGGTAGTACCCGCCCGAGGCGCCCACCTCGCCGATCGACGCCACCACCGGCTTCCCCGTCACCCGCGAGAATCGACGCAGCTCTTCGTGCATGATGTGGCTGGCGGTCACCGTCCCGCCCGGGGACGTGATCCGCACGATGACAGCCTTGACGGCCGGGTCCCTCTCCGCGAGCGTCAGTTGGGCCGCGAAGCGATCGACCGGGTTTGGGCCGTCCATGATCAGGCCGGGGGTGCGCCCGTCCATGATGAGCCCGCGCACCTCGATGACCGCCACCCGCGAGCCGCCGCCACCCTCTTCGAGCACCACCTGGGGCCTGAACCGCTCTTCCGGAGGCATGACGTTGATGTTCACGATCGGCGTGCACGCACCGAGCATTGCCGCCGCCGCCACGAGCACGCCCGCAATGGAGATTCGCATGCGTCCACTTTAACCCGCTCGCGTGCCGGGCCGCACTACGCTTGAACTCGTGACAGGCTTCGGTCACATCCCGGTGATGCCCGCGGAGGTCCTTGCGGCGCTCCGCCCTGCGCCGGAACAGACGTATGTCGACGCCACGGCGGGCCTTGGCGGGCACGCCTCACTCGTCGCGCCCCGGATTGTCCCCCGGGGGACGATCCTTCTGAACGACGCCGATCCCTCGAATCTCGCGCGCGCCGGTCCAGCCGTTCGGGCCGCCGCCCCGGAAGTCCGGGTCCTCACCCGGCAGGGCAACTTCGCCGAACTCCCGCACGTGCTCCGGGGCATGGGGATCAGGGCGGACATGCTCCTTGCGGATCTCGGGTTCGCCTCCAGTCAGGTAGACGACCCTTCCCGCGGGTTCTCGTTCTCTCGCGACGGCCCGCTGGACATGCGGCTGGACCCCACGCTGCCCATGTCCGCCGCGGACCTGGTGGCGTCCATTCCGGAGTCCGAACTTGCGCGGCTGATCGAGGAGTTCGGCGAAGACCGGCACGCTCGGCGCATCGCGCGGAAAGTTGTGCAGGCGCGAGCCCGGTCGCCGATAGTCACCACAGCCGCGCTGGCCGAGGTGGTCCGTTCGGCCTGCCCGCCCGGCGCCGGGGGCATCGACCCCGCCACGCGGACGTTCCAGGCCATCCGGATCGCGGTCAACGACGAGTTGGGCAGCCTGGAAGCGCTGCTCGGTCACATCGAACGCGAGGCGGAGCAACTCGCGTCGGGCACGGGCCGGTGGCTCGCGCCCGGAGCCAGGGTCGCCTTTCTCACGTTTCACTCCCTTGAAGACCGCCCGGTCAAGCGTTCCTTCCAGCGGCTGCAGGCCCTCGGCTGCACGCTCCATGACCCTGCCTTCGTCGCCGCGACGCCGGAAGAGGTCGCCCGCAACGCCCGGTCCCGCTCCGCGAAACTTCGGAGCGTCACCTTTCCGATGAAGTAGACAGCGGGCGACACCCTCGCCCTCGATGCGCGTTCTACACTGTGTGCCGCCGCGAGGAGGCACGCGGCATTCTTCAGACGGGCGCCGGGGTGCACGGATGCATCACGAGCCCGCCAAGGGCCAAGGATGGGCCGACCGTCGCGCCGCGCGAGGGTCCGCAGGGATGCAAAGACCGTGACCAGAGAACTCAAGTTGGCGCTTATCGTCGGCTTCGCCCTCGTGCTTGGCGTGACGGTCCTCATCAGCGACCACCTCTCCAAGGCCCGCCAGAGCACGCTCGAGTCCAGCGCGGACTCCCAGCCCCAGCATGTGCCGGCCCCCGCGCCCGTGGAGCCCGAGATTCGGCTCGCGCAGGAGCCCCCGCCCGGCGGGAGCATCACCGGGCCCGAGGCAACGCCCGATCAGGGCTCCTTCCGCCCCGCCGGCCCCGAGGTGGCCAGCACCGACCCCGGGAGCGGCTCCGGAGGATCGGGCTCGATCGACGCCCTCGTCCGCCAGCTTGGCGGCCAGGTGCGCGACGGCGAGATCCACATGCCCGGCCTCGCCCGCACCGACATCCCCGGAGACAACCAGCCCGGCGCGCGGCGCGATCCGAACGTCATCGATCCCGGCCGTCCCGCCGGCCCGTCCTACGGCGTGGAGGTTCCCAAGCAGCAGCCCGCCCCGGTGAACCCCGTTCCGGAGAGGACTGTCCTCGGGCCCACCCCCGGCGGCCTGCTTCCGAGCCACATCGATCCCCCCATCGTCGCACCTCCGAGCCCCGTGACGCGTGAGTACACCGTCGCCGCCGGAGACACCGCGTACAAGATCGCGAAGAAGTTCTACGGCCGGGGCGAAGACTGGCCCAAGCTCTCCGCCGCCAACCCCGGGCGGATCGGTGCGAACGGCCAGGTCCGCGAGGGTGTGCTGCT
The DNA here is from genome assembly GCA_021405315.1 of Leptolyngbya sp. PLA1. Classification (GTDB taxonomy): domain Bacteria; phylum Planctomycetota; class Phycisphaerae; order Phycisphaerales; family UBA1924; genus RI-211. Next base: position 45,587 of record QWIH01000002.1, read on the forward strand.
GAAGGTTCCCGCGACCTTGGCCGGGGCGAAGGCCCAACCCGCGGGCGCTCCCGCGACGCCGGAGAAGTCCGCCTCGAAGACCCCAGGCAAGCCCTCGGCCCAGCCCGCGCCCAAGGCCGGTGCGCGGACCTACACCGTGAAGAACGGCGACACGCTGGGCCAGATCGCGCAGCGCGAGCTCAAGACCACGAAGCGCATGCCGGAGCTTCTCGCGCTCAACTCCAAGCTCATCAAGAACCCCAACGACCTCCGCGTCGGCATGGTCCTCACGCTCCCCGAGTAGAGGCCGCTCAGATTCGGAGGCGCCGTGTTTCCAAAGGTCGTGCTGCTGGTGATCGCGGTGGGCGCCGGGGCCTGCACGCTGCTCGGGCTGCGGCAGTCGCGCCTGCAGGTGGCGAGCGAGCTCGCCCAGTCTCAACTCCGCGTCTGCGAAGCGGACGAACGCCTCTGGCTGCTGCGCTCGCAGGTCGCCGCCGCCGTCACACCTCAGAGCGTGGAGCGGCTTGCCCGCGCGCTGGGGACCATGAAGCCCATCCGCGAGGGCCTGCCGGCATCGGCGCTGGCCGGCGCAACCCCCCCCGGTGCGGCCCCTCTCGACGGCGCGCCCAAGGTCGGGCCGGTCGTGCCCGCCCCCGGCGAGCGCGTCGCCCAGAAGCCCGCGCGTGCGTCGAAGCCCGGTGCCTCCAAGCCCAAGGCAGCCTCCCCCGGCCGCGGCAGACCCGCGGGCAATCCCGGCACCACCCGGGTGGCTCAGCGGAGGCCCAACTAGATGGATCCGCACGCCCCCGATCGCGCCGATGTTCTCGCGTCAGAGCCGGCGTCCCCGCTCCCCGCGCCGCGTACCGGCGTCATCGCCACGCTGCTCCTGTCGGGCGTCGTGGTCACCGCTGTGGTGCTGGTCGCCCGTGTGGCGCAGCTTCAGCTCCGCCCCTCGGCGCAGCTCGCGGAGCACATCTCCCCGCGCGTCGCCGTGCGCACGCAGCCCTCGCTGAGGGGCGACCTGCTCGACCGCAACAACCGCGTCCTTGCGGCGACCCGGTACGGCGCCAGGCTGGTGATCGACCCGACCCTGCTCCGCGAGGAGGGGCTCGACGTTGCCATCGGCGACCTCGCGCGTGCGCTGGGGGAGAGTCCGGACACCATCGGAACCCGGATCCGCGAGGCGCAGGCCACGAACGCGAGGCGCGCCGCGGGCCAGCCCGAACCGGTGCGGACGACATCACTCAAGATTGCCGAGCCGGGCGAGCAGGGTGAGCCCGCCGAGCAGCCGGGCGGCGCGGTGCCGCCCAAGGGCCCCATCCGCTACCTGCGACTCGGGGGCGTGCTCACCGCGGCGCAGGCGGACGACGTTCGCGCCGTCCTGCGCACCCACAAGGTGCGGGGAGCGACGATCGAGAAGCTCCCGATCCGTGACCCCGCCGCCGGTCCCGAGGCCGCGGCGCTGGTGGGCAAGGTCGGGCACTACGACGACGGGAAGATCGCGCTGGACAACGTCGGCGTGCTCGGCGCCGAGCGGCTGCTGGAGGGCGTGCTCGCGGGGGATCCGGGCTCGGTCCGCTACGTCCGAGACGCGCGGGGCCGCCCGCTCTGGATGGACCCCGGGAGCGTCCGCCCACCCACGCCCGGCGAGGACTTCCATCTCTCCATCGACCTCGAACTCCAGCGACTGTGCCACGAGGAACTCACCAAGGGCGTCCTCGATCAGAACGCCCAGGGCGGGCGTCTGGTCATGATCGATCCGGCGACGGGCGAACTCCTTGCCATGGTCGACATCGTGCGCGCGGTCGATGACGCGGTGCCGTTCCCCTGGGCTGACAAGCCCCCGCCCCGCAAGAAGGGGGAGCCCGCGCCGAAGGTCGCGTCCATGCCGGAGGGCAAGCCCCGGCGGTACATCATCATTCCCGAGGACAAGAACCGCGCCACGCACCCGGCGCTCGCCCGCAACCGCTGCATCGAGGACATGTACGAGCCCGGCTCGACCTTCAAGCCCTTTGTGTGGTCCACGATCAACGAGCTCGGGCTGATACGGCTGGATGAGGTCATCGACACCGAGGGCGGCCGCTGGCGGCTCCCGATCGGCCGGTACCTCGAGGACGTGGTCAAGCGCGACCGTCAGACGTGGTACGACGTGCTGGTGAACTCATCCAACATCGGCATGGTGAAGGGCGCGGGCCGCCTCACCCCGCAGCAGCTCCACGACGCCTGCATCCGCTTCGGCTTCGGCAAGCCCACCGGGCTGGGCCTCCCGGGTCGTCCCATCGCGGGCGAGTCGGCGGGCGCCGTCACCCCGCTGAGCAAGTGGTCCCGATTCACGCACACGTCGGTGCCCTACGGGCACGAGATCGGCGTCACCCCGGTTCAGATGGCGCGTGCCTTTGCCGTCTTCGCGCGCGAGGGCGAACTCGCCGGCACGCTCCCGAGGCTCCGCCTCGACGCGGTTTCCTCCGGCGATCCGGAGGGCGTGATCTACCGCGTGCTCCCTCCCGATATCGCCCTCGGCGTACGGGAGCCTCTCGCCAAGGTCGCCGCCAAGATGGAAGAGACCATGAAGACCGGTCTCAAGCAGCCGGTGCCCGAGGGGGGCTGGCGGTACCGCATCTTCGGGAAGTCCGGCACCGCGGATGTCCCGCTCGGCCCTGCGCCGGAGGGCAAGGTCCGCCCCCGGGGGTCTACCGGGTACTACGACGACCACTTCAACTCGAGCTTCATCGCGGCGGGCCCCATGGAGCGTCCGCGGCTGGTGGTCTGCGTGGTGATCGATGATCCCCGCAGACCGGGCGACCGACGTCTGCGCTACGGCGCTGCCGCGGCGGGCCCGGTGGCGCGCCGCGTCCTCGAACGCTCGCTGACGTACCTCGGTGTGGCGCCTTCTCCGCCCGCCGAACCGGCGCTCGCGGCGGACACGCCGCGCTGACCGCCCCGCATGCGCAGCGCCGATCGGGGCCCCACCTATCATTTCTGACGAAAGGGGCCGGTATGAAGATCGCTGATCTTGTCGCCGTCATGAAGAGGCTCGCGCCCCTGGAGTACGCAGAGTCCTGGGACAAGGTGGGCCTGCTCATCGGGTCCGCGGACCGTGACCTCAAGGGGCCGGTCCTCCTCACCATCGACCTGTCCGAGGCCGTCATCGACGAGGCCGACCGTGTGAAGGCCGGTGCGGTCATCGCGTATCACCCGCCGATCTGGGAGCCGCTCGCGCGTGTGACCGACGCTACCCCGCGCCAGCGCGTCGTCATGTGGGCGCTCGAGCGGGGCTTGGCCGTCTACTCGCCTCACACCGCGCTGGACGCGGTGCCCGGGGGCGTGACGGACTGGCTCTGCGAAGGGCTCAGCGGCGGATCCAACGGGCGCATCCTCGGCGACGTCCGCGCCCTCCGCTCCCACGCGGAGCGTTCGCCCACGCGCGAGGTCAAGATCGTCACCTTCGTTCCGCGCGCCGAGCTCGATCGTGTGCGGGATGCGCTCGCCAGCGCCGGCGCCGGCATCGTCGGTCAGTACGTCCGCTGCTCCTTTGCCACCCCGGGCCAGGGCTCGTTCGTCCCGGGCGAGGGGAGCCACCCGCACGTGGGCGTGCCCGGGCGCCTCGAGCGCGTCGACGAGATGAGGCTGGAGATGGTCTGCTCCAAGGCCGCCCTCCCGCTGGCCATCGAGACGATGCGCCGGTTCCACCCCTACGAGGAGCCCGCGATCGACATCGTGGAACTGCTCCCCATCCCGAGGCGGTCCGCCGGCTCGGGACGCCGCCTGGTGCTGGACAAGCCGGCCACGGCGCGCGAACTAGCGGAGCGACTCAAGGCGTGGGTGGGGCGCAACCGGGCCAGCTTCGCGACCGCCGGCCGCGAGGATGTTCCGGTGACCCGCGTGGGTGTGGTGCCCGGCTCGGGCGAGGGCCTGAGCCGCCTCGCTCACGACGAGGGGTGCGAGGTCTTCGTCACGGGCGAGATGAAGCACCACGAAGTGCTCGGAGCCCTCAACGCCGGCATGGGTATCGTGCTGGGCGGTCATACCGCCACCGAGCGGGGCTACCTCCCCCGACTCCGGGATCGCCTCGCGAAGGAAGGGGTGGAGGCGGTGGTCAGCCAGGCGGACCGAGAGCCCCTCGTGACCATCTGAGCGAGGTCGGTGAGGCCCTGCGGCTGGGGTCGGCAGGAATCCAGCCTTCCGCCCCCTCAGGCCGATATCCCCTTCATGGCCCCGCGCTTCCTGCGCTCCCGCTCCGCGCTCATGTTGGCCGCGATGACCCTTGCGTCGCTCCCCGCGTCGGGGCAATCCGTCCGCCGGCCGGACCTGGCCCTGCGCGAGGTGGCCCGCTTCGACTTCGAGGAGCAGGAAACCAACCCGGGGCTGGTCCCCCGAAACTGGTTCCGAGATCAGGACGACCCCGCCGGGACGCGCCGGCCGGGGTTCCCGTCGTGGAATCAGGCCACCTTGGTGTACGACACCGGCACGGCCCGTCAGGGGGCGGGAGCGGTGTCGCTCCCCACCCGTGGGGGCAGCACGGCACTCCTGCTCGGGCCCGGCGTCGTTCCCGTGTTTCCCGGGACGGACTACCGCATCCGGGCCGCGGTGCGGACGAAGGGCCTGGCCCACGCGGCGGCCGCCGTTTCAGCCCGATTCCTCGACGCCGCCGGTCGCCCGATCGCGGGCACGCAGGTGCGGTCCCCCGCGACCCGGAGTGAGCGCGAGTGGGCGGAACTGGTCGTGGATATCGCGGGGCTATCCGAGCAGGCGGCGTGGCTGCAGCTCGAGTTGCTCCTGCTCCAGCCGGAGCAGGTCGCGGGCGGTTCCGGACCGTTTCACGTCTGGCAGGAGGACCATTCCGGCCTTGCCATCTTCGATGACGTGGTGGTCACGCAACTCCCGCGCGTCGAGCTTGATTCTCCCGACCCCGTCAACGTTTTCCCGGCCCAGCTCAGGCCCAGCCTCCGCGCGATGGTGCGAGACCTCGCCGGGGAGTCCCTCACGCTGGTGCTCACGGCTCGCGATATCGACGGCCGGATCGTCGATCGGCTCGAAAAGCCGGACCTTTCCGGCACAACCAGCCTCGTCTGGCAGCCCGCGCTCCCGTCTCTGGGCTGGTACCGCGTCGACCTCTCGATCCTCGGCCCGTCGGGCGAGGTGGGTGCCGCGGAGACCACCATGCTCTGGCTTGACACGGCGCCCGACGCGCACAGCGAGTCGGCTCGCTTCGGCGTGTGTCTCGGCGCCGAAGAGCTCGGCCTGCCGGACCGGGTGCCCGCCATCGTCGGGCACGCGGGCGGCGGGGGCGTCACCCTGCCCGCGTGGGACGCTTCGCTCACCGCCGCCGAGGCGCCGGCGCGGGCAAAGGCCCTTGCATCGCTCGTGGGAGAGCTGATGGTGGGCTGGCAGGATGTCACGGTCTCGCTCCCATCGGTCCCCGATCAGCTCTCTCGCGACCTCCGCATTGATCCGTCGGGCATCTGGGATGTTCTCAATCAGACCGATCCATCCTGGAAGGCCTACGCGGAACCGTTCTTCGACGAACTCGGCTCCCGAGTCTCGAGGTGGCAGATCGGCGACCGAGACCAGGGCCGCCTTTTCTGGCGACCGGCCCTCTCCTCGGAGATCGCGACCATCCGCACGGTGCTCTCCGCCAAGATGCCCCGCCCGGCGATCGTCATCCCCGGAGCGATCGACGCGGACTGGGCGGCAACGCCGCCGGGCGATGACCCCCGCGCCGTTTCGTTTGCGCTGCGTGTCCGACCGGACGTCGATCCTGAGGGCATCCGCCAGTGGGCGTCGGGCTGGGCCGCCTCCTGGAGGGCGGACGCGACCCCGGACGCGGCGCTCACGTTTGAGCTCAGCGCGGAGTCGGAGCACCCACCGCGGCAGTCCTGCGCCGCGCTCGCCCGGCGTGTCGTGAGCGCGTGGGCCGGGCTCGGTACCGGGCCCGCCGCCGACCGGGTGGACCTTCGCATCCACTCTCCGTGGGAGGTCACGCAGGACGCGCGCCCCCGCATCCGCCCGCGCGCCGAGCTGGGTGTCTGGCGGCACCTGGTCCGTCGGCTCGGGGGCAGGCGGCCCATCGGGGAGTTCCCGGTCGCGCCCGGCGTCGTCTGCTACATGCTCGCCCCTGTCGGCGAGGGCGATGGTCCGGGCGCGCTGGTCCTGTGGAACGAGTGGGCCCCGCCGGATCGCGCCGTGCTGCACGAGTTCCTGGGTGACGGGGCGCTCGAGGTGGTGGACATCTTCGGGGCGCGCCGGCCCGCGCCGACCCCCGAGGGCCGGGGGAGAGTCTCCCTGCCCGTCACCGACGAGCCGGTCTTCATCGAGGGCGTGGACATCGAGCTCGCGAGGCTGCTCGCCGCCGTCTCCATCGATCCCGCCTTCCTCGAGAACAACCACGAGGACAACGACCGCGCCATCGTCATCACCAACCCCTGGAACGTCGGCATCACGGGCCGCGTCACCGTGCTGGAGCCCGGCGGTTTCAGCGGCGAGAAGCGAGATCGCTCCTGGAGAGTCTCCCCTCGCACGCAGACCTTCGCGGCGGGCCCGCTCGAGGCCGTGCGCGTGCCGATCACCGTCGGATTCAGCCTGGGCGAGGAGGCCTCCACCAAGGAGTTCATCCTCGAACTGGATGTCTCCGCCGGGCGCTCGTACGAAAAGGTCCTCGTCCGGCGGACGGTCGAGATCGGCTCCACCACCTTCGGGCTCGACGTGGGCTACCGGGTCGCGGGCGATGACCTGCTGGTCGAGGCCCGCGTCCGCAACAAGTCCGCCACGGCGCTGGACCTCGGCCTGACCGGCTTTGCGCCGGGGCAGCCCCGCGCCATCGCATCCGTGAGCGAGCTTCCGGCTGGAAGGCAGGCGGTTCGCGTCTTTGTCTTCCCCGGGAAGGCTGCCGCGCTCCGAGGTGAGCGCCTCGTCGTCCGCGCCGCGGACCGCGAGACGGGCGTGAGCGTCAGCCGATCGATCATCATCCGGTAGGCGGTCTGAGCAGGAACACGAAGTACCCGGGCTCTCGGGGGGTCGCCGGTTCCCCGTGGCTGTCGGTCGCGCCGTCGATCGTCCAGCCCGCGCGGGCGATCAACCCCGTCCACTGAGCGAGGTCATACCCGCGCAGTGCGTAGGACGAGTCTACGTGCCGCTCCTCCGTGCCCCGGTTCACCGTGAGGTGGCTGAACACCCGCTCTGTCCTGCTGGCCTCTCCACGCCCGCCGGTGGGGGGGATGTACTGCACCACCTGCACCACGCGCATCGACCCACGCTGACCTTGCCACACGTCCTCCGTGGGGGCTTCGGCGCCGTAGGCGCAGAGCGAGATGCCTACGGCGTAGACCCCGTGGGGGTGCAGCACCCGCGCCATGGCGCCCAGGTGCTGGCGCATCGCCGCGTCGCTGGCGAGGTGTCGGATGGTGTTGATGGGGTTGAACGCGAAGTCGAACCTGCCGAGACGGCGCCCGGCATCGAAGTCCCGCATGTCGGCGAGGAAGAAGCGGGGCCTGCGAGCTGGGCTGCGCCTGGCTGCGCGGGCCCGGGCGTAGCTGACCATCGGGGCGGACACATCGAACCCGACGCAGGCGATGCCGTGCCTGGATGCCTCCATGAGATAGCGTCCGGTTCCGCTCGCGGGCTCGAGCCACCTGGGTGAGCGCACGTTCCCCACGGCACGTCGCTGGATCGCGCGGAGCACGTCCACCTCTTCCGCGGTGCCGGGGGCGTGCAGCACGTCGTACAGGTCCGGGATGGAGTAAAAATCCGTCGGCACGGGCCCTGAGCGTACCCGCGCTCTCGGACCCGAACATCCCGTCGCCCCTCGCGCCCCCCGCAGGCCCGGTATCCCCGCCACCGCGAAGCCCCGTGCGCGTCCTCCCGGCCTCGGGTGTCCCCCGGAACAGGCCGATGATGCTCCGAGCGTGGGCGGAGACGCCGCCATGACCCGGATCTTCATCGGCACCGCCGAGAGTCGGCCCGCGGGCTGGACCGTCCTGGGCACGGGCCCCGGCTGCCACCTCTGCCTTGATCCCGCGACGCAGCCCCTCCCGTTCCCGGATAACTCCGTGGACGCTGCGATGGTCTGTCACACGCTGCAACGGGTCCCCCCTGTCCGCCTCGCGTTCGTTCTCGCTGAACTCCGCCGCGTGATCAAGCCCGGCGGCTGGCGCGATACCGCGGACGGCTCGCAGCCGTTCGAAGGTGGCCTGGTTCGGTTCAGCGTGCCGGACCTGTCCGCCGCCTGCCGCGCGTACATCGAATCCAACGAGGCGTTCTTCGCCGGGCAGCCCGTCGCCCCTGAGCCGGAGGAGCCCATCGGGGTTCGGATGGCGGCGTGGCTCTCCGCGGCGGCGCCCCACCAGGCCTTCGACCACGAGACGCTTCAGTGGTGGCTCAAGCGACAGGGGTTCGACGGGATGTACCGGAGCGCCTACAGAAAGAGCCTCCTGCCCGAACTCCGCGTGGAGGGCGTCGACCATCGTCCCCACGACAGCCTGTTCATCGAGGCATGGAAGTCCCGGAGAGCCGCGTGAACAAGCCCGTGAGCCCGTCGAAGAGGCCGTCGTCCCCAGCCCGCGTCCGGTCCTTCAAGAAGCGCCTCGCCGCGGTGTCGCTCGTTGTCTTTGACTTCGACGGGGTGATGACCGACAACCGGGTGCTCACGCTGCAGGACGGCACCGAGGGCGTGTTCTGCGATCGGTCCGACGGCCTGGGCGTCGGGATGCTCAAGAAGGCGGGGGTGCCGATGCTTGTTCTCTCGAAGGAGCCCAATCCGGTCGTCGCCGCCCGGTGCCGCAAGCTCCAGCTCGAATGCGAGCAGGGCATCGATGACAAGGTGGCGAGGCTGGATCAGATTCTCCGTGAACGGGGGCTCGCGTGGACCGGCGTGGCGTACGTGGGCAACGACGTGAACGACGTGCCGTGCATGTCGCGCGCGGGGCTGGCGATCGCCGTTGCCGACGCGTACCCGCCCGCGCTCGGGGTGGCGAAGCTGGTGACCACCCGGCCCGGGGGCAAGGGCGCGGTCCGCGAAGTCTGCGACTGGCTGCTGGCGGCCGGTGCCGGGCAGAGGTGACGCCCGTTCTCGGCCCCCGCCCGGTCGGCGCCGTTCGCGCCACCCGCATGCCCGCGGCACCAATTCCGGCCTTTGCTGGGCGGGGTGCATCCGGCGCGTAGGATTGCCGGTACACCCCCGCGGGCGTGCTCACGCCCTGCGGTCAGGTGCACATGGAGGATCGGCAGATGGACCTTCGCAAGGCGGTTCGTGCGGCGTCGCGCGGCTTCTCGCTCCTCGAACTGATGCTGGTGCTCGCCATCATCGGCATCCTCATGTCGGTCGTGGCCATCAACGTGCTCGGCGCCGGCGACAAGGCCAAGATCAAGGCCAGCAAGGCCAGCATGGACACCATCAAGCAGGCCCTCACCACGTACAACCTCAACCACAGTGCCTACCCCCCGACCCTCGAAACGCTCCGCACCGTCAAGGAACTCGACCCGAGCAAGCCCCTGAAGGACGGCTGGAACCGCGACTTCGTCTACAACCTCGTGAGCTCCAACGCGGACCGCCCGTTCACGCTCTTCTCCGCCGGGCCCGACGGGAACACCGGCACCGAGGACGACATCGACGTCTGGACGATGTACGAGGACAAGAGGTAACGCCGGCGCGCCGCCCGGCGCGACATCCGGAGGATGTCAATGCCGCCAACCCGCGCCCGGTTCACTGCCCGTGCCGGGTTCACATTTCTCGAGACTGTCGCCGCCGCCGCGCTCCTGGGCATCCTTGCCGCCGCGGTCTTTGGCGCGCTCAACGCCATGGTCACCTCGCAGAGCCGCATGCGTCAGCGGCTGGCGTGCGCGGAGCTCGCGAACCGCATCATTCTGATGTACCTGGACGACAAGGACTCCATGCCCCCCCGGGGCGTGAGCATCCCCTACGCGGGCTCGGAGTATCGCTGGGAGATGACCGAGCGCCCCGTGGAGATCGTTCCCGCGCGCCCGGATGTTGCCGCCGAGCGGGCCGCGGAGAACCGGGGCCTGCGTCTGGACCGCATCCAGAACGTCACGGTTCGTGTGTGGCTCGACGACGGGACGGGCGAGACCGCCACCTTCACCGAGGCGGGGCCCTTCGCGGTGCTGACCCGCATGGTGGACCCCATCGGTCGCGCGATGCGCAACCCGGACTCCGCCGAGTACCTGCTGCGGGATCCGAACTCGCCTCGGTTCCAGGAGTTCATGTCCGACCTTCAGCGGTTCAGCAGTTCGGGCCGTGGCGCTCCAAGGCCCGGGCCGGCCGCCCCGTCCGGGAGCGGAAAGTGATGCGCCGCGCGTTCACTCTCCTTGAAACCGCCTTCGCCGCCGTCATCGGCGCCATCATCGTGCTGGTGGTGATCGGCATGATGGCCTCGATGGAGCGCACGGACCGGCTCCTCGCGGCCCGCGCGGAGCAGTCCGGCGACCTGCAGCGGGCGCGCATCGTCATGCAGCGGGTGTGCGGCAACTTCCTGATGTCGAACAAGCTTCCGCCCCGGCCCGCCGACCAGGCCGCCGACCCCAAGCAACCCGCGGCGCGGGCGTCGCGCAGAGAGGCCGACCGAGCGCAGAGCCCGATCACGCCGCGCATCATCCTCGACGCGGACCCCGCGTACCCCGGTGCGCTCATGTCCCGCTCGGATGGCAGCGGGGATCGGTTCACCGTGCAGCGGCTTGAGGTCGTCGTCTCCGATCCGCCCGTGCCCTCCACGGAGCGTGACGCATGGAGCATGATCCGAGCCGGCGTTCCCATGAGACGCACGGACCGGGAAGCCCGCGCCCGCGAGCGGGCGGCCGCCGCCGACAAGCCCGCAGACCGGGACGACCAGGCCAGCGGAGCCGCGGCCCTCCGCGCGGCGCTCTTCGAGGAAGAGGCCCAAGGGATGGTGCGTGCGGTGCGCGGCGCCATCGAGTTCCACCCGCAGGGTCGACGCGCCGCGCAGGGCAGGCTTGAGGACCTCAAGCGGGCTTCCGGGGAGACGTTTGAGACGCCCACGCTCTGGGAGATGTGGTGGGTTCCGCTCCCGCCCCGGGGCGACACCATCGACGACGAACCCCCGCCCGCGGCCCTCGCCGGGCTCGACGAACCGTACCTCATCGCGTCCAACATCCGCTTCGCCCGCTTCACGGCGTTCGACGACCGCGAGAAGAAGCTCCGCTTTGCCGCCGCCCGCCGCCAGGAGCTGCCGGCGTACATCGAGCTCGAGATCGAGACCGGGTCCGGCCTGAGTGTTCACTGGATGTTCGAGACCAGCGGCGCCTCGGGGCCCGAGGTACCTCCCAAGCCCACGGCGCCCGAGGGGTCCGGCAAGGGGGCAGCCGACAAGGCGACGCCCGACGGTTCGCCCGCTGCGAAGCCCGCTCCGACCGCCCCGAAGGACAAGGGGGTGAGCAAGTGAGCCGGCGTCGCGCCTTTGCGCTCCCCACAATCGTCATCGTGGCGCTGATCTTCGCGGTCATGCTCACCGTGATGATCGAACGCAACACGGCGCAGGTCCTGCTGACCCACAGGCAGTACGAGTCGTACACGTTCTCGCACGCAACCCGGGGGGTGGGCGAGGCGGTCGATGCGTGGATTCGCAGCAACCAGTCGCGTCCGATCGCGGACGCGCTCGGACCGGACGGCTGGGCGTTCGACCTCGAGGCCGAGGGCGGCTCCACCGTCCGCGTGTACCTCCACGACGGTCAAGGCCTCGCCCTCGCCGAACTCGCCGGCCTCCGCGCGGACGCGCTGGATTCGGGCGTGGAAATACTGCGAGCCCTCCGCGACCTGCACCCGGACCGGGCCTCCCGCCTCGTCCGCCGGGAGGGTCCGCTCGCGGTCAGCGTGAACGCCGCCCCGCCAGAGGTGCTGGAGGCGGTCGTGGACTCGGTCATGGCGGGGTCCGGCACGCGGGACATCATCGCCGAGCTGACCGCGGGGCGCGCGGGGCGAGCGCTGGACGACGAGGGCCTGACCCGCATCCTCGACGCCAGCCACGCGGACGGCGACGCCAAGCCCCGGCTCAAGGCGCTCCTCACCGCCAGTCCGATCCTGTGGCGTGTGGAGGCCCAGGCCCGGTCCCGTGCCACGGGGGTCGTGGGAGACCGGTTTGCCGCGTGGGCTGTGATCAGCCGGGGCAGCCGGACCGGGGCGGACCGGTCCGCCGCGGTGCAGAGGACGGTGTCGGTATTCGGGTGGGAGAAGACCGAAGACCGCTAATATGTTCGGAGGCTCCCGGGGCAAGGCTCCGCGGAGGATCAGGGAAGGTCGGAGCGTTCGCATGGCACGCGTCATCGATTCTCAGCAGGCGGGGAGGCAGGCCCTGGTGGCGCAGGCCGCGTGCGCTCTGGCCATCCTCGCAGGCCTGGGCATTGCCGCGGTCGGGCTCCCGGGCGGTGTGGACTCCACGCCCCCCTCCTCGCTCACGCTGCCCGAGGTCACGGTGACCCCGGCTGGTGCGGGTCAGGTCGCCCCGTCTCGTCCGGTTGATGAGGCCGGCATCGATGCGAGACTGGCCCGGTTCACCAACGCGCCGCGCGTGACGACGCCGGTCGTCGTCAACACGAACGATGGGCAGCCCGAACCGGCGCCGTCGGTGGAGACCAAGTACCTCGGGCCGGTCACGATGGGCACGCGCCTGCTGGCGCTGATGACCATCCAGGGAAGGCAGCGATTCGTCAAGGTGGGGGATCAACTCCCCGACGAATCCCGCGTTGTCGAGATCACCCCGGTGGAAGTTGTCACCGAGGGGCCCGCGGGGCGCAAGACCTACGAACTGGCATCTCGCTCTGGGCAGGTGCTGACGCACGCGCCGCTCGGGCCGGGGGTGAAGGGTGGGGTGCCACGCACCGCGGCGCCCGTGGCGCCGATCCCGCCCGTCACCGCCAGCGCGGTCAACAGCGCCCTCTCGGGCAACGTGAAGGCCCGCCCGGCCCGCCGTCGTCCGGGCGATGCCGACGGCTCGCCCGAGCGGTTCCAGGAGATCGTGGACCAGGTGAAGAAGTCCGCGACGGGCGAAACCTCCGAAGACGAGCTGATGCAGAAGGCCAAGGCCGTGTTCGAGGAAGAAACCATCAAGGCGGTGGAGTCCAAGGGCTCCGAGAAGGGCGGCAAGCAGTGAGCGCGCGAGTGTGCTTCATGCGCCGCACGGACCGCGGCGCCGCGATGAGGCAACTCCGCCTCGTCGACCACGCCCAGGACCTGCAGTGGCCGGAGCAGGGGCACGCCGCCGGTACACCCCAGGACTATCCGGCCGCCGCGGCCTGGGTCAGAGACCGCCTGGCGAGTTCTCGCTCCGATGCCTCGGTCGCGTTGCTCTGCATTGATGTGGACGGCGGGGTGTGCTCCTGGCTCTCCGCACCCTCCGCCGACCCTGCGGTGGTCGTTTCCGCGGCCCGCCTGGGTGCTGAGCCCGGCCGGGCCGGAGGCGGCGCGTTCGACTTCTATGCCCCGGGCGACCTGGACTCCACCATCCAGCCACTCTCGGGTGAAGCGGGCGCGACGCGGCTCTCCGTTCTCGCCATCAGCGACGTTCCCGCTCGCCTCCTCGTCGATGCACTGGACGACCAGCGGGTCCCCGTCGAGTCCGTCGCCACCCTGTGGCACGCGATCACCCAGGCCTGGGACCCGGCTTCCGCGGTGGAGCCCGGAGAGACACTGACCTCCTCGGGGCCGGTCACAGGCCTCATCATCGTGGACCCCGCGGGCCGCCTGGTGTGGTGCTGGTCCCGTGCGGGGTCGCTGTTGGTTGGCGGCTCGATGCGGCTCAGGCTCGCCCGTGAGGGCGAGACCGAGCAGCCCCGCCTCGACGCGGGCGACGCGTCGCGCCTCGCGACGGAGTGGCTCGCCTGGGCTGTGCAGGTGGGCGCGGCGCCGGGCCGCATCGTCTGCGTCATGACCCCCGGCGAAGACGCCGCGGTCTTTGGCCAGGCGCTCACCAAGGCGTGGCCCTCCACTCCGGTGGACGCGGTGATGAACGATGACCCCATCGCCGCGACGCTGCGTCGCGTGGCGGCGCGCCTCGAGAGCACCCCCCGAAGCCGCGCACGCACGCCGGAGCCCGGTGCGGGCGTGGTCGGGCTCTCGCAGCGGCCGGTGCGGGCGCATCGACGGATGCACCTCTGGCGAGCCGTGGCGCTCGCGGCCAGTGCCGGGCTCCTGGGTCTTGCATCCTGGCGCCTCTACGCACGCGCGGACGAGGCGGCAGCGTCCGCGGACGCCTGGAAGTCCCGCGCCGATGAACTGATCCGGGGCGTGTACCCCGATGCGCTCATCCCGCAGCCCGGCAAGTCCGCGCTGCAGGCGATGGACGAGGAGATCCTCGCCCGCCGCCGGAACCTCCGCCCGCCCGAGCGCACCGACCAGGCCATGCCCATCCTTGAAGAGCTCGAGACCATCTCCATGGTCCTGGGCAGCGGCAAGTACGCGCTGGAGTCCATCGAGCTCAAGTCCCAAGGCTCCGCCCCGACCATCATTGTCATCGCGGAGTCCACCGCCGACGCGGAAGCGCTCGCCGAGGCCCTCAACCGCATCGGCGGCTCCCACATCTCGCAGTGGTCCCCGGCGTACGCCTCTCGCACCGAGGCCGGAGTCTCCAAGGTGCAGGCCACGTTCCGAGGCGAGTGGGCGGCTCCGGCACCCCGGGCAGCGGGGGGCACGCCATGAGCACCGCCCCCCTCCCCGTGGGCCTTGGTGAAGACCAGCGCGCCGAGCTCGCCGCCCTCGCCGCACGCACGCAGCAGGCCAACCAGCCCCGCAATGTCGTGCTCTTTGCGGGGCTTCTGACGGCGGTCTCCATCCTCATCCTCTCGTTCGCGTGGCGTGCGAACTCCGCCGCGGCGGAACGGGCCGAACTTGCCCAGGAGCGTGCCCGGGCCGCCGCCTCAAAGGCCGCGGAACTGCGGGCTCTGGAGCAGGCCGGGGCCACGCGCAGCAGCGAAGTCAACGAGCCGATCGCCCGGATGCTCTCGCGGATCGAGCGGGCGGGTGTCGACGCGGGGCTGAAGAACCAGGTTCCGGTCCCCGGGCAGCGAGCGGGCACCGTCGAGCGTCGTCTCGGCACGCGACAGATGCAGCTCACCTATCAGCTCCGAGATCCCTCGTTCGAGGCGCTGGCGCGCTTCATGCAGCGGGCGATCCAGGAAGTGCCCGGGCTCGAGGTCTACTCGGTCCGCATCCGTCCGGAACAGCAGAACTGGTTCCTCGAAGTGGTCTTCTCCCGCTGGGAGCGGGCTGAAGGAGGTTGAATGAAGGCCCGGGCGTTGCCCCTGCTCACCGTCGGTCTGCTCCTTCACGCCTGCGCCGCCAGGCCACAGGCGGCCTCCGCGCCGAGGGACGAGCCCCTCCGCGAGGCGGCGTCCCTGGCCACGGAGGCCGATCGGTCCATGCGTGCGGGCCGCCATGACCAGGCCATCGAGCTGGGGCGGCGTGCGGTGGCTCTCCAGCCCAGCCTCGGGGCGGCGTGGAACAACCTCGGCATCTCCCTGATGGAGACCGGGCAGAACATGGACGCCGTGCAGGCGTTCCAGCGTGCCGCGGACGTGAGCCCCGCCGACCCCAAGCCATACGAGAATCTCGGACTGCTCTACATGCGTGTGGGCTGGGGCGAGGATGCGCTCCGGTACTACCAGCTCTCCCTCGAGCGCGACCCCAACTGGCTCCCCTCGCTTCGCGGGGCCGCCGCCTCCGCCAAGGCCCTGCTCCGCAGCAGCGAGGCGGGGCTGGACATCGTGAAGCGGGGCCTGCTCATCGAGCAGGATTCTCAGTGGAGGCGGGTCTTCGAATCCGAGCGGCTCCGCATCACCGGCGAGCTCACGGAGCGCACCCGCGCGCTCCGCTCACCATCCTGAACCGAGCCAGCCTTGCCCGCCTCAACCATCGATCTTTCCTCCCCCGGTGCCACCGACGCTCTGGCGCAGGGCATCGCGTCCGTGCTTCTGCCCGGGGACGTGCTGACGCTTGACGGCCCGCTCGGCGCGGGGAAGACCACCCTCGCCCGCGCCCTCGCGCACGCGCTCGGGGTACCGCCACACGACGTCTCCAGCCCGACCTTTGTGATCATCAACCAGTACGCCATCCCCGCCTCCGCGGCGGGGCCTCTTGCGGGCGGCGAGCTCCTGCACATCGACGCGTACCGCCTTTCAGGCTCGGACGACGCGCCGTCACTGGGCTGGGATGAGCTCTTCGATCCGGGCACGCGCTGCGCCCGGGGTCGTCGCGCCGCCATCATCGAGTGGGCGGAGCGCATCCCCGAGCTGATCCCGGAAGAGGCGGCGCGCCTCGTGCTCTCGCCCACGGGCAGGGAATCGCGGCGTGCGGTGCTCACCATCGACGACTCGTGGCTCTCTCGCCCGCGTGTCGAACTGCTCCTCCAGCGCCCGCCCACACGCTGCCGCACCTCCGGACGCTGGGTCAGCCCGACCTCACCCACGTACCCGTTCATCGATCAGCGCAGCAGCCACGCGGACCTCTTCGGCTGGCTCAGCGGCTCCTACCACACCTCCCGTGAACCGGACCCGGACGACGAGACCGACCGACCGCCCCCGGGGGACACACCCCCTGCACGGTCCCGGTGATTGCTCGCCCCCCGGCCTCATACAGTCGGCGCATGACCCACCACGCATGGATGCTCGCCGAGGGCACCGGACTTTGGCCGCTCTTCCTGCAGTCCTTCGACGTGTTCACCGTCGTGCTCCTCGCCGGCTCGCTCGCGGGTGTCACCACGATCTTCCTGTGCCTCTTCGAGATCAGGGCCTCCGCGATCGTTCCGCCGCCGGTGGTGGGCCGGCTGAAGGACCTCGCGGCGAGCGCCCGCTGGGAAGACCTGGCCATCCTGGTCCGCGAGGATGACTCGATGGTCTCCCGCGTGATCCGGGCCGCATCGGCCTCGGGCGGCGACCGCGCCGCCATCCGCGAAGCCGCGGAACTCGCCGCGAGCGAGGAGTCCGCCCGCTGGTTCAGGAAGATCGACATCCTCAGCGTCATCGGGAATCTCGGGCCGCTGGTCGGCCTCGCCGGCACCGTGTGGGGCATGATTCTCGCGTTCACCAGCCTCGGGGACACGCAGGGGCAGGCCGGGCCGGCGGACCTGTCGCTGGGCATCTCCAAGGCCCTGTTCCACACACTGCTGGGCCTGTGCCTGGCCATTCCCTGCCTGCTCGCGTACGGCGTGTTCCGGGGCCGCGTGGATCGGCTGTGCACCCGCGCGAACGTCCTCGCGAGCGAGATCATCGAGCGACTCCCCGCGGCGCCCGGAGCCCCGCGTTGAGGATGCGGACCTCCCATCACGCCCCTCCCCTGGGAAAGATCAACGTCACCCCGCTGATCGACGTGGTGATGGTGCTCATCGTCTTCTATCTCATCGTCGGGCGGCTCGCGGAATCTGAGCGGGCCCGCGTGCAGCTTCCCGGCGCGAGCGCCGGCGCGGCGGAGACCGGCGCGTCGGTGACGATCACGGTGTCCCTGGTCGGAGGCCGCCCGTCCTACTCGCTCGAGGGAGTCACGGTGCCGGCGGCGGACCTCGCCCGGGCGATCCGTGCGGCGGTTCCGTCGCCCGAAGGCACCGCCGTCCACATCCGCGCCGACCGCGCACTGGCCTACGACGCGGTCGAGCCGGCGATCCTCGCGTGCCGGGAGGCCGGGCTGGCGTCCGTGAAGCTCGTCGCCCAGCGCGAGGGGGGCTCGCCGTGAGCCACCAGTTCCGTGACCGCAGCGCGCGGGCCATGTTCGACCTGCACTACGGGCCGAACATGACGCCGATGGTCGACGTGGTCATGGTGATCCTGATCTTCTTCATGGCATCCGCCGCCCTGCTGGGGCCCGAGTTCCTGCTGCGATCCAGCCTCCCGCGGCAGGGCGCTGGCACGGACGCGGGCGAGATGGTGACGCTCCGCGTGCGTCTGGTCGGGCTGTCGGCGGGGGTCACGATCGACCAGGGGACCGAGCTGCTCATGCCCCTCGAAGCGGCGGAGGGCGTCATCGCCTCGCGGCTCTCGCTGCTGGGGCCGGACCGCCTGACGGTGCTGATCGACCCTGAGCCGGACGCGCCGTACGACCGCGTGGTGAGGCTTCACGAGACGTGCGCCCGCCTGGGCGTGCCCCGCGTCGGCCTGGTCGAGCGCTCCTCTGCTACGCCGCGCACGCCGTGATGCAGAGCGCGGTCACGTCGTCCCCGCCGTGCATCGAGCCCGCCTGCACGTCCAGCCTGTGCTGGAGCTCTGAGAGGAGGCCGGAGGTGGCGCCGCGGCGTGCGCCGGCGGCCCCGCGCGCCAGGTCGGCGATCCACCGGTCCCGCTTCAGGACCGCGCGCTGCGCCCCGGACGCTTCGAGCGGGAACGCCGCGTCAAGCCCGTCGGTGTAGAGCATCAGCATGTCATCGTCGGCGAGGGCGATCTCCCGCTGATCGAACTCCGCGTCGTTGAAGACGCCCAGCAGAGGCCCGGCGGTCTCGATCTCCGACGACTCCCCCCCCGAGAGCAGGATGGGCAGCGGGTGTCCCGCGCCCGCGACCGTGACCTTCCGAGTCTCCGCGTCGATCACGCCGTACACGGCAGTCGCGAAGCGCCCGGTGCCCAGGCAGCTTGCGCACAGGCGTTCGTTCAGCCTCGCGAGCACATGCGCCGGGGAGTGGGGCTCCGAGGCGGCTGACGAGGCCGCGGCGGCCATCAGGCTGCTGGTGAGGACCATGGTGAGGAGCGCCGCGGGGACGCCGTGGCCCACGGCGTCCGCCACGAAGAAGGCGACCCTGGAGGGCCCTACCTCGCGCACGCTGTAGACGTCGCCGCTCACGAAGTTCACGGGGCGGAAGAGCACGTTGATGTCCAGCCCCGGGACCCTGGGCAGCGGGCTGGACGTGAAGTCTCGCTGGAGCGCCGCCGCCAGGTGCAACTCCTCGTGCAGGCGGTCCATCTCGTTTCGGATGCCGCCCTGGCAGCGGAGCGCCAGATCAATCTCGTGGGCCAGCAGCCTCACCGCGGGCTGGCGCTCCATCAGCGCGTAGAGCATGGAGGCGATCATCTCGGCGCCGGCGTCGTGTGCCAGGAAGATCACGCCGTGCCGTTGGAAGAGCGCCCAGTCCTCCGGCTTCTCCACCAGGATCACCGCCGGCGCGCACCGGGTGGAAAGCGCCTCCAGCAGCCGGTCCACCACGCTGGGCCTCACACCCGGGCCGACCACCGCCAGCACCGCCCCGGGAATCGCGTCGTGTCCTGCACCTCTCCCGGCGGGGTCGAGGAACTCAACAAGCTCGTCGGCGAGCATCGCGCGCCATTCCGGGGCCATCGACGGCCAGGCCCCCAGCACGGGCCTCAGCCATCGCTGCGCGGGCGCCGTCAGCCCTCCAGTCGCCGCGAAGTAGAGTGTCGGAGTGTTCACGAGTGGCCGCCCCCTCACGCCCGCGCGGCCATCGCGGCTCCGGGCGTGCATGGGGAAATCGACCTATTTCG
Source organism: Leptolyngbya sp. PLA1 (assembly GCA_021405315.1). Taxonomy (GTDB): domain Bacteria; phylum Planctomycetota; class Phycisphaerae; order Phycisphaerales; family UBA1924; genus RI-211. The sequence continues at coordinate 65,000 of QWIH01000002.1, forward strand.
CGAGCTTCTTCAGGGCCGCCACGTCCAGATCAAGCTTCTGCCCCGCCTTGAGGTTCAGGCTATCGGTCGTGCCGCCCTTGAACTCGAGCGCGAACTGCGCCGAGAACTTGCTCGAGTACTTCTTCAGCCGCTTTTCGTAGGCGTCATTCGTCGCCGCCCATGCCGGGTACCCCGGCGGGGCCGTCTTCACCTTTTCCTCTTCGGTGCGGGGCGGCTCGGGCTCCATCTTGTGCCATGCCACCACGCGACCCGCGCCGTCGAGGTACACCACGTCGATGGGCACCGGGCAGTCGCGCATGACGAACTCCAGCTTCGTCATGACCCTGGGAAACACGAAGATCAGGCCCCATCCCTCGGGGATCTCAGCCTTGTCCGAGAGCCCCTTGAAGCGGGTCTCGTCATCGAGGGCCAGGTCCATCTTGAACTTCTTGGCGTTGATCGTGAGGTCCACGCTCTTGGGAGCCGCGGGCTTGTCCTTGTCCTTCTGCTCGGGCTCCTTGGAGGGCCCGGCGCCCCCGCCCCCCCCGGACTGCCCCAGGGCCATCCACACCCCGGCGCCCGCCAGCGCCGCCACTGCCACCGCCGCGAAGACCTTGTTCATCATGTTCTTCTGCTCAGCCATGTCAGCGACTCCGCTGTGAGCACGATGGGCTCACGCGACATCTTACGAAGGTCGAACCCCGCGAGGAACTCCGAAGCGGAGATCTCCGCGGGCTTGTCCAGCATCCCGCACCAATGTGCCACAAGTCCGATGACCCGCTCGGCCCGCGTTCCCCCCGCTCGAAATGTGTCCAGCCTCGTGTCCCCGTGCCGCTTCGCCAGCCGCCTCCCGTCCGGCCCGAGCACCAGAGGCAGGTGCGTGTACCGAGGCTCCCGGGTGATCGCCAGCCCCCGCCTCACGAGCATCTGCCTCGCGGCAGAGTCCAGCAGATCGTCCCCCCTCACCACCTCGGTCACCCCCTGGCGATCATCGTCCACGACGACGGCCAACTGATACGCGGGCTGTCCGGGCCGATCCGGGGTCCGCCTCGTCCATACCACGAAATCCCCGATGACACGAGAGACATCGAACACCCGCGTCCCGGCGAACGCGTCCTCGACCCGCACCTCCCCCGGGGGCACGATCAGCCGCCAGCAGGCATGGGTGTCGTCGAACTCCCGGGGTACAACGGGGGGACGCAGGGAGGCCGGGAACACCACCTCGTGCGAGCCCTCCTGCGGAGCGCTGGCTGCCGCCTCGATCTGCGTCCGCGTCAGATCGCTCGGATAGACGATCCCCGCCCGGGCGAGCGCCCGCATTGCTGCCCAATGAGGCTCCGGTGTCTCGCTCTGGACCAGCGGACCGACGTCCCAGTCGATGCCTAGCCAACGCAACAGGTCCACGGTCAGAGCCATCACCCCCGGCTTGATGCGGGGCGTATCCAAGTCCTCAATCCGCAGCACGATGCGCCAGCCGTGCTGCCTCGCGAGGGCCCAGTTCGCAAGAAAGGTCCGCGCGTTCCCGAGGTGGAGCGCGCCCGTCGGCGACGGAGCAAGCCTGGTGATCGGTATGTGTTCGGCATTCAAAGGGACGGCCACCACGAAGACGATACACTGGGCGCTGGGCGGCGTACAGGTCGGGGTACCCCGGCCGCTACCCGTCCTGGAAAGGCCCCTGTGTCCCAAGCTGTCGTTCCCAAGCTCTCGCCCGATCAGGTGGATCAGGCCCTCAAGGCCCTCCCGGAGTGGGCCGCCGTCGGCGAGGCCATCCAACGCACGTATCAGTTCAGCGATTTTGTGACGAGCATGAAGTTTGTCTCGCAGGTCGCGGTGCACGCGGAGCAGGTGCAGCACCACCCGGATCTGCTGATCCGCTACAGCCGCGTCACGGTGACGCTGGCGACCCATGACGCCGGCGGGATCTCGGCGAAGGACATGGAATCGGCGCGCGCGTACGACGCGATGGCACTGGGGCTTCCGGGGCAGGTACCGGTGGTTACGCCCCCGGCCAAGGCGAGAAAAAAGAAGTAGCCCGGGCCGCTCGTCCGGCTCATTCGTCGCTCGCGGCGCGATCTCGATCGGCCCGCTCGGCCTTGCGGCGGTCGGCCTCGCTGAGGAGCTTCTTCCGCAGCCGGATGCTCTCGGGCGTCACCTCGACGAGCTCGTCGTCCTCGATGTACTCGAGCGCCACTTCGAGGCTGAGGCGGCGGGGGGCCTTGAGCACCACCGTCTTGTCCTTGCTCGCCGCACGCATGTTGTCCAGGTGCTTCATGCGAGTGATGTTGACGGTCAGGTCGTTGTCGCGGCAGTGCTCGCCCACGATCTGCCCGGCATAGACCTTGTCGCCCGGCTCCACGAACAGCACGCCGCGGTCCGCGAGGAGTTCGCAGGCGTAGGTGGTCACCGGGTTGGTCTCGATGCTGATCAGCACGCCCGCCTTTCGGTGCGGGATCTCCCCGCTCACCGGGTCGAACCGGAGGAAGGAGTGGTGCATGATCGCCTGGCCCTGCGTCGCCGTGAGCACGCGGCTGCGCATGCCGATCAGGCTTCGGCTGGGGATCTCGAACTTCAGGTGCGTCATGGTGTCGCCGCGGGGCTCCAGCTTCTTCACCTCGCCCTTGCGGCCGCCGACCAGCTCCATCACCGACCCCACGGTGTCGTTGGGCGTGTCGATCACCAGCTCTTCCACCGGCTCGCACTTCACGCCGTTGATCTCGCGGATGATGACCTCGGGCTTGCCCACGGAGAGCTCAAAGCCCTCGCGGCGCATCGTCTCGATCAGGATGCCCAGCGACATGACGCCCCGGCCCGACACCATGAACTCATCCGCCGTGCGGCCGGACTCCACCCGCATCGCGACGTTGCGCTGCAACTCCTTGTCGAGCCGCTCGCGGATCTGGCGGCTCGTGACGTAGTCACCCTCCTGCCCCGCGAATGGCGAGTCGTTGATGCGGAAGAGCATCGTCATCGTCGGCTCGTCGACCTTGACGGGCGGGAGCGCCATCGGCTGTTCGGGATCCGCGATGGTGTCGCCGATGTCCACGGAATCCAGCCCGACGATCGCCACCAGGTCGCCCGCCTCGACGACATCAACCTCGGTCCGGCTCAGGCCCTCGAACCGCAGGAGCTGGCCGGCCTTGCTGTTCACGCGAGCGCCGTCGCGCTTGAGCACGGCGACGGTCTGACCGCTGCGGATGCGCCCGTTGAAGACGCGTCCGATGCCGATGCGTCCGACGTAATCGCTGTAGTCGATGTTGGTGATGAGCACCTGGAGAGGCTTCTCGACGTCGGCGGGGGGGGCGGGCACCTCGCGCACGATGGTCTCGAAGATGTCCCGCAGGTCGGTGGGCTTGGGATCCGGCAGGGGCCAGTGCCGGGTCGCCCAGCCGTCGCGCCCCACGGCGTACACGGTCGGGAAGTCCAGCGCGTAGTCCTCGGCCCCGAGCTCCACGAGCAGGTCGAAGACCTCGTGCACGACGTCCTGCACGCGCTGGTCCTGGCGATCGATCTTGTTGATGACGACGATGGGCCGGAGGCCGGCCTCCAGCGCCTTGCCCAGCACGAACTTGGTCTGGGGCATCACGCCCTCGGAGGAGTCCACGAGCAGGCAGCAGCCGTCGGCCATGCGCAGCACGCGTTCGACCTCGCCGCCGAAGTCCGCGTGGCCCGGGGTGTCGATGATGTTGATGCGGTAGTCGTGGCCGTCGAGCCCGTGGTAGTTGATGGCGCAGTTCTTCGAGAGGATCGTGATCCCCCGCTCTCGCTCCAGCGGGTTGCTGTCCATGATCAGGCCGTGCTGCCCGCCCTCGAGCTTCTCGAGCTCGCCGGCCCGAAAGTTCCCGGACTGCTTGAGCAGGTTGTCCACCAGCGTGGTCTTCCCATGGTCGACGTGGGCGATGATCGCCACGTTGCGGATGCCGGTGTTGCGGTGGGACTTGGTCATTGGATTGGTCGTGGCGGTGAGGGTGGTCATGGCGCGTACGGCCTTCGGGCGGGTCGGCGACGATCGCGCCGGCTCGGGTCAGTTTGGCACCGGGCTGGACGGCTAAGACGCCCTGGCGTGGTGATCCGGCCCCGTGCCACGCTGGCACGGCTCCGGACACAACTATAGGTCGCCAAACGGGCTTGCGGCGAGTTCACCCGGCGCCGTCTGCGACGACTGCGCCGCCGACGGGCGCACCGTTCTGGCCCCCAACCAGCACATTCGCTGGCACGGGCCCCCCAGTGTGGCATAGTTGCCCCGGCCTCGAAATGGGGCGCCCTCGCGTGGACAGCAAAGAGCACGGCCAGGCCCGCCGCCCCCCGCGGCGCCGCCCGGGTAACCGCTGCGATCAGAAAGGCCGGCCATGAAGCTCGGAATCCTCTCGCTCGCACTGCTTGCAGCCGCAGCACCGGCCGCCTCCGCTCAGACCCTGCTCTATCAGCAGTCCTTCGAGAGCGGCAGCCTCGGCCCAGAGTGGAGCTCCAACTCCCGCATCTCCAACGGGTATCCGATCTTCACGTTCTTCAACGGCCGCTACTCAGGCGGTTCGACCACCCTCACCATCCCCCAGCCCCCCGGCTCGTCGCCAAACGGAATCAACACCAACCCCGGCGACACAGGTGGAGGCGGTGGAGGTGGAGGTGGAGGTGGAGGTGGAGGCGGTGGAGGCGGTGGAGGCGGAAACCCCCCGCCTCCCGGCGGCTACTTCCGCCAGTACACCTTGTCCTTCGACTTCTACTGCATTGACTCGTGGGATGGTGACAGTCTTCTCTACGGCGCCGACCGGCTCCGAGTCCTCATCAACGACGCGATTCGATTCGACGAAACCTTCTCGAACCAGCCCGGGAACGCACAGTCCTTCCGTGCAGCGACCATCGGTCCCGCGCACCTCGACTACAACCCGGGCGCGATGGACTCGGTCTACAGGCAGATCTCCGTCGACTTCACCATCCCGACGATCGACCCGACCATCCGCATCACCTGGGCCGATGGCGGGCTTCAGGGCATGAATGACGAGTCCTGGGGCATCGACAACATCCGCATCTCGTACCAGACGGTCCCCGCGCCCGGCGCCGGGCTCTCGCTCCTTGCGGCGTGCGGGCTTCTCGCCCGGCGTCGACGCTGATCGACGCTACGGCGCGTCGCGGAAGCGCACCGCCACCGTTCCCTCGAGCATGCCGGCGTCCGCGGTCTGCAGCCTGGTCTCCACGCGCTCGATCCATCGGAACGCCCGCATCGCGGACTCCCCGGAGCTCGGGGAGTTCGCGCGGATGATCTCCGCGAGGTCGGCCGGCCTCACGATGAGCCGGTAGACCGTGCGATCGGATTCTGGGGGCGGCTCGGAGAGCCGGCGTGCGAGTTCCGCTGCGGCGGCCCCTCCGCGCGCCTCGTCCCCCGCCGCGGTGCGGATGTTCAGCACCCACCAGCCGCCGGGGGCGTCCGCTCCCTGGGCGTAGGTCCAGGCCAGGCTTCCGCCGGGCTGCACGAAGCCGGGGAGCATCGAGTTGCGTGCATCGCCCAGCACCATGACCGGCACTGTCCCGGGCGCAGAAGGGGGCAGCTTCATGCCCGGGGCTCCCACGACGCGTGCGATCCAGGCCTCGGTGATGGGCTTCACGGCTTCGAGGTCACTCACGGGAATCGCGCACGTGATCGAGAGCGCCGGCACCGCCGCCCCGGCAGGGGTGCGGTGCACCGCGAGCAGCGCCACGCCGTCCATCGCGTCCGTGACTTCGGCTGGCAGCTTGAGGTTGTCCAGCAGGGACACCATGAGCGGCCTCTGGGCGCGACCGGACGCATCCTCGCCCAGGTCCAGCGGCTGCCTGCGGGGGGAGCCCGCGAGGAGGAGCGATGCGTCGGTCTCCAGCAGCTTCACCGCCTCCGCGGGCCAGGCGCTGAAGGTCCCGCCCTTGCTGAGGAGCATGGTGTCTGTCGCGCGGAACTCCGCCGCGAGCGTGTCGTCGGCCACGCCCGCGGTGAGCGCAAGGTACTGCTCCTCGCCGACGCCCGCCCCTTCTGACATGCTGCGGTAGAGCAGCGCGATGCGGCTGGGGGGCAGCGACCGCAGTGCCGAAAACGCCCGGGTATCGCCCAGCCTGGAGCTTCCGGCGGGCCTTGGCGTGCTGACGACGGGCAGCAGCCGGTCGAAGAGGTCGCCGCTCCCGTTCGGGGCGATCAGCACGCGGGAGAGAGCCCTGGCGCCGACGAGGGGCCCGGGCGCGGTTGAGAGTTGGAACGCGCCGCTCTCGAGCGCCAGCACGGGCGCATCGTGGGAGATCTTTCGGGGTGCGGGCTTCAACTGCGAGCGGAGCAGCGCCTCGGTCTCGGAGCTCACGGTCGCGATGACCGCGTGCTGGGGCCTCCGCCCGGCCGTGGGCCCGCTGATCCCGGTGATGCAGAAGGCCACGTCATCCCCGGCGAAGGCCTGCAGGGCCATGTCGGGCGTCATGTCGAGCGATGCGGCTGCGTCGCGCCACGCCGCCACGCTGCGGTCCCACGGGCTCATTTCCGCGACAAAGCTCAGGAGCCTCTGCCCGGCGCGAGACTCGAGGCACCAGGCCAGGTCGTCCGCGGCGATCAGGAACTCGGTGCGTGCCGGGAGCGAGGCGAGGAAATCCAGGTCGGGTCGGCCGTCGCTCGGCTGCGCGAGGCAAACGCCGCAGGCGAGGCTTGTCGCCAGGCACGCGCCCGCGCGGACCTTCCATGAGTGATTCACCGCCTGCCCTCACCCGCCGGTGTCGTGGACCAGCCGGACCCATCCCAAAGCAGCCAGACTTCGCCCGGGTTCCCGGGGAACGTCGCGGGCGCCGCGGTTCGCTTCGAGAGCACCATCGGCGCGGGGACGAGAAGGCTGGGGGCTGCTTCCGCGAGCCGGCGCCCCGGCGCGGAGGCGATGGGGGGGAGTGCTCGATCGGGTGCCTCGGGCACGCTGATCATGGCCAGGCGCGTGGGTGGCCTGGTGCCGGCCTGCCGGCTCCGAACCTCGTACGCGTCGGTGTTGCCCAACTCAAGCCCGAGCGAAGGGTGAGGCGTAGAGCTGGAGGCGACCAGCGTGCCGACCGGCTCAAAGAGCGACTCACGCAGAGTCAGCATGGCGCCGCCGAGCGACTCGACGGACGCCGCAAAGTCGGCCTCGGCAGTTGTGACAAGCTCGCTCACCGGCGCACCCTGCGGGAGGGGGGGCGGTGAGACCCGCTGCATGATCATGGCGACGGCGAAGGCGCCGAGCGCGCCCGCCGCAAGCGCGACCCGCCCAACCGAAACTCGGCGTTTGCGGGCGCGAGTCCGGATCGCCCCCCTGCCCTCGAGCTCGAGGAGCACAGACGGGCCAAAGTCGGGCGACTCAGGGAGCACCGCCATGGAGGAGGCGGCCTCCCGGGCCGACTGGAGCGCCTGCGAGAACCCGGGCAGCATCGAGCCGGTCGCGCGCAGTTGCTTCGCGCGCCTCACATCGCCCTCGGATTCCGCGTCCAGCACCGCGTTCACGAGCCGGTCGATCCGCGTCGAGCCCTGCAGGCGCCGCCCGCCAGGAGATGGATCCCCACCGGTGGTCATCGTGTGCGGCTCTCCTCGTCGGTCGTCTCGGTGAACTGATTCCGCGCGGGGTGCTGCTCAAGCAGCGCCCGCAGCCTGGTTCGACCCCGGTGGAGGTGGCTCTTCACGGTGCCCTCGGGCATCTCCAGGTGCTCACCGATCAGCCAGATGGGCCAGTCATGCTGGTGGAACAGCACCATGACCTCACGCTGCTCGATGGAGAGGCTCATCAGCGCCTTCTGCACCGCGTCGCGGCAGACGCTCCGGTGCTCCTTCACTTCCGCGTTGAGGCTCACCTGGCAGGAGCGGCCGCCCGCCTCCTGCGCTCGGTCGCTGTCGGAGACCGGCCGGCGCTTTTCCATCACGTTCATCATCACGCGCCGGGCGATGGTGAAGACCCACGTGGAGAACCGGAAGCGGGTGTCGAACCGGTCGAGATTCGTCAGTACACGCACGAAGGCTTCCTGCACCACGTCCTCGGCGAGTTCGGGACGGCCGCAGAGCCGAAGGATGTACGCGTACACGCCCTGCTGATGTGTGCGGATGAGGATCCCGCAGGCCTCGCGGTCACCCGCCGCCGCGCTCGCGACCAGCCGCTGTTCCTGGGATCGTGACAAGCCATACGCCATGGAGGCCCCTCTTCACGTCGGCGTCCCGCGAGACTCCCGCCAACCAGTGTACCGGGCCCGCCCGCCTTTGGGTTGCGTCTTCGAGCCCAAAAACACAAAGAGCCCGGGTCGGCCCGGGCCCTGAAAGCGTGTGCCGGGTCGCCCGGTCAGGCGGCCTTTCTGGTCCGGCGGGCCGGGGCCTTGCCCACCGTCCGAACGGGCTCCGCCGCACGCCGCGCCGGAGCTTCGTCCGTCTCGGGAGGCAGGGTGAGCAGGTCGACGAGGTCAGCGGGGCTGTAGACCCATTGCGAGGCGCCGATCTCTTCGGCGAGCCCGTGGGCGCGGTTGAAGACACCTCCTCCGACGACCACTCTGGTGGCGTTGGCGGAGCCGTTGACCTTGAGAGCGTCGATGATCTCGCGGATGCCGGGCAGGTCGCTGGGGGCCGAAGCAAACAGGACCAGAATATCCGGTCGGCGTTCCTGGACATTCGCGAGGATCTCGTCGGCCGCGACGCCGCCGCCGATGAACGTCACCCCGAAGCCGGCGGCTTCGAGGAGATCGCAGGCCATCTGTCCGGCGAGTTCCTCGCCCTGGCTGGGCCCGCACGCCGCGAACACGGTCTCGCCGCGGGGCTCGGCCTTCCGGAGCATTCCGGCGGTCTGATCGACGAGCATGCGGAGCAGTCGCGTGGACAGGTGGTAGCTGAGGTTGGTCAGTTGGTCAGCGCGGAAGAGCTTCTCGATCATCTCGTGGGTGGGCCAGAACAGGTCGGTGAGCACGGTCTCCGCGGTGGCGCCCTGGTCGAAGGTTTCGTTGATGATGTTGCGTGCGGTGGGGCGGTCGCCGCTGACGAGACTCTCGAACAAACGTTGCACCAACAGGTCCTGGCTCATGGGTGGTTCCTCGGGCAGTTCGCCGGGGCCGGTGTCCACCGGGCCGGAGCAAGATGTGGTTCTCGATGGTGTCCCCCATCGAGGCGGGGAAGTCAAGTGACTTCCGCTGACCCCTCGCATATCGGGAGCCACATCCGAACCCATGGAAAGTGGGAGGGGTCAATCTCGAAGCCGCGTCCGAGAGCCACTGGCGTCCGATAAGCCGCAAGGCCCGATAATTCCGGACTGCGTCCGATTACACTCGCACGGCGCGGTAGCAGACACAGATCCCCAAGGAGAGCGGCGAGGCCTTTGCGTGGGAGAAGCCCTCTTCTCTCAAGGCGCCGAGCAGCGTCTCACGCGCCAGGAATGTCGAGACCGAAGCTGGCAAGTACCGGTAGGCACCAGACTTGTCTCCGCTGATCCACGTCGCCGTTCGGGGCATGATGCCCCGACAGTAGAGCGAGTTGAACCACCGCACCAAGGGGTTTCTGGGCTGATCAAACTCAAGAATCACCAAACGCCCACCCGGTCTGAGCACACGCGCAAACTCACGCAGGGCACGCCGCGGGTCTTCAACGTTCCGGATCCCGAAGGCGATTGACACGACATCAAAGGAACGGTCTTCGAAGGGCAGGCGCTGGGCGTCGCCCTCGACGTATCGCAGCCGTCCCGCCACGCCCGCCGGCAGCGCGAGTTGCTTCTTGCGTGCCAGTTCAAGCATCTCGCGGGTGAAGTCCAGCCCCACGATCTCCGCGGCGTCGGTCGCGGCGAAGGCCTGGGTCAGATCGCCCGTGCCGCAGGCCACGTCGAGTATGCGGTCGCCGGCCCGGACTTCGGCCTGGGTGACGGCGAATCGTCTCCAGTGCTGATCCAGTCCGAGGGAGTGGAGTCGGTTGTTGAGGTCGTAGGAGTCCGCGATCGCGGCGAACATCCGCCGCACCTTTCCCGCCTTTTCCGCGTGGGTGTGCGGGTCGCTCAACTCCTGGCTGGTCCACGCGGGCGGAGCAGAGGGTGCGTCGGCATGGGTGGCGTGGCTGGAACCCGCTCGCGGCGCCTCCGGTGCGAGACCGGCCTCCCGGTCCGGCGGGGCGGCGTCTGGTGCTTGGGTTGTCGCGGGTTCCGCGGGCACTGGTCGGTATCGTAGGATGTCGATGCTCTGACCGGGGCTCCGCGCATCTTTCAACGGGAATCCGCCCATGCACACCGCCATCCGCCGCTGTCTCTCGCTCGCCTGGTTCCTTCTCGCGGGCGTGATGCTCCCCGCCTGCACCACAAACCCGACGACCGGCCGCTCGCAGTTCAACTACTTCACACGCGAGGATGAGATCGCCCTGGGGATGCAGGCGAAGCCCGAGCTCATGAAGGAGTTTGGCGGCGAGGTCGCCCGGGCCGACCTTCGAAACTATGTCACCGAAGTCGGCATGAGGCTCGCACGCCACACCGAGGGCGACGCTCCCTCGCTTCCCTGGGAGTTCACGCTCCTGGACAGCGATGTCATCAACGCGTTCGCGCTCCCGGGCGGAAAGGTGTTCATGTCCCGCGGGTTGGCGGCGAAGATGACCAGCGAGGCGCAGCTCGCCGGCGTGCTGGGTCACGAGATCGGGCACGTCACCGCGCGGCACACCAACGACCGGATGACACAGTCGCTGCTGGTCACGGTGGGCGCCGTCACCGCCGCCGTGCTGCTGGAGAACTCCGACGCGAGTGATGCGACCAAGACAGTGGCGCCGCTGGTGTTGCAGTTTGGCGGGCAGTCCATCATCCTCCAGTACAGCCGCGACCAGGAGTCGGAGGCGGATTCGCTGGGCCTTCGCTACATGACGCGCGAGGGGTATGACCCGCGTGCGCAGGTGCAGGTGATGGAGATCCTGAAGGCGTCCGTGACCGGCGAGCGGGGCCTGGAGTTCTTCTCCACGCATCCGTACCCGGAGACGCGGATCAAGCGGCTGAACCGCCTGCTGCAGACCGACTACGCCTCGATGGTGAACAACCCGAACTACAGGACCGGCGAGCAGGAGTTCCGCACTCGCTTCCTGAGCAAGCTCTCGGCGGCGTACCCGAAGGCCGGCGAGCCCCGCTTTGCGTCGTCCGAAGCGGAACTGGATGCCATGGGGGGACGGGGTGAGCTGGGGATGATCGGGCTCGCGGCGGAGACCGATTGTGCCTCGCACGCCCGTTGAGGGCTGGGAAGAATGGCGTTTGGTGGGGCGGCCACTTGCCGAGGGTTCCCGCACCGAATCTGGGCAGAGCCGCGACAGCCGGCGCATGCGACTGACGCATGTCTTCTCGTCACTCCCGTGCCGGTGGGCCGCACGCCAGCCCGGGGGTGAGGAGGGCTCACCATGTCGAACGCACGCTCCGTCGTCCCCGCGCTCCTGCTCGCCGCGCTCGCTTCTGGCGGCCTTAGCCACGCGGCGTTCGCGCAGGCCAACTTTTCCGAGACGTTTGACGCCGCGGGCACGGTGCAGGGTGGGCAGGCCGGCCCGAGTGCACTGATCAGCCGGGGCTGGGTGTTCAGGAAGCAGGCGAGCCCCGCCGGCGATGGCGTGTGGTACCCGATGAGCGTGTATCCGTACGAGGGCGCGGCGTGCCTGTACGTCGACTCCAGCGTGACGCAGGTCGGGGGCTCGGGGGCCCTCTGGGCGATACTCCCGGTCATTCCAGGCCAGCGTGCGGGCGACCCCGTCTCCTTCTGGTCCACCCAGGGGTACTCCACGGCGGGCTCGCCGACCGGGCGCCTGCAGGTTCGCTACTCCCCCGGCGGGGGAACCTCGACCGGGTCCGGGTCTGCGGGCACGGGCGATTTCTCGCAGGTGCTGCTGGATGTTCCCGCGAGTTCCAACGGCGTGCCGTGGACTCGGTATACCGCGACGGTCCCGGGAACCGGCCGGTTGGCCCTCCGCTTCTACCAGCCCGCGAGCGGTTCCAGTTTCGACTATGCGTCGAACTTCCGGGTCGATTCTCTGCGCGTGGGGGCGCCCGATCTGGGCATCCCGTTCCCCGCGGCGGGGCAGACGGTGCGCTGGACCAGCGCCATCAGCCCCGTGAACCTGCCCTCGCAGCATCTGACCATTCCACAGGGCGGCACGGTAATCGTCGACCCGGGCGTCGTGGTGAATGTGGCGCCGACCTATCGGCTTGAGGTGCGAGGTTCCCTCGAGATGCAGGCGGGTTCCACGATCACCATCCCGGCGAGCGTTTTTCCGCCCAGTGAGGTCAACGTCTACGGCACCGCGAATCTCAGTGGCACGCCGGCGAACCCGGTCCGCGTGCTCGGCGGGGCGCGGGACTGGGCGGCAACCACCGAACGGTTCGGCGCCATGCCGGGCGGGCGGATCACCGCCTCCTACGTCGACCTCCAATCGACGTTCTCCGCGCTCAACTCGGGAATCGTCGTCGCGGATCACGTCACTGCGGTGGGGGACTACACCGGGTTCTTCACGTCCGGCCAGGTCTACACCACCGGGGGCACCATCGCGGTCCGCGACTCGGTGCTCTCCAACGGCGCCTGGATCAACATCAACGGCGGGTACCTGCTGATCGACCGCACCACGTTCGACAACGCCCAGCTTTACACCGGCCGCTACCGGGGCGGGCAGACCATGTATCTCAACAACCTCACCGCCCGCAACCACCCGGACTCCTGCTTCAGGCTCACCGGTTATGACCATTTCTTCGGGCCGGGCAACGTGATCACGAACAACGGCTTCCCGGTGCACCTGTACGGCGCGGGCATCGCCCCGGGGAGCACCCTTCCCGCCGGCGGGAACACCAACAACATGGTGCACGGCGGGATCGGCACCGCCGTGGGCGCCACCACGTTCGCCAACGTCGGCATCCCCTACCGCATCGACCGTGATGACAGCATGCCCGACAACATGGGCGGCTCGCTGTTCGTCGAACCGGGCATCACGGTCAAGATGGGCCCCGGGGCCTATATCCCGGCGAGCTTCGGCTCGGTGCTGAACCTCGAGGGCCTCCCGGAATCGCCCATCACCTTCGAACGTCTCGACTCCGCACAGGCCTGGGTGGATCTCTGGTTCGCGGTCAGCCATGTGCGTCCCAAGGTCGAGCACTGCATCATCCGTGGGGCTGACCGCGGCGTCGACGCCGACGAGTCGATCGTCCGCGTCGAGTCATGCCTCTTCGAGAACAACAACATCGGCGTGAATGTGCGGAACTTCGGCGTGATGATCCCCCGAAAGTCCAGGTTCTTCGGCAACGCGGTCGGCGCCCAGTCGTCCTACGGATCGCCGGCGAGCGGCTTCGGTCACGGGTTCATCGACGCGGAGATCACCGACGGCAAGCCCAACTGGTTTCAGGGGAACGGCGCGGGCCTCTCGACCCTGAATCCGCTCGGTGACGCCGACGACGCGCGCGGCAACTACTGGGGCTCTCCATCCGGCCCCACGGACCCCAGCAACCCCGGCGGTGCCGGTGACCCCACGCCCGGCGCGAATCTGGTCGTTCCGTTCGAGGCCGCCGAGCCGGAGTTCACGGATCACCCTCCCGTGGTTCGCCTGCTGCCGCACTCGTCCCTCATCGAGGAGGGCGACCGTCTGATTCTGCACTGGTCGGCCCGCGACGAGGGGCCGATCTCCAAGTTCCAGGTGTGGTTCTCCTCCCACGGTGACAACCCCGGGCTGTCGCTTCTGGTCGATGACATCCCGGGTACGGCGCGGTCTTGGGAGATTACCGTTCCCACAGCGGTGCCCGCCAGCAACTACCCGGACCCCTCCGCGATTCGGGTGGTGGCCTTCGACGAGCGGGGACAGCAGGGCTTTGACGACATCATGTTCCGCGATCCGTGGCTCCACGATGTCTCAGAGCGCATCCATGCCGGCACCATGCCGGCGCTCGTCCGCCCGGGTGAGCCCATGACCGTGTGTCTTGCCCCGGGCGAGAACTACTTCGACGCCATTCTGACCCTCGACGGCGATCATCAGGCGTACTCGCTCGGCGGCACGACCACCGGCTGCCTCTCGGGCACCTCGTCCGCCCCGCCCGTGAGCACCGACCTTGCGCGCGTGATCGTGTGGCGGGGCGGCGCCGGCGGGCGTGATCTCTTTGATTTCTCCAACTACTTCTCCATCCGTCCGGACCCGGCGATCGGGGACGCGCCTCCCACGGTTCAGATGGCCTCGCCCGCAGCGGGAGAATCGTTCCCGGGCGGCACGAGCGTCCCGATCACGTGGTCCGCGTCGGACGATGAGGCCCTCCGCGACTTCGAGATCCACGCCAGCTACAACGCGGGCCGCACCTGGCACACGATCGCTCAGGGCCTTCCCCCGACCGCCCGCGCGTACACCTGGCCCCTGCCACCGAGCGAGGGCGTCCCGCAGCTCCGCCTGCGCGTCGTCGCCCGCGACCTGCGATTCCAGAACTCGTCCTCGGGAGGCGAGCGAGCCCTGAGCATCCTCCCCGGTGTCGGGCCCGCGAGCTGCGATCCTGACTTCAACCAGGACGGCAACTCCGACCAGGACGATCTTGCCTATCTCATCAATGTCATCGCGGGAGGCGAGAACCCGACAGGACGCGATGCCGACTTCAACGGCGATGGAAACACCGACCAGGGCGACCTCATGGCGCTCGTCGGCGTCCTTGCCGGCGGTGCGTGCCCCTGACGCGAGCGCAGGCACGTTCGCGAGAGCGGTTCAGCCTCGCCACGGCTCGAACCGTTTGGCGAGGATGTGGTCCGCGAGCGAGGGCCAGGCGGTGCCGAGTGCGGCGAGGAGGCGGGCGGGTGTGCTGGTCCAGACTTCTCCCCGGGGCCGTCGCAGGCATGCGAGGATTCGGCCGGCGACGAACTCAGGGGTCTGGCGGAAGCCCTCGGGCGAGCGAGCCTTCCGCGGCCCCCTGCTGTGCTCGGTGACGACCTGCGAGAACTCCGTGTCGGTGCCGATGGGGTGGACCGTGGAGACATGCACGCGGCCCCGGAGTTCGAGGCGCATGGCGCGGCCGATGTGGTCCTGCGCGGACTTCGAGACGGAGTACGCGGAGAGGTAGGGGATGCCCATCTTGCTCACGACGGACGAGCAGATGAGGACGTGACCCCGGCCCTGCGCGAAGAAATGGGGGAGCGCGGGGCGGATGGTGTGCAGCGTGCCCCAGAAGTTCGTGTCCATGAGGGCGCGGAAGTCCTCGTCGGGCACTGAGTGGACGGGTCCCTCGATGCCATATCCGGCGTTGGCGAAGACGCTGTAGATGGAGCCGAACTCGGCGACGGTGCGGTCGACGAGGGCCCGGCAATCCGCGGGGTTGGTGACGTCGCAGCGGACGGCGATGGCCCGCCCGCCGAGGGCCGTGATGCGATGGACGGCATCTTCAAGCCGGTCGAGGCGGCGAGCGGCGAGGGCAACGGGCATCCCGGCGCCGGCGCAGGCGATGGCGGTGGCCAGGCCGATGCCGGAACTGGCGCCTGTGATGGCCACGGGGAGGCCGGTGAGGTCGGTCGGCACTTAGTCCGTGGCCTTGTCGATGGCCTTGGACGTGGCTTCTGCACCCTTCTGGAGGTCGGTGCCGACACCCTTGACGGTGTTGCAGGCGGCGAGCATGGCGGAGAGGAGGGCGATCGTCGACAGCGCAGCGAGCGTGCGAGCGTACTTCACGGGAGCCTCCTTACTTGGACTTTCGGATGGCGGCCTGCGCCGCCGCGAGGCGGGCGATGGGGACTCGGAAGGGCGAGCAGGAGACGTAATCAAGGCCTGCGTCGTGGCAGAACCAGACGGACTTGGGGTCTCCGCCGTGCTCGCCGCAGATGCCGACCTTGAGGTCGGGCTTGACCGAGCGGCCCTTGTCGGTGCCCATCTTGACGAGCTGTCCGACGCCGGTGGTGTCGAGGGTCTGGAAGGGATCTGCGGGAAGGAGTTCGCGGGAGAGGTAGTCGGGAAGGAAGGTGCCGATGTCGTCGCGCGAGAAGCCGAAGGTCATCTGGGTGAGGTCGTTGGTGCCGAAGGAGAAGAAGTCGGCCTTCGCGGCGATCTCATCGGCGGTGACGGCGGCGCGGGGGATCTCGATCATGGTGCCGATCTTGATGTCAAGCCTGGGCTTGTAGTCCTCGGCTTCCTTGACCTGGGCGATGGTCTGCTCGGTGAGGGTGCGGAGGTAGGCGAGCTCGGCCTGGGTGCCGATGAGGGGGAGCATGATCTCCGGGAAGCACTTGATGTTGGAGCGGAGGCAGTCGATGGCGGCCTCGACGATGGCCCGGACCTGCATGGTGAGGATCTCGGGGTAGGTGACGCAGAGGCGGCATCCGCGGTGTCCCAGCATCGGGTTGGCCTCGTGGAGCGAGGCGACGCGCTGCTTCACCTTGGCGAGAGGGATACCCATGATCTTGGCGAGCTCGGCCTGCTGGGCTTCCTCGTGGGGGACGAACTCGTGGAGAGGCGGGTCGAGCAGGCGGATGGTGACGGGGAAGCCCTTCATGGCCTTGAAGATGCCGATGAAGTCGTCACGCTGGTATGGCAGGAGCTTGTCGAGGGCCTTGACCCGGGCGTCGACGGACTCGGCCAGGATCATCTCGCGCATGGCGCGGATGCGGTCGCCCTCGAAGAACATGTGCTCGGTGCGGGTCAGGCCGATGCCTTCGGCGCCGAAGTCGCGGGCGCGCTGGGCGTCGGCCGGGGTGTCCGCGTTGGTGCGGATGCCGAGGCGACGGTGCTTGTCGGCCCACTTCATGACCTGCAGGAAGTCGCCGGACATGCGGGGTTCGACGGTCGCGATCTGACCGACCATGACCTCGCCGGTGGTGCCGTCGATGGAGATCACGTCGTCGCGGCCGAACTTCTTGCCCTTGACGGTCATGGTGCCCTTGGCGGCATCGATGTGGAGCTCTGAAGCGCCGACGACGCAGCACTTGCCCCAGCCGCAGGCCACGACCGCGGCGTGAGAGGTGCGCCCGCCGGTGGAGGTGAGGATGCCCGCGGCGGAGTGCATGCCTTCGACGTCCTCGGGGCTGGTGAACTCGCGGACCAGGAGCACCTTCTCGCCCTTCCGGGCCCGCTCGACGGCCTCGTGAGCGGTGAAGGCGAGCTTGCCGAACGCGGCGCCGGGCGACGCGGGGATGCCCCGGGTCAGCACCTCGACGGACTTCTTCTTGGAGGGGTCAAAGGAGGGGAGGAGGAGCTGGGTGAGGTCTGCCGCGGGGATGCGGAGCAGCGCCGTCTTCTCGTCGATGAGCTTCTCACGGACCATGTCGCAGGCGATGCGGACGGCGGCGGAGCCGGTGCGCTTGCCCGTGCGGGTCTGGAGCATGTACAGACGGCCTCGCTCGATGGTGAACTCGATGTCCTGCATGTCCTTGTAGTGCTTCTCGAGCTTCGACTTGATTTCGAGGAGCTGCTTGTAGACGTCGCGGTTCCACTTGGGCATCTGGTCGACGCTCTGGGGCGTGCGGATGCCGGCGACGACGTCCTCGCCCTGGGCGTTGATCAGGAACTCGCCGAAGAAGACGTTCTCGCCGGTGGCGTTGTTGCGGGTGAAGGCGACGCCGGTGCCGGAGTCATCGCCCATGTTGCCGTAGACCATGGTCTGCACGTTCACCGCGGTGCCGTTGAGGCCGGCGATGCCGGCGATGCGCCGGTAGGAGACGGCGCGGTCGCCGTTCCACGACTTGAAGACGGCCTCGATGGCAAGCTCGAGCTGCTTGAAGGGGTTCTGGGGGAAGTCCTCGCCCTTGTAGCGGCGGTACACGGCCTTGTAGGCATCGCAGAGCGCGATCATGCCGTCGGCGGGGACATCGGTGTCCGTGCTTGCCTTGTACTTGGACTTGACCTTGTTGAAGGCCTCCTCGAAGAGGTCGTGGTCGACGCCCATCACGACGTCGCCGAACATCTGGATGAGGCGGCGGTAGGAGTCGTACGCGAAGCGGGGGTTGCCGGTGGAGTTGGCCAGCCCGACGACAGAGGCATCGGTGAGGCCGAGGTTGAGGATGGTGTCCATCATGCCCGGCATGGAGACCGCGGCGCCGGAACGGACCGACACGAGCAGTGGGTTGTTGTTGTCGCCGAACTTCTTGCCGGTGTCCTTCTCGATGATGGCGATGTTCTTGTGGACCTCGTTCATGAGGCCGTGCGGGAGGCGCTGCCCGTTGCGGTAGTAGAGGGAGCAGGTGTCGGTGGTGATGGTGAATCCCGGGGGAACCGGGAGGCCGATGGAGGTCATGTCTGCGAGGTTGGCGCCCTTGCCTCCCAGCAGGAGCTTCATGTCCGCCGCGCCCTCGGTCTTGGACTTGCCGAAGAAGTAGACCATCTTGCCGGGCTTGTTCCGCATGGCGGGCGAGGGTGCGGCCATGACCTCGATGACGCCGTTCTTGGCGGACTTCTTGCCTGAGGACAGGGAGGGGCGTGACTTCGCGGTGGTCATCTCGGGCCTTTCGTAACAGTCAGTGGCGAGTCCGGCGTTGGTCGGGCGCGTCACGGACGGCAGATGCGTGCGTGGCCGGGCGGATGTTCGGATCGTGGTTGGTAGCCCGATCGCTCATCTCGCGCGGACGGCGGAAGTCTAGGAATGCTCCGCGAAGGGGGCCAGTTTTGCCGCGTGCGAACGGGGACAGGGTCGGAGAGGGGTAGCATCCGTGCGTGCTCGCGCGTGAAGCCACTCTCGAGGGAGGATTGGCGGGTCTGACGCCCGCGGGGGCCGTCGCGCGCTGGCCCGAGGACGTTGGCCTGGCCGCGTGGTGGAGCGGGGAGCCGAGCGCCGACAGGCGGTACACGGTGCTGGCAGTGCCGGAGGAGCCGGTTCGGGCCACGCTTCCGCCAACCCACGGGTCGGAGGCGCCTGGCGCGCCGCGCGGCGGGTGGATCGGGGTATTGGGGTATGAGCTGGGTGGCGAGTTCGAGCCACGGGCCTCGGGAATCCGGGGAGATTGGCCGGCCGCGCTCTGGGTTAGATGGAATCATGCGTGGGTGTACGACCACCTCGGGCGGGGCTGGACACGGGTGGGGAGCCCGCCTGCGCTCGGCGAGCCCGGGCGCGGGGGGTTCGGCGCGACGAATCGCCGGGGCGTGGACGCGGGCGAGTACATGGGCAAGGTCGCCCGCACGGTGGAGTACATCCGGGCCGGGGACGTGTACCAGGCGAACATCGCGCACCGACTTGAGTGGGACTTCGAGGGGAGCACGCGGGGGCTGTTCGCGGCGCTGGCGGGGACGGCACGCCCCCGGCACGGGGCCTACCTGGAGTGGGATGATGGCGCAGAGCGGCGGGTGATCGCCTCCGCGAGCCCCGAGCTGTTCTTTTCATTTGACGCGGCAAGCCGGCGACTCGTCGCACGGCCCATGAAGGGGACGCGCCGAGCCGGACCCGGAGCCGCGGACTCCCTGCGGGCGAGCGCCAAGGACCGCGCGGAACTGGCGATGATCGTGGACCTGATGCGCAACGACCTCGGACGGGTGTGCGAGACAGGCAGCGTGCGCGTGGAGCAGGAGCGGACACTGGAGCTGCATGCGTCCGGCGAACTGCTGCAGACGACGGCGACCGTGGCCGGGAGGCTCGCCGCGGGGCGGGGGCTGGAGGACGCGGTGCGAGCGATGTTCCCCTGCGGGTCCGTGACGGGCGCGCCCAAGATCCGCGCCATGCAGATCATCGGGGAACTGGAGCGGCGTCCGCGTGGGCCATACTGCGGCTCGCTGGGGATGATTACGGACGGGGGTGACGCCGTGCTCAGCGTCGCGATCCGCACGGCGCTCGTGCGGGGCGAGGCGGGGCGTGCGCGGGGCGAGGTGACTCGCGGGACGCTGGAGTACAGCGTGGGCGCGGGCATCGTCGCGGACAGCGACCCGCGGAGCGAGTGGCTGGAGACCCTGGACAAGGCGGGCGTGATCGAGGGGGCGATCCGGGCGGGCTCCGGCTGGTAGGATGGGCGAGCCCCGCGCGAAGGGAGGCCCGAATGCCAGGACCAGCGATCCGAACAGACGTCGTGGACGTGTATGTCTTCAGGAGGCGGGCACAGGGGCCGGGCGTGGCGGGCGGCGTGGAGTTCCTGCAGCTTCGGCGAGTCGAGGAGCCCGCCGCGGGGACGTGGCAGCCCGTGATGGGACACATAGAGGCTGACGAAGCGCCGACCCGGGCGGCGGTGAGGGAGCTGGGCGAGGAGATCGGGCTGCGTCCGGGGATGCCCGGCTGGCTCGGGCTCTGGGCGCTGCAGGAAGTGAGGCCCTATTACCTCGCCTCGGCCAATGCGCTGATGATGTCCGTGTGCTTCGCGCTTGAAGTCGACGAAGAGTTCGAGCCCCACGCGGGCCCGGAGCACAACGACCACCGCTGGGTGTGGTCGAGCGAGGCGGAGCGCGCGTTTCTGTGGCTGAGCCAGCGGGCGGCGTGCGAGGAGATTCTGCGTGAGATCGTGCCCCCGGACTCCGCGGTGCGCGACCTGCTGCGGGTCGGGTGACGCCGCTCAGGGCGCCGCATGCACGATGCCCTCGACGCCCTGCATCCAGACCGACGACCGCACGACGAGCGCGGACGGAAATCCCGTGCCTGAGGTGAAGTAGGGCATGCGGTCGAGCGTGCGCTGCCCCTCCGCCCCGGTGCCCGCGATGATGCCGACCAGCCCGCCGCCGGTCTGGGGCACCACGACGAGTGCACCGAGGTCTGGGCCGGTCCAGGATTGATCGGCGATGGTGACGGCGGTGGAGGTGACGGACACCTTGGAGGCGGGGTCGACGAAGGACCAGGCGGCGTTGGTGTCCTGATTGCCGTAGATGATCCGGTTTCGGGGTTGGGTGTCTCGCACGGCGACGCTGTCCGGGACCAGAGCGGCCCCGCCGTTGGCGCGATAGGCCCACTGCTCGGCGTCGAATCGGGCCTTGTTGAACGACGCGCGGTTCTGCTCTGGCGTGCCCTTGGTGCCGTAGATGAAGATGAACCGGTTGGCGAACGCCCGCTTGAAGGAGCCCTTCGGGAGCGAGTTTTCGTCGAGGAGGTCGGTGGCAAGGTCCTTGGGCGGGGCGGCGTTGAGCGTGCTGGCCGAGAAGAGCTGGAAAATGGCGGGCCAGTCGACGCAGGCGGCGCCGGGCTTGTCGTCGTCCCACCAGTGGCCGGCGCCGGGCTGTTCGTGCCAGGCGTGCTCGATCTTGAGGGCGGTGAGGTGCTCGCGGGCGGTGCGGGCCTGCTCGACGGGAACATTGTCGTCGGCGTCGCCGTGGAGGATGTAGATGCCCTTGCCCTTCAGCCTCGGGAGGAGGGCGACGGTGTCGCTGGAGGCTGCAGCGCGATCGAGGACGGCGGCGAGCGGGTGCTCGGGTTGCGAAGGGACCTGAGACTTCGACCCGCCGTAGGTCTCGAAGGAGAGCCATCCGGCGCTGGGCGCGATGGCGGCGAATCGCTGGGGGTATTGGCAGGCGAGCTGCCACGTGCCGTGGCCGCCCATGCTGTGCCCCGTGAGATAGGTGCGGAGCGGGTCGGCTCGCCAGGCGCGCGAGGCGTGCGCGAGAACCTCCATGGCATCTGCTCGGCCCCAGTCCTCCCAGTCGAAGCCGAAGGGGCGGCGGTTCGTCGGGCACACGATGACGAGGTCGGGCTTGGCGGCGTACGAGGCGGCCTGATTGGAGGCCTCTACGGAGGCTCCGTGCAGGGAGAGAACCACGCCCGGTGACTTGGGCTTGTTCGCCGGCGGGACGACGGCGTAGTACTGCACGCTGGCGTCGATGCCGCTGGTGAACGTCACGCGGCGGACCTCGCCCTCGCCCGCGGTGCGCAGGGTGAAGGTCCTGCGGTCCGCGTCGGATCGGCCTTCTTCCGAGACGCGTTCGAGCGTGAGATCGACGGGGATTTCGGTGGTGTCGTCCTGCGGCGCGAGGTTGAGCGGAAGGGCGACGGTGCGGACCGAAAGGGGCTCCACGGCGAACCGGGAGCCGATGGTCCCCATGCCCGGGGCGCTGTCGGTGTAGCGGATGGAGCAGACCTGGCGCGTGGTGCTCGCGTTCATCACGCGGGCGCTCATGAGGTACTCGTCCGGCTCGCCGCGCACGGGCGTCGGGAGCGTGACGTCGACCTCGAGCATGCAGAGCGGCGCCTTGGGTGCGGAGAGCGACGCCCGCACGGGCCCGCGGCCCGCGGAGGCGAACAGGAAGCGATTCTCGCCCTTGCGAAGAAGCACGGGGACTTGGACCTGCCCGGTGGCGTAGGGATCGCCCATGCGTGGTGCGCCGTTCTCGTAGAGCATGGCGTGGCCGCTCGCGCTCAGCACCATGACGCGTTCCGCGGCGGACTCCACCGTGACGAGGAGGTACGAGCCACGGGGCAGGTCGAAGGCCCCTTCGGCATCGGCGGCGGCGGGGGCCCAGCCTTTCGGAGGGTTGCGGACCCCGGGCGGGGGCGCGAGCGTGTCGCCTGCCTTGGGCAACGGCGAGCCGGGGTCGGCGAGGCGTCCCGCGATCACCTCCGCCGTCACGGCGTCGAGGTTGATGGCCCGGCGGGCGGAGAGCGAGACCGAGTCGATGAACAGCCCCTGCGAGAGCGTGAGCGAGGGCGCTCCCGTGTCCAGCGTGTGCTGGGCAAACGCGGCGGAGGCGAGGAGGGCGAGGGGGGCGAGCGAGGCGAAAGCGCGCATGGGGCGTGCTCCGATTGGGGTGGCGATCTCAGGCGAGTGTTCGACGGCCAAAGTCCAGCGACATGGCCTTCTTTGCGAGGTGCAGGGTCTCTTCCGCGGTGGCGTTCGCCCGCTTGACGCCGTCCTTGATGATGGCCAGCGCGCGGTCGTCACCGGCGGGGCCCTCGAGGGCGGCGCGGCGTTCGCGCATCGGGGCGAGGAGTGCCTGGACCGCGGCGGCGACTTCCTGCTTGACGTGGCCGTCCATGATCACGCCCCGCTGGTAGCGGTCGCGCAGATCGGCGTTGTGGGCGGGGTCGGTGATGAAGGCGTCGACAAAGGTGAAGAGCGCGCCGGTGGCGAGGTCAGGGACGCCCTGCTCGTTGCGAGTGGGGTTCTGCACGCGGTTGAGCTTCTTCTGGACGTCCTTCTCGGAATCGGAGAGGAAGATGGCGTTCCCCAGGCTCTTGGACATCTTCTGCTTGCCGTCGATCCCCGGGAGTCGACCGACGCGGCCGATGAGGGCCTTGGGGATGGGGAAGACGCCCCCCCTTGCGGGGTAGTCGTCGTCCTCGGTGCGGTTGGGGACGTTGCAGTAGAGCTGGTTGAACTTGCGTGCGGCCTTGCGGCACATCTCGATGTGGGGGGCCTGGTCTTCGCCGACCGGCACGAACGTGGGGCGGAATGCGAGGATGTCGGCGCACTGGCCGACGGTGTACATGGGGAAGCCGAAGGAATAGGTGTCCTTGAGGCCCTTGGTTTCGAGCTCGTGGACGAGGGTGGGGTTGCCCATCACGTCGTTGAAGGAGAGGAGCATCGCGAAGAACCAGGTGAGCTCGGCGATGGCGGGAACCTCCGTCTGGAGGACGATGGTGGACCGGTCGGGGTCGATGCCCGCGGCGAGCCAGTCCTTGACGATCTCGATCGTGTCCGCTCGGATGTCCTGAGGCTTATCGAATCGCGTGGTGAAGGCGTGCATGTTGGCGAGAAGGAAGTAGCAGTCGTACTGATCCTGCAGGGCGACTCGGCGTTCGAGAGAGCCGACCCAGTGGCCCAGGTGAAGGCGGCCCGTTGGAGTGTCCCCCGTGAGGATGCGCGCGCGAGAGTCGGTAGTCATGACGGGGAGGGTACGCGGGGCGGCCCTTGCTATGCGCCGGCAAGGGCGAGCGCGACGTTGGCCGCGTTGAACACCACGTGCATGCCGATGGGCACGGCGAGCGAGCGGGTGCGTTCGAACGCGAGGCCCAGGCCCAGCGACAGTACGAAGATGGGGACCAGGCCGTACCAGGGGCCGACGCCAACGTGCGCGAGGGTGAAGACGGCGGCGGAGAAGACGATGGAGGCGCGGGGTCGGCCGGTCAGGCGGAGGAAGGCCGACTGCAGGCATCCCCGGTAGAGCGTTTCTTCGACGATCGGGGCGATGACCACCGCGACCAGGCCAAGGGCCCACGTCCAGGGGTCGGTGCGATGGTCAAGGATGGTCTGGAGGGACTCGTGGGCGATGTGGTTGTACGTGCCGCCCGAAAGACGGTGGAGCGCGACCGCCGCGAATGAGGCGCACTGAGTGAGCGGGAAGACGCAGAGACCCAGGACGATGGCGAGGGGAAGATCGCGGGGCTTGAAGGAGAGGCCCGCCGACGGCGCCGAGGCAGCGAGGAGGCGACCCAGGACCGCCGACGCCGCGAGCCCCGAGAGCCCCCCCGCGGCGCCGAGGATGGCCAGGGAGCGGAGGTCATCGGGGCTCGTGGAGACGCCCGATGCGATGGTCATGGCGATGCTGATCTGCTGCACGAGGAAGATGAGCCCCGCGCACGCGAACCAGATGAAGGTCGGGTGATCGGCGACGCGGCGAGCCGGCGGAGGGCCCAGGAGTCCCTTGCCCAGCAGCACGATCAGGATGAAGGAGGCGGCGAGGAGGTTCCCCCAGAACCACGGGTCGGAGGACACGGTGTGCTGCGCCTCTCGGATGGCCTCGGCCCCCGCCGCCTGCGCGGTGTCGAGGGCGGACTCGGCGGCCTGGGAGGCGCGGTCGGCGGCGGCGCCCTGTGCGCGGCAGGGTGCGGCAAGGCCAACAATCGCGGCGATGGAACCGACGCCCCACCAGCCGACACCCGCGGTGCTCGCGGAGATCGTGGCGCACAAACGCGAGGAGATCGCCCGGGGGCGCGAGGCCACGCCGCTGGAGGAACTCCGAGCGAGGGTCGCGGGCATGCCTCGGCCCCGCAACTTCTTCACCGCGGTGACGAGACAGCCCAGGCTGGGCACGCGGATCATCGCAGAGGTCAAGCGAAAAAGCCCCTCGGCGGGGTGGATGAGGCCCGAGTACGCGGGCGAGGGCTTCAGACCGGAGGACATCGCCTCACGGTATCACAGGGCGGGGGCGGCGGCGATCTCCTGCCTCACGGACGAGCGGTATTTCGGCGGGCACCTGTCGTACATCGAGAGGATCCGAGCGGCGGTGCCGCTGCCCGTGCTGCGGAAGGACTTCATCGTCGATCCGTGGCAGGTGTGGGAAAGCCGTGCCGCGGGCGCGGACGCCGTGCTCTTGATCGCCGAATGCCTCACGCTGTCGGAGCTGAGCGACCTGCTGATCCTGTCGCACGAGCTGGGCCTGACGACGCTGCTGGAGGCCCACGGGAAGGAGCAGGTGCGGCGGGTGCTGGACAGGGTGGGGTTCCCGCTGCCCTCCTACGCACTGCTGGGAATCAACAACAGGGATCTGACGACCATGCGGGTGGACCTGGACCAGACGCTGCGTCTTGCGGAACTCGTGGAGGACACCACGATCCTGGTCAGCGAGTCCGGGATCAGGACGCCGGCGGACCTCACGCGGCTGCGCGGGGCGGGGGTGCGCATCGCGCTGGTCGGAGAGCACCTGATGAAGGCAGAGGACCCCGGGCGTGCGCTCGCGGAGTTGCTGGCCAGAGATCCGGCCAAGAATGACCACGGTTCGTAGAGGCCGGAGGAATCCCCGGCGGGAGTGCCACTGTGATGCGGACGCGAATGGTGGGCGTGTGCGTGCTGATGCTGGCCGCGGGCGTGCACGCGCAGGACACCAGCACGATCGAAGAGCAGGGGCAGGAGGGTGGCCAGCCCGGGGCAACTTCGCCGGAGGTTCCCAAGGTCCAGAAGCAGCCACCATCAGCACCGGCGGCGCTCCCGGGGCGGGAGTTCTTCGAGCGGGCAGCGGCGGCGGTGCAGGCCGCGACGTCCATCTCCTACCGCGGGCGCTCGTTCGCGACCGGGGGCCTGATGGGCTCGATGACTCCGACCATCGAGTCGGAAGTCCAGCAGATCCGCGCCGCGGGAGGTGCGATGCCGGGCTGGCGGCTGCGCGTCACGGGTCGGAGCACGCCGACCAAGGGGGACCCGACAGAGTTCGACGTTGCCTGGCTGGTGGGGACGGTCGAGGCCGTCGATCACGCGGGCAAGGTGGTCGCGGAGCGGGGTGTCAGCGAGGCCCGAAGGCTGAAGGGCTATTCGATCGGGAACATGGGGCGCATGGATGACATGAGCGCCATGCGGCCCTTCGCCCGCGAGCTCGGCGCGGCGTCGTACGAGATCGGGACCGCGGAAGAAGTGGGCGGAGTCTCCTGCGACGTGGTGACCGCAGTTACGGGGACCAACGCGCGGACCACCTGGTGGTTCGGCGTCGAGGATCACCTCCCCCGGCGCTCGAAGCGGCTGATCCCGGGGGGCAAGGGCGAGGACTCGTTCATGGTCTTTGAGGTGTCAGACCTGAGGCTCAATCAGGCCAGCACCGGGGCCGCGAAGAACCTCCGGGTGACGGTGCCCGAGGGATACACGGAAGACAGGCCGGTGAGGCCCGTGGCGGCGCCGCCCGAAGCTGCTGCAAAGCCGGCGGAGACTGCGGCGGCGACGCCCGCGGCGCCCGCAGCACCCGCCGGCCCGACTCGGGCGCCCGAGTTCGAGCTGGAGGACGAGACGGGGGCGAAGGTGAGCCTGGCCTCGCTCCAGGGCAGCGTGGTGGTGCTGGAGTTCGCGGGGAGTTGGGCCGTGGCCTGCCGCGAGTCAAAGCCGGAGCTGGCAACGCTCGCCGCGGCGAAGGAGCCCCTCGGGGTGAAGTTCTACTCCATCGCGGTCCGGGAGAGGACGAAGGAGAGGGCGATCGCGGAGCATCGGAAGGTGGGCGGCTCGGTGAAGCTGCTGCTGAACGGGGACAGAGTCGCGCGAGACTATGGAGTGAGGGCGTACCCGTCGTACGCGGTGGTGGACAAGCAGGGTCTGCTGGTGCTGGGCCCCAAGGTGTGGGAGGGTGCGGCAACGAAAGATGAACTCGGGCGAGCGGTGGACGCAGCGCTGGTGCAAGACCCCAAGCCCTAGCCACGGGCGGGGCGACCGCTATACTTCCGACCCGTCCGGGAAACCGGGAGGGGGAACAGATCGGGCTAGTAGCTCAGTTGGTTAGAGCGCACCCCTGATAAGGGTGAGGTCGGCAGTTCGAATCTGCCCTGGCCCATTGCGAGGAGCGGTGAGTTCCTCGGTGTCGGCGGGGGGATCCGGACGCAACTATGATGAAGTTTGGTGGCCGGTCCGGTAGAAGCGCGGACGGGTCATGGCTTGGAAGGAGCGATCATGCGGGTCGAAGTGATCGGGAAGAACTTTGAGATCTCGGAGCCGATCCGGGACTACGCGGTGAACAAGGCGAACAAGCTGACGAAGTATTTCGACGGGCTGCAGCTTGTGACCGTGCGGATCATGAAGGTCAACCACAAGGCGAACGCCGAGTACGAGGCCGAGATCATCCTGGACGTGGAGAAGCACGACGACTTCGTGTCGCACGCCACCGGGCAGGACGCCTACGCGGCGATCGACCTGGTGATGGAAAAGGGCGAGCGGCAACTGCGCGACTTCAAGGAGCAGTTGAAGAAGCAGTAGCGCCCTCTGGAGCCCCCGGTGGTCAAGCTTCTGGACATGATCGGGCCCGGCGCCATCGTGGCCCCGCTCACGGCGGGGGATCGCGATGGGGCGGTCCGCGAACTCGTGGAGTCTCTGACCGCGGCGGGGGCTTCGCCCGCGTCGCTGAAGGACGAGCTCATCGCCAAGCTGCTGGCCAGGGAGAAGGTGCACTCGACCGGCTTCGGCCGCGGAGTGGCCGTGCCCCACGCCAAGCACGCGGGGCTGAACCGGCTCATCGCGGCGGTGGGCCTCTCTCCCCGCGGGATCGACTTCGCCTCGCTGGACAAGCAGCCCGTGTACTCGGTCTTCCTGCTGCTGAGCCCGGAAAGCAGGCCCGAGGAGCACCTCCAGGCCATGGAGGTGCTGTTCAAGAACCTGACGAAGGACTCGTTCCGTCGGGGTCTTCGTCAGGCGCGGGGCGAGGAGGAGGTGCGGGCGATCCTTCGGGAGGCGGATTCGCACCAGTTGGCCGGATAAGCAAGGGGCGGGCACGGTCGAAGGTCGCCGGGCCCGGAAAGGGAGCGTCGGTGGCGGACACGGTGTCGATCAAGGTGAAGGTCGTGAATCGTCTGGGGCTGCATGCGCGCCCGGCGATGGCCTTCGTCGACCTTGCCGCGACCTTTGCCGCCACGATCTGGGTGGTGAAGGGTGACACAAAGGTCGACGGGAAGTCGATCATGCAGATGATGATGCTCGCGGCGAGCCAGGGGAGCGAGCTTGAGGTGATCGCCGAGGGAGCGGACGCCGCGAAGGCGTGCGAAGCGCTCTCGAAGCTGGTCGCCAACGGCTTTGACGAGGAATAGCGCTACCCTCGCGCATGCCACGTCTGGACTATCTGACCGCCGGCGAGTCACACGGGCCGGGGATGCTCTGCATCGTGTCGGGGATTCCCTCCGGGGTGCGGATCGACACCGCAAGGATCGATGCCTGCCTCGCGCGGCGGCAGGGCGGGTACGGGCGCGGGGGGCGCCAGAGAATCGAGCGGGACTCCGTGGAGGTCCTGAGCGGGGTGCGTGCGGGCGTCTCGATGGGATCTCCGATCACCCTGCGGGTCGCGAACCGTGACGCCAGGCTGGACGACGCAGCCAAGACGCCGCCCGTCTTCAGGCCGCGCCCCGGTCACGCCGACCTGGCGGGGTCGATCAAGCACCTCACCACGGACTGCCGAGGGGTGCTGGAGCGGGCGAGCGCGCGGGAAACGACGGCCCGCGTGGCGGCGGGAGCGCTCGCGGGCGAGATGCTCCGGGAGTTCGGCATCGAGGCGATGGCATTCACCAGGAGCATCCTGGGTGAGTCGTGCGGGGTGGAGGTGCGCGAACAGAACTGGCGAGACGTGCGCGCCGCCCGCGACGCCAGCGAAACGTACTGCCCCGACTCCGAGGCGACGGCAAGACAGGTGCGGGCGATCCACGCGGCGAAGCTGGACAAGGACACCGCGGGGGGCGTGGTGGAGGCGCATGTGTTCGGCGTGCCGCCGGGTCTGGGGAGCTGTGCGGACTGGCGCGACCGCCTGGACGCGAGGCTGGCGGGGGCCGTGATGGGCGTGCAGGCGATCAAGGGCGTCGAGATCGGGCTGGGGATGGCCTGCGCCTCGCGGCCCGGAAGCCGCGTGCACGACCCCATCGGATACGACGCCTCGCTCAGAGAGGGGCACCACTCCCTCGGGTTCGTCAGGCCCTCGAACAACGCGGGCGGGATCGAGGGCGGCATGAGCAACGGCCAGCCGATCGTGGTCCGGGCGGCGATGAAGCCGATCTCGACGCTGGTGCGGGGCCTCCCGAGCGTGGACCTGAACTCCAAGGAGGCTGAGGCAAGCCAGTACGAGCGGAGCGACATCTGCGCGGTGCCCGCGGCCGGTGTTGTGGTGGAGGCCGTGGTGCTCTTCGAGGTCGCGCGGGCCTTCTGCGACAAGTTCGCGGGCGACTCGCTCACGGAGGTTCGGGGCCAGTGGGAGTCGTACCTGAAGCTTGCGCGGAATCTTCCCCTGGATCCGCCGGCGATGACGCTCGCCTGAGCCGTCACGCGGACGCGGGGCGGCGGAACACGTCCCAGACGAAGTACGCGGGCACTCCGGCGGACATGATGCTCAGCCAGAGGAGCGTGCCTTTCCAGTCTTCGGCGATGGTGATGACGGTCATGCCCCCCGCGGCGAGCACGAACACCCCCGGCACCACGGGGTAACCCCAGCAGCGGTACGGGCGAGGACGATCGGCCTGGGTGCGCCTGAGCACGAAGATGGCGGCGGCGGCGAGCGCGTACCACACCCACATGGTGAAGACGAACCCGCCCGCGAGCTTCTCGAAGGTCTTGACGAAGATCGTGGCCATGCAGGAGAGCGCGAGCTGGACGGTGAGCGCGACCCAGGGCGTCTTCCAGCGCGGATGGACGCCGGACAGGAACGCGAAGAGCAGGCCGTCGCGGGACTGCTGGTAGGTGACGCGGGCGCCGGTCATGATCGAGCCGTGCGTGCTGCCCGAGGTTGAGACAATCACAAGGGCCGCCGCCGCGAGGCCCGCCGCCGGCCCGAGGAGCGCCGCGAAGACCGCCGGTGCGACGGTGTCTGCACCCCGCATCTTCTCCAGCGGGACCAGGACGAAGAACGCGATGTTGACCAGCACGTAGAGGAGCGTCGTGGCGAGCGTCCCCAGCACGAAGACGCGGGGGAGGTTCTTCTGCGGGTCCTTGATCTCGCCCGCGATGGCGCCGACATCGCTCCAGCCGTCGTACGTCCACATGATGCCGGCAAAGACCGGGACGAGTGCGCGGGTGAACGAGCCGGGCTCGAGGGTGCCGGACAGGTTGGCGGGCTCGGCCTTCCCGGTGATCCAGGGCAGAAGGACGATCGCGGAGAGCGCGGCGAACTTGAGCCCGGTGAGGAAGGTGGCGACACCCGCCGAGAGGACCACGCCCCGGATGTTGATGGCGGTCAAGAGCATGAGCATCGCGATCGTGGGCCATCGCACGTCCCACGAAGTACCGAGCAGGGTGTTGAGGTGTTCCGCAAAGACGACCGCGATGCCGGCGGCGGCGAGGGGCTTGGAGACGAGCATGTACGACCAGCCGAACACGAACGCGACGCACCGGCCGTAGGCCTCGCGGAGGAAGACGTACACGCCTCCGGACTGCGGGTGCAGGGTGGCGAGCTCGGCGTAGGTGAGCGCACCGAGCAGCGCGAGCACCCCGCCCGCGAGCCAGAGGGCGAGGATGACCACGGGGCTTGCGAGGTGCCCCGCGATCTGGGGCGGGGTGCGGAAGATGCCGGAGCCGATGATGATGCCGACCTGCACCGCCGCCGCCCCCCAGACGGTGATGCGGCGAGGGAGGTCTGTGCTGGTCATGCGCGCAGAGTACCCGAAACTCCGGGCGATTGGAGATGGGCGGTCGGGCGTGCGGAGCTCACGCCACGGTCGCGAAGTACGCGGCGAGCACGTCGCGGGCGGCCTTCAGGTCCGAGAGGTCGATCATCTCCGTGACGGTGTGGATGTAGCGGGTACCGACCGTGATGCCGACGGCGCGTGCGCCCGCGGCGGCCTGCTGGGCGGCGGCGCCGTCCTGCCCGCCGGCGGCGAGGATGGACCGCTGATAACTGATCTTGTGCTTCTTCGCCACCGCCTCCACCTCCGCGACCAGGCGGTGGTCGGAGATGAAAGACGCGTCCTTGATGTGCAGCGCGAAGCCCTTGCCGTGGGTGGACACGGCCTCTTCGCCGGGCACCCCCGGGGTATCGCACGCGAGCGTGACGTCGATGCCGAAGCCGATGTCGGGGAGGACGGCGTGGCTGGCGGTCCTGGCTCCGCGGAGGCCGACCTCCTCCTGGGTGGTGAAGGCCACCACGATCTCGCAGGCGTGCGCGGCGCCGCTCTCCACCAGCGAGCGGACGGACTCGATGCCGAGCCAGCACGCGACACGGTTGTCCAGCGCCTTGGACACGAACTTGTTGCCCAGGTGCAGCGCGGGCTCGTTCATCACGATGTAATCACCGACGCGGACCTTCTTCTTGACCTCGTCGGCGGGGAGGCCGAGGTCCACGAAGAACTCCTTGACTTCCGGCACCTTCTCGCGGTCCTTCGGGCTGGAGATGTGCACGGGGCGGCCGCCCGGGTTCATCACGCCCGGGAAGTCGCCATCGTCGGTGCAGACCAGCACGCGACGGGAGAACAGATTGCGGGTGTCGAAGCCGCCGGCGGCGTTGGGCCAGATCCAGCCCTTGTCGTCGACGAAGGTGACGTAGAACCCGATCTCGTCCATGTGGCAGAGGAGCATGACGCGGGTCGGGCGGCCCTCCGCAGCGGCGCGGGGCTCGGGGCTGGGCTTGGCCTTGCCCTTCACCCGCGGGTTGCGCCGGCAGATGAGGTTCCCCATCACGTCGGTTTCAACGTGGTCGAACAGGCCGGCGATCTCGGCCTCGATGACGGCGCGAACGCGCTCCTCTCGCCCCGGCACGCCGGGCGTCTCGCAGAGTCGCTTGAGCAGGTCGACGTTCACGGTGTCCTTGCGCGCTTCCTTCTTCGCCATGGGGGAATGCCTTTCGGTGGTTAAGCCGGATGATAGGTGCCGCGTGTGTGACGGGTGCCCCTGGAGTCGAACGCCCGATCTCACGCCGCGGTCCTCAAGATGCCGCGGCTCGTAGGATCCGTCATGACGAACCCCAGTCCCCTCCTGGACCTTCACGCCGATGCGGGTGCGGTGGTCTCGCCCTACGGCGAGGGGGAGGCGGCACCGCTCGTGGTGCAGACCTTCGGCGACCTTGGGCGGGAGTACGCGGCGCTCCGCACCGGCTGCGCGCTCCTGGACCTGCCCCAGCGGGCGGTGCTGGAGGTGACGGGACCGGACCGGCTGGACTTTCTCGGACGCATTCTCACGCAGGAACTCAAGGGACTCTCGCCCTTTCGCGTGAGGCGGAGCTTCTGGCTCAGTCGGAAGGGGCGGATCGACGCCGATCTGCGGGTGATCGATCTGCCGAGCCGAACCCTGTTGGAGGTCGACCTTCTGGCGGCGGAGCGCACGCTCTCCGGCCTCTCCGCGTACATCATCACCGAAGACTGCGCGATCCGCGGGCTCCAGGGCCTCACGCACCGGCTGGCGCTCCACGGGCCGACGGGCATGGACCTGCTTTCGGCGGTGGCGCAACCGGCAGGGGGCGCCGAGGCGAGCGGCCCCGGGCTGGAGCGACTGGACGAAGGAGCCGCGTGCGTCGCGAACGTCGCGGGGCACGACGTGGTCGTCTATCGAGAGGATACCGCCGGGACCACGGGGCTGGAGATGATCGTGCCCGCCACGGGCGTGGGAGCCGTGTATCGGCTGCTGCTGGAGGCGGGGCGCGTGAAGGACACGCCGGAAGGTGCGGCGACGGCGCCCAGCCGCTGGCGGGTGGTGGCGTCCCGCGTCCGGCTCTGCGCCGCGGGTTGGCACGCGTACAACGTCGCACGGATCGAGGCGGGGACTCCCATCTACAACCTGGACTTCGGCGCCGAATCGCTGCCCGCGGAGACGGGGGTGCTGCACGACCGGGTGAGCTTCACGAAGGGGTGCTATCTGGGTCAGGAGATCGTGGCGCGGATGCACGCACGCGGGCAGAGCAAGCAGTCGCTCGTGCGGGTGCACTTCGAGAAACGAGAGGGGCGAGTGCTGCTCCCGGAGACCGGCGCGACCCTGGAGGATGAATCGGGAACAGGCGCGGTGGGGCTGGTCACGAGTTCCACGGTCGCGCCGTCACTTGGCTCTGTCGCGGTGGCGCTGGCGCAGGTGAAGTCGGCCTTCGCCTTGGCCGGAACGGTGCTGGTCGCGCAGACACCCGATGGGCCGGTGCGCGGGCGCGTGGAGGCATCGCTGAAGCCCGGGGCCTGACGCGGGGGATCAGGTTTCCCGGCGCCGGTAGGTGAGTTCGACGTCGCCGCCAAGGGGCCGCACGCGCCAGAGATCAAAGATGCGTCCGTTGGAGAGCGACGGCGCCACGCGGCCCGCGGCGGCGGCCTTGGCCATGTCGTCGCCCAGCACCATCGGCGCGATGTAGACCACGGCCTCGTCGATGAGGTCCTGCTCCAGCATCGCACCCAGGATGCCCGGCCCGGCCTCGACCATCACGGTACAGACGCCGTGGGCGGACACGAGCGTTCGCAGGAGCTCCCGCAGGTCGATGCCCCTCGCCCCGCCGGCGCTGGGAAGGCCCAGCACGCGCACACCCGCGTCCTGCAGGGCCCGCCGACGCGGCTCGAACACCTCGGCGGTCGCGACGGCGGAGTCGCACGCCGCCACGGTCGTGATATCGCGTGCCGTTCGAACGAGCTGCGATGCAACGGGCAGGTCCAGGTCGGTATCAGCCACGACGCGCATGGCGAGTCGCCTCGCGCGGGTGCCTCGGGCCGTCAGCAGCGGGTCGTCGGCGAGGACCGTGCCGATGCCGGTGATGATGGCATCGACGCGGCCCCGGAGGCGGTGCACGCGCGCGCGGGCCAGCTCGCCGCTGATCCACCTGGATTCACCCGTGCGGGTCGCCACTCGCCCGTCGATGGTCTGGGCCCACTTGGCGATCGTCCACGGGAGGCCGGTGGTGAGTCGCTTCGCGAAGGGAGCTCCCACGCCCCGGGCGAGCGGGCTCGCATCGGACTGCTCGCACGGGATGCCCGAGGCTCTGAGCACCGCGGCCCCGCCCCCCTTCCGCGGGTGCGGGTCCGGACGGGCAAAGACCACGCGCGCCACTCCGGCAGAGACCAGGGCCGCGGCGCACGAGGGCTGACGCCCGTCCACGGCGCACGGCTCCAGCGTGACATACGCGGTCGCCCCCGCGGCTGAAAGTCCGCGCCGGCTTGCGTCGAGGAGCGCCTCGGCTTCGGCGTGAGGGCCGCCGTCCCGGCGATGGTGGCCCAGGCCGATGATCTGGCCATCACGCACCAGCACGCATCCCACGAGCGGGTTGGGCTCGGCGCGGCCCACGCCCCGGAGCGCGAGGCGTCCGGCGAGGTCGAGCATGCGGCGGGGTTCGGCCGGGTCCGGGGTGGGCATGACGCGCGGGCAGTCTACGCGATGCGGACCAGCATGCTCCGGTCGGCGTCGGACATCGTGCGGCCCACCTCATCCAGCCAGCGCCGGGCGTCGAGCGCATAGCCGGCGGTCGGCTTCAGGGGCTTGCCTTCGAGTTGGAGATGGCAGGCGGACCAGAACTCATTGAAGCGGGCCATGAGGAGCTCTCGCGTGTACTTGGCGATCATCGAGGCCAGCGCGATGGGCATGTGCGCGTCCTCGCCCTCGGTGAGGAACGCGATGCCCCCCCGCCTGCCGTCGGCTCCGGCGAGGACGTACCTGCTCCGCGTCGCGGACTCCTCGAGCGTTGAAACCTCCACGCCGGGCAAGGCCTCTCGGAGCAGATCCGAGTAGTCCGCGCGTCCGCCCAGCCGGTCGCACGCGATGCCCACCCGGTCTTCCGGGGTGGCCAGCGCCCAGACCCGGCGGAGGTGCCTGCCCATCGCGCGCGCGACGGTCTGAGCCTTCGAGCCCGACTCTCGCACGCACGCGTTGAAGAGCGGCTCGGGCGTGACGTCGCAGGCCAGGCCCGCGACCGTGACCTCGGCGCGGAGCAGCGCGCGAGCAAGGAGATTGGCCGCGATGGCAACTTCGCCCGCGGTGCCGGTGACCGGGAGCGGACGCGGGGCACCCTGATAGCACGGGTGCCACGCGGACGCGACTCCCAGCGCGTCAAAGAGTTCGCCGTCGTGGGCCGGAATGAAGCTCGCGTGCACGCGGAGGAACGACATCACCCCGCGCTCGAGGTGCACGAGCGGGTGCGTGGTCCGCACCGCATTCGAGAGCTTGAGCTTCTTGGAATCGCCGATGGCGATCCGGCCTTTCGGGTCGTGCGAACCGCCCCGGCCCGGCTCGCGGCAGACGCCGGCGGAGAGCAGGTCCCACAGGTTCGGGGTGGACGTCCCGGCCCGGTCCGGAAGGCGGAACGCGGCGAAGCCGACGCAGAGTGGCCCCAGCGTGGGCCCGTACCCGGCCTCGTCGATCCCTGCCAGCACAAGAGCCATGGTGCAGAATACGGGAGGCCGGGTGCGGCCAATTGTCATGGTGGCGGGTGGACGGTACATTGAACGGGCTCGGAAGGGGGTGCCCGTGACGCCGACCAAAGCGGATGGTGAACATGACGTTCCGCTCCTGATCGGGGTGGTGGGTCACCGCGATCTCGCGAACGCACCGGAACTCGAGGACCAGGTGACCGCCTTCCTCGGGCTCGTGAGGAAGCAGGTGCCCCACACGCGGGTGATTCTCCTTTCCTCGATGGCGGCGGGCGCGGACCTGCTGACGGTGCGCGTCGCGACGGCGCTTCAGATGGCGGTGGTGCCCGTGCTGGCGGTGCCCAAGGACCTGTTCGAACGGACGTTCTCGCCGGGGTTCGAGGAGGAGGTGGCGGAGTTTCGGCGCTTGCTCGCGCTGTGCGAGGATCCGATCGTGCTCCCGGCCCCGGAGGGGACGACCTACGACGCCGTGATGTCCGACAAGGGCCTGCTCGACCGGCAGTACGCGGCTGCCGGGGCGTATGTGGTCAGGCTCAGCCACACGGTCATCGCGCTCTGGGATGGAGTTGAAACGACAGACATCGCCGGGACGGCGGCGGCGATCCGCTACGCGGAGTGCGGCGTCCCGTCGGACCTGTGGGACGAGCGTGATCCCCTCGACCTCGCCGACGGCGCCGCGGTGCGCTGGCTCATGGCCGAGCGGAAGGCGCCGAAGAAGGGGCCGGCGCGCCCGTACTGCGACTGGATCTACCCCCTGAGCTATCCACGCGGCGGCGGGCCCGCTTCCCCCGACCGACCGGACGCCGCGGCGGGCGTCCGCCGACTGGCATCGCTGCTCCGGGACGGAGCCCTGGACCGGCTTGACGAGTTCAACCGCGAGGCGAGGGATCTGACTGTGGCGGCGCGTTCCTCCGAGCGCGTGCACGGGGAGCTCGCCGCGCACGTCCGCAGCCTGCTTCCCGAGGGATCGACATTCGCGGCCAGCGCGGCGCAGCGGCGCGTTGCGGAGATTCGCGCGAGGGCGGACTACCTGGCAGGCGGCGCGAAACAACAGGGAGAGTGGTATCTGCGCTGTGCGCTCGGCCTGGTGGTGGCGGCGGTCCTCGCGCTCGAGCTGTTCGCGCATGTCTGGCACGACCGGCTGTGGGTGCTGGGGCTGTACGCGGTTGCCCTGCTGGCGGCGGTGCACTTCCTCGACAAGCGGGGGCGGTGCTTCACGAGGTTCGTGGACTATCGCGCGCTCGCGGAGGCGCTGCGAGTGCAGTTCTTCTGGAGTGCCGCCGGCCTGACAGACTCGGTCTCGCGGCACTTCATGCGGACGCACCGCACGGAGGTGGAGTGGATCCGCCAGGCGGCGGCGGCGGTGGAGGTGGAGAACGCGCTGTCGTTCGCCACTCCCGCGCAGGACGGCGCGGGCATGAACCACGCGCGACGTGTGTGGATCCAGGGGCAGTTGGATTTCTTCCGGGGAAGGTCAGAGCCGCTGGCGGCGAAAGGTCGAACTCTCGCGACCATGTCGACCACGCTCGCGAGGATCGGCGCGTGGCTGGTGTTCGGTACGCTGTTCGTGGGCTGGCTCATCGGCTGGGGACCGGGCGAATCCGAGCACGGGTCGGTGCACACGGGCGTCCATCCCGCGGCGTACATCACCGTCACGCTCGCGCTCCTGCTGGTGGGGGCGGAAGTCGTGCGCGTGTACGCCGAGTCCGGGGAATACACCACCAACGCCAGACGCTACCTCTGGATGACATCCGTCTACGAGCAGGCGGAAAGAGTCCTTGCGGAGTGTGGCCCCGGGGGCTCCTCGCCCGATGCGGCCCGAGCGGCAGCGACCGTCCGCTCCCTGGGAAAGGCCGCGCTCGCCGAGAACTCCGAGTGGATTGTGCTCCACAGGCACCGCCCGGTGGAACTGCCCCATTCCATCGTGAACTCCCCCCATCATTCCTGAAGGCCCGAGATCCGGGGCGGCGAACGGTCTTGTGTTTCGGCCTTCTATCGGTACGCTGGAGCGGGGCCAAGAGTCCCGGAGGTGTGAAATGCCACCAGTCCGCCGCGCCGCGTTTGGTACCGTCCTTCTGCTGGCCGGGCTCGCCGGCGAGGCAGCGGGTCAGGGCATCACGCCCGCGTTCACCTATCAGGGCCAGATCCGTTCCAACGGTGCACCCGCGACGGGAACCTATGACCTGAGGTTCCGCCTGTTTGACGCGGCGTCGGATGGAGCGCAGATCGGCTCGACACTGTGCGCCGACAACGTGGCGGTGACAGACGGGCTCTTTACCGTGGAACTGGACTTCAGCCTCGTGTTCCAGGGCCAGCGCCGTTACCTGGAGATCGAGGCCCGGGCAGACGCGGGGGCGGGGTGCGCCGACCAGACCGGCTATGCGATCCTGTCGCCCAGGCAAGAGCTCAAGGCGACGCCCTACGCCACCTTCGCCGTGTACTCGGCCTCCGCGACCAGCAGCGGGACTTCGTTCAACGCCTTCAACGCGCTTCAGCTCGGCGGCCAGCAGGCGTCGTTCTATCAGAGCGCGTCCAACCTTACCGCGGGCTCGTTGCCCGGCGAGAGGCTGGCCGGGACGTACTCCCAGCCGCTGCAGTTCAGCAACAGTTCAAACGTCTTCGTGGGCTCCGGCGGGGGCCTGACCGGGCTCAACGCGTCCAACCTCTCGACGGGAACGCTCGACGCTGCGCGCCTTCCGATCCCGCTGAGTCTCTCCGGGTCGACCGACTCGTCCGTGGTGTGGGTGGCGAACTCGAGCCCGGTCGGCCGGGCGGTCTACGGGGCTTCGATCGCCCCCACGGGCGCCGCCCGCGGCGCGGAGTTCTACGTCGCCAGCACGTCCGGGATTGGTGTCTCGGGGTACGCGGGCGCGGGGTCGGGCACGACGTACGGCGTATGGGGCGGGACGGCCAGCACCAGCGGGCGGGCGCTGTACGGAGAGGCCACCGCGGCGACCGGGGCGACGGCGGGTGTCGAAGCACGCGCGAGCAGTTCGTCCGGCGCTGGTGTCCTCTCGTTCGCCACCGCGGCCACGGGGACGACCTACGGCGTGTACACGACCAACCAGAGTTCTCAGGGGCGTGCGGTCCTCGGGGCCGCGCTGAGCGGGACCGGCTCGACGTACGGCGGGGAGTTCTACACGGCGAGCACGTCCGGGATTGGTGTCTCGGGGTATGCCGCTGCGGGGTCGGGCACGACCTACGGCGTCTGGGGCGAGGGCAACAGCCCCGGGGGCTACGGGGGCTTCTTCACGTCCCCGGGTGTGGGCGTCAGGGGTGCCAGTACCGGAAACGACGGCGTGGTAGCAACCACTTCAGCCCCGGGCCGATCCGGCATCTGGGCGACGAACACCGCGACCTCGGGTACCTCGTACGGTGTCGCCGCAAGCAGCGCGAGCCCGTCGGGCCGCGGGGTCGGCGGATCCGCTCTCGCGACCTCAGGCCCGACATTCGGAGGGTACTTCGACTCGGTGAGCCCCGCGGGCACCGGGGTGGCCGGGTTCTCAAACGCCGCGAGCGGGAGTTCCTACGGCGTTTTCGGGCAGGCGATGAGCCCGGACGGTGCCGGGGTATTCGGCAGCGCCGAGGCTGCGTCGGGCTTCCCCAGCGGTGTGTACGGGCGGGCCTCCAGTGCCACCGGGCGGGGTGTCTACGGATTGGCCGCTGCCTTCAGCGGCGCGAACCACGGCGGCTATTTCGAATCCCGGAGCACCTCAGGCACCGGCGTGACGGCGATCGCCTCCGCGGGGAGCGGCACGACGGTTGGGCTGAGCGCGAGCTCCGCGAGTCCCTCAGGGGCTGCCGTGACCGCGCACGTGACCAGCACCACGGGCCAGACCTACGGCGTCTACGCGCGAACGGTCAGCGCCGACGGCATCGGCGTCTTCGGCTACGGCGCGAACGGCACGGGCCGGTCGTACGGCGTCTACGGGCGCAACGACAGCACCTCTGGCCGGGCGGTCTACGGCGGGTCGGGCGCCACGACGGGGTTCACGTATGGCGGGGAGTTCTACGCAGCGAGCAACCGGGGCATCGGCGTGTCCGGGTACGTGGATCCCTCGGGGATCGGGCAGACGTACGGCGTGTGGGGTGAGAGCACGAGCGACTCGACCGGGTACGGCGTCTACGGCAAGGCGAGCTCGCCCGTGGATTTCAACTACGGCGTCGTGGGTGACGTCTCGGCGCCGAACGGTTGGGCCGTGTACGCGAACGGCCGGTTCACGGCGAGCGGCACCAAGAGTTTCCGCATCGACCACCCGGAAGATCCCGAGCACAAGTACCTCCTGCACTACTGCGCCGAGGGGCCGGAGCCCCAGAACGTCTACAACGGCGTCGTCGTGCTCGACGAGCGGGGTGAGGCGGAGGTGACGCTCCCGCGGTACTTCGCGATGATCAACGCGTCTCCCCGATACTCGCTGACGGCGCTCGGAGCGCCCATGCCGATGCTCCACGTCGCGGAGGAGATCCGCGAGGCGGCGATCGCCGCGGGCGAGGCCGCGGAACCGGGCGTCGAGCCGCCCGTGTGCACGTTCCGCATCGGGGGCGGGGCGGCAGGTGCGCGGGTGAGCTGGGAGGTGAAGGCGGTGCGGAACGACCGCTTCGTGCGGGACCGCGGCGCGCCGGTTGAGATGTCCAAGCCCCCGGCAGAAGTGGGGACCTTCCAGCATCCGGAGTTGTACAAGAAGGGTCCGGAGCGCGGGATGTTCACGGCGCCGGAGCGGACGATTCCTGCTTCTGTGGGGCCCGCTGCGACGCGCTGAGGACCGCCCGGCCGTGAGCGGGAAGCGACGTGCGTCGGGTACACTGGCGCCATGCGCACTTCCCTGCTTGCCCTGATCGTGGCGGCGACGCCCGCCCTTGCCGACGTTCGACTCCCTGCGGTGATCTCCTCGGGGATGGTGCTCCAGCAGTCCTCGAAGGTCCCACTCTGGGGCTGGGCGACCCCGGGCGAGGAGGTGCGTGTGACGGCGCCATGGCTCGCCGCTCCCGCCAGCACGGCGGCGGGGCCGGACGGCCGATGGACGGTCACCCTCGAGACCCCCGCCGCGAAGGACTCGCCCGCCGCGTTCACCATCACCATCGAGGGACGAAACACGCTGGCGCTCAACGACGTGCTGCTGGGCGAGGTGTGGCTGGCCTCGGGGCAGAGCAACATGGAGTGGCCGCTCTCCGCGACGGACGGCGCCCCCGACGCGATCGCCGGCGCGAAGCACCCTCAGGTTCGCTTGTTCAACGTGCGGAATGAGGTGGCGGCGAGGCCCAAGCGAGATTGCACGAGCGAGGCCGGCTGGACGCCCTGCACGCCGCAGTCGGTCGCCGGCTTTTCCGCGGTGTCCTACTACTTTGCGCGGGAACTCCACGCGGCGTTGGGCGTGCCCATCGGCGTGATCGAGTCGGACTGGGGGGGCACGCCCGTCCAGGCATGGACGAGTGCCCCGGGGCTCGCGAAGTTCCCGGAGTTCGCGGACGCGCTTGCGTACATGGACGCGCTGGACCCGGACCCGAACGTGCGAGCCGTGAAGGCGGCCGCGTTCGCAGGGAGGTGGTGGGACAACCTTGACACGCACCGCGACGGCGCGGGCAAGGGCTGGATGGGAGCGGGCTTCGATGATGCCTCGTGGAAGGAGATGTCGCTCCCGGCCACGCTGGGGCCCGACGGGCTGGACCGGTTTGACGGCGTGGTGTACTTCCGCCGCACGGTGATGCTGTCCGGCACCCCCGGCGCGGGGACGATCGAGCTTGGGCCGATCGACGATCGCGACGACGTCTGGGTGAACGGCACGCACGTCGGGGGCCTGCGTGACGATGGGCAGTGGAGCAAGCCCCGCGCGTATGAAGTGCCCGCCGGTGTGCTCAAGGAGGGCGCGAACACCATCGCCGTGCGGATCGTTGACACCGCCGGGCCGGGCGGCATCAACGGCAAGCCGGAGCAGATGGTGCTCCGCAGCGGCGCGCAGTCGGTCTCGCTCGCCGGCGAATGGAAGCACCGCCGGGGCGCGGCCATGTCGACCCTGCCGGCGATCGGCCAGGCCATGAACGTCGGGCCCGGCAGCCCCTCCGCGCTCTTCAACGCGATGATTCACCCGGTGATGCCCTTCGGCATCCGCGGCGTGATCTGGTACCAGGGCGAGTCCAATCGCGGGCAGAACTACGCCGACTACTTCCCCGCGATGATCCGCCAGTGGCGCGAGGATTGGGGCAGGGGCGACTTCCCCTTCATCTTCGTGCAGATCGCGCCGTTCAACTACGGCAACGATCGCGGCGAGACCGCGCTCTTGAGGGAGGCACAAGCCCACGCATGGCAGACCGTCCCCAACACGGGCATGGTGGTCACGATGGACATCGGCGATCCGAAGGACATTCACCCGCGCAACAAGAAGGACGTGGGAGAGAGGCTCGCGCGCTTCGCGAAGGCCGGGACCTACGGCATGAAGGAGGTGGTCGCCTCCGGACCGGTGTACGCGGGGATGCGAACGCGCGACTCGGACCTCTTCGTCACCTTCGACCTGCGCGGGGCCAACGCGCTGAAGGCCGGGGGGGAGCAACTCTCGGGCTGGGCCGTCGCGGGGACGGACATGGTCTTCTACGAGGCGGTCGCCACGATCACCGGCCCCGATACGGTGCGAGTGACCTGCCCGCGGGTCGCCGCTCCCGTTGCGGTGCGCTACGGCTGGTGCAACGCGTGCGAGCCGAATCTGTCCAGTGACGCGGGATTGCCCGCGGTGCCCTTCCGCTCCGACGCCTGGGACAGGCCCGCCGGCGGCTGGCCCACGCCCGAGGATGGCGGCAAGACCGGTCACCTCACGGCAGAATCCGGCTTTGTGCCGCTGTTCGATGGGAAGAGCCTTGACGGGTGGGTGAACGTGAACACCGCGCCGTCCACGTTCCGGGCTGAATCCGGCATGATCCGGTGCTCGGGCGAGCCGACCGGGGTCATCCGCACCGCGCGGCAGTACCAGAACTTCGTCCTTGAACTGGAGTGGAGGCACCTCTCCGCGCAGGGCAACGCGGGCCTCTTCGTATGGTCGGACGCGCTCTGCGCCAAGGGTGTGCCCTTCACGCGCAGCGTGGAGGTGCAGGTCATGGTGGGCTCAGAAGCCGACTGGTACACCTCCGACGGTGATGTCTTCCCGATCCACGGTGCCACCATGACGCCGCTGAACCCGAGGCCCAAGGGCGGGCAGAGGTCCTATCCGACCGAGAAGCGAATGAGACCAAGCCCCGAGTGGAATCACTATCGCGTCACCTGCGTGGACGGCGAGATCTCGCTCGCCGTCAATGGCAAGGTGGTCACGCAGGGCAAGGACATCTTCCCCCGCAAGGGATACATCTGCCTCGAGTCCGAGGGCACCCCGATCGACTTCCGCAACATCATGATCAAGGAACTGCCCGGTACGGAACCGCCTCCCGAGCAGGTGGCCGGCGCGGACGAGGGCTTCGTGCCGATCTTCACCGGCGTGGACTTCACGGGATGGAAGTTTGAGAAGGCCCACGAGGGACACTTTGTGGCGAGTGGCAATGTCATCCGGCTCGACGGCCAGGGCCCCGAGCTCTGGACCGAGCGGGCCTACAAGGACTTCGTGCTCGTCGCCGACTGGCGCTGGACGCGAAAGCCCACGCCCAGCCAGAGGCCGGTCATCCTCCCCAGCGGCGAGGAGAAGAAGGGCCCGGACGGCAAGACCGTGACGGAGGAGATCCAGGACGCCGGCGACTCGGGCATCTACCTGCGCGGGTCTTCCAAGTCGCAGGTGAACGCGTGGTGCTGGGGGATCGGGTCGGGCGAGGTCTACGGCTACCGCACGGACGCGTCCATGCCGCCCGAGGTGCGTGCGGGCGTGACGCCCACGATGGTCGCGGATGCTCCCATCGGACAGTGGAACCGCTTCATCATCACCATGCGGGGCGACCGGTTGACCGTTGTGCTCAACGGCAAGACCGTGATCGACAACGCCCGGCTCCCCGGGGTCGCGGCGGAAGGGCCGATCGCCCTCCAGCAGCACGGTGACCCGATCGAGTTCATGAACCTCTTCATCAAGGAACTGAAGTAGCGGGGGCTACTTCTTTCCCGGAGTCTCCGGAGCGTCCTTGGATGGCGTCTCCTTCGCGGGGGCGGCGTCCTTCGCGGCGTTCCTGGCCTTCAGAATCTCCGCCGCGACGACCTTGTCGAGCTCCTTCCGCTCGTCGGCGCCACCGACCGTGTTGATCCAGGCCACCTTGCCCTCGCCGCTGACGACGAACGCCGTGGGGATGTACTGCTGCTTGGCGGGCTCCATCCAGGTCTTGCTCATGGAGCGGGAGGGGTCGAACGCCACGCGGTAGTCCATCTTGGCGCCCTGCTTCTTCACGAAGTCGCGGAGGTTGTCGAGCCGCTTGTCCGGCTGGCCCTGCGCGGCGGCCCGCTCGCTCGACGCCATGCCGATGATCACCAGGTCGTTCTTGTGCTTCCGCTGGAGCTGCGTGAGGTGCGGGATGCTCTCGCGACACGGGGGACACCAGGTCGCCCAGAACTCCACGATGTAGACCTTGCCCGGCTCGAAGCCCGTGACCGCGTCGCCCTTCACCCACGTCTCGGCCGAGATCGCCGGGGCGGCGTCGCCGACCTTCAGTTCGCCCGACTTCGCCGCGGGCTTGTCGGCCTTCGGGGCGGCTTTGGGTGTCGTGTTCGGTGCCTTGGCAGGCTTGTCCTTCGGAGGCTCGGGCTGCGTGACCTTGAGCTGCGCGAAACCGGCTGAGGCCGAGAGGCCCAAGACGCACAGGGCGGGGAAGACGACGCGGGACATCCGGTGGCTCATCGTGGCTCCATCGATTGAGGGGACTTCAGTCAAGCGACCTCCAGTCTACGGGGTTCGACGCGCCCGGGGTCGCGCGGTTCCGGGGGCGATATGCTGCACGGCGATGCCCGACCAGCCCCTCAGCATTGATGTTCGGTTCCCGCTCGGACCGGCTCGTTCGTACGAGGTGGTGGTGGGTGATGGGGTGCTGGCCGAACTCGGGTCGCGGCTCTCGGCGCTCGCTGGCGCGGCCCGGTGCCTCCTGGTCGCGGACTCCGGCGTGCCTCAGGGAGAGGTCGAGCGCGCGGCGGCGTCCCTCCGCGCCGCGGGGTGCGAGCCCGTGACGCGGGTCATCCACGGGGGCGAGGCGCACAAGACCTGGGACGCGGCCGGTTCGCTGCTGAGTGATATGGCAGCCCTCGGCCTGGAACGCCGGCACCCGGTGGTCGCGCTCGGCGGCGGGGTGGTGGGGGATATCTCGGGGTTTGTGGCTTCGGCGTACCGGCGGGGGGTCCCGTTCGTCCAGTGTCCGACGACCCTGCTCGCGATGGTTGATGCGAGCGTCGGGGGCAAGTCCGGCGTGAACCTGCCCGGGCCGCCCGGCGCCGGCACGCTCAAGAACATGGCGGGAGCGTTCTACCAGCCGGTGCTCGTGCTCGTGGATACCTCGGTGCTGGGGTCGCTCCCACTGAGGCATCTCCGTGCCGGCCTGACGGAGTGCATCAAGCACGCGATGCTCTGCGACTCGGTG
This sequence comes from Leptolyngbya sp. PLA1, assembly GCA_021405315.1. Lineage (GTDB taxonomy): Bacteria > Planctomycetota > Phycisphaerae > Phycisphaerales > UBA1924 > RI-211. The sequence continues at coordinate 109,966 of QWIH01000002.1, forward strand.
CCGCGGAGGGACCCGGGCCTGCTGGAGTCAACCCGGTCGGCGTTGCGAGCGTGGAAGGGCGTCCGTCCCGCGGGTGCGCCGCTCGCGGAGCTTGTCGCGAGAAACGTGGCGCTCAAGGCCAGCGTTGTGGCCCAAGACGAGCGAGAGGAACTCTCCGGGGGCGGGAGGGCGCTCCTGAACCTGGGCCACACCTTCGGGCACGCCCTGGAAACCGCGCCGGGGTCAACGCTGCTCCATGGCGAGGCGGTCGGCCTGGGCCTCATCGCCGCGGCGACGACAGCCTCCGCGCTCGGATTGGTCGGTGCCGAGTGCGAGAGGCTCACCCGCGAGTTGGTCGAGCACGCCGGGCTGCCCTTGGAGGTGCACGGGCTCGCGCCGGCGGACGTCCGGGCGCGGATGGCCCATGACAAGAAGGTCGAGTCAGGACGGCTGAGGCTGGTGCTGCCAACAGGGCCGGGCCGGGCAACCGTCGTTGAAGGCCCGAGCGAAGACGCCGTCATCACGGGCCTGCTCGCGGTTCTCCGGCGGCCCTGACCGACCAGGGGAAACCCCCTGACAAGGGGATTGTCAAGCCCTGAGAGCAGAGTATTCAACGCAAGAACGGCGCGGGTCCGATATCGGATGGTCGGCGGGGAACTGCAACGCCCGTGACCTGCGTTTTCGGTCCAGGCTCTCGAGTGAGGCACGCCATGCGGACCATCGCCATCATCAATCAGAAGGGTGGATGTGGGAAGACCACGACCGCCATCAACCTCGCCTCGCAGTTGGCGGCGCAGGGGAGGCGGACGCTCCTGGTCGACATGGACCCGCAAAGCCATTGCGCCGCGGGTCTTGGTGTGCCCGAGTCGCGGATCGAGATGGACATCGGCGACGCGATGCTGGCGGTGGGGCCATCCGGCGTCGATGCGCCCCGGCTGCTGTGGCGAGTCGCGCGGAACCTGGACCTGGCGCCAAGCCGTACGAAGCTGGCCGGGCTCGAAGCGAGCAGGGGCGGGCTGGCGGACCTGCTGGATCGGGAGAAGCGTCTCGCGGCGGTGGTGTCGCAGTTCAAGCATGAGTACGACGTGGTGTGCGTGGACTGCCCGCCCACGATCGGACTGCTGACGTACAACGCGCTGGCCTGCGCGGACCTGGTGCTGATCCCGGTTGAGACCAGCTACTTTTCGCTGCAGGGCGCGACCAAGCAGGTGAGCACGGTGCGGACGCTCTCCCGGCGCCTCGGCGTGCAGTTGCCCGTCTGGCTCCTGCCCACGATCCACGAGGCGGCGAGCACCGTGGCCGAGGACCTGCTGGGCGAGCTCCACCGGCGCTTCAAGGACCGCGTGGTGCCGGTGGTGATCCGACGCGACCTGCGGCTGCGCGAGGCCGCGAGCTTCGGCCAGCCCGTGAGGGAGTATGCCCCTGATTCGACCGGCGCCGCGGACTACGCCACGCTCGCGAAGTGGATCGGGGAACTGCTCGTGGGCCCGCTCGATGCGGGTGCTGAAACAGGCGACGCCGATGTGACGGTACCCCCCATTACCGCGAGGTTTCTGGCAGAGAAGGGCGCGGATCGGGCCGCGGAGAAGCAGAACGCCGAGTGCGTGGAGGCCAAGGCCGGTCCGAACCGCGCGGAGGACGTTGCGAGGCGCGCACAGGAGTTCCTGCGTCGTGTGGCGCTGGGCAAGGCGGGGCCGGGCGTGCAGCCCTTCGCGCCCATGACGCCGGTGGCGTCGCTGCCCGAGGCGCCCGTGCCGACGGTGCTGCCGACCGGCACGCTGAAGCTGGTTGAGACGGAGGCCAAGCCCGTCACCGCCCCGGGGACCGCGAGGCTGCTGGGTGTGCGGGAGACGAACCAGGGCATGCTCTTCGTGCAGCCCCTGGCCAGCGGGCAGACCATCGCCATCGCGGGATCGTTCAACAACTGGTCGCCCTCCTCGCACGTGATGAAGCGAAACACGGCGCTCGGCGTGCACGAGCTCTGCCTCCGGCTGCCGGCGGGGAGGTTCGTGTACCGCCTTGTGATCGACGGCCAGTGGACGGCGGACCCGTACAACAACGATTGTGAGCCAAATCCCTTCGGCGGGACCAACAGTGTCTGTCGCGTGGGAGAGGGATCGGTCGTGCAGTCCGCCTGAGGAGAGTGCGCATGTACACAAGGCCCAACGGGCCATTGGGCCTTCATGATTGCGGCGCCCTGCCGGACGCGGGGCTCGACGAGCACGACGCGCTCGCGGACCTGTTTCTTTCCGAGACTGCCCCGGTGCTCAAGCTTGCGGGCGAGGCGCCCCCTGTCGTCCGTCCGACGATCCCCAGGATCGAGGGCCTCGTGCTGGGGCACCTGCCGGTCCTTGCGGCGGCGTGGGTCGTGCAGTACGCAAAGCACGCGGCGGACGAGTCGAACCAGACCATCGGTCTTGTGAGGGTGCAGGGCGGGCAGGTGTGGGTAGACCTCGTGCTGCCCCGGGGCGCCACGCCCCGGAACTCCAGCCGGATCGGGGTCGCGGAGAGCGCAACGGACCTGCGCGGCGCGATCGCGGTCGCCGCGAGAGAAGCGGGCCGATGGCTGGTCCGTGTCGACGAGATCGACGAGCCGGAACTGCTGACGACCCCCGGTGTGGGGGCCGTGACGCTCCTCACCGGCGCGGACATGCCCGCGATTGTCGCGTCCTACCGCACGATCAAGAACCTCTGCGGCGAGGAGCCGGTCGCGATGGACGCCGTCTCCCGCGTCAGGCTCGCCATCATGGGCGCGGATGACCAGGCCGCGGCGGAGGCCGAGGCTCGGATCGCCAAGGCGTCGCGCACCTTCCTTGGCGGCTCCATCGCCTGCGCCGCCCGCGTCGGGAAGATCGCGGCATCCAGCACGCGCGTGATCTACCGCGGGCCCGGCGCCCCGACCCTCGCCGAGCTCGTGTCGCTGATCGACGGAGCGGGCGAACCCGCCCAGCCCGAGAAGCACGCCGCCCCGACGGCAGAGCCCCCGGTGGTGCGCGCGGAAGGGCCTTCACCGCGAAGCGGGGTCGAGACGGCTCCGGCCGCGGCGCCGTCCGTCGGCGCCCAGGGAGCTGAGATTGCCGAACTGATCGGACTGAAGCCCCTCGGAGCGGGATGCCCGGTCGCGCCGGGCGTCGTGCTGGCACGCGGGCACGCGGGCGAGTTGCACCTGGTCGCGCACGCCCCGGAGAGGGAGGCGGACCGCGCCGTGGGGGGGCTCCTCGCCGCCGCGGCATGGGCGGAACAGAACCGTCCTCTGATCGACGCCGCCTTCCCGGGCGGAACGACGGGCGACGCCGGGCCGGCATTGCACGTGGTGGTGGACGACGCACGGGGCGCCCGGGGGCTGCTGGACACCGGGGTACGCGTGCACCTGGCGATCGAGGCCGCGCTGGACGGACGCGTCGTGCGGGTGGCCAGAGAACTCAACTAGCGCGCGCCGGGGCCTACGCTCCGGGCATGAACAGCATCGCGTCCCGGCGTCAGATTCTGAAGTCCGCGGCGGTGACGGCTGGTGTGATGGTCGCCGGGCCGCTTGCCCGGGGCATGACGCAGCCCGACTCCGCGAAACCGACACCCGGCGCCGGAGAAACGCCCTTGTTCAAGATCTCGCTGGCGCAGTGGTCGCTCCACCGGGCACTGCAGAGCAAGGCGCTCGACCCGATGGACTTCCCGGCGGTGTCGGCGCGGGAGTACGGCGTCTTCGCGGTCGAGTATGTCAACTCGTTCTACCGGGACAAGCTGGCGGACTCCAAGGCCGTCGCGACGCTCGCCCCTGCGCTCAAGAAACGCTGCGACGATGCGGGCGTGGCCTCGGTGCTCATCATGTGCGACGGCGAGGGCGACCTGGGCGACCCCGACGAGGCGAAGAGGCTTCGGGCGGTTGATCGGCACAAGAAGTGGGCGGAACTGGCCCGGGCGCTCGGGTGCCACAGCATCCGCGTGAATGCCGCGAGCAAGGGCGAGCGGGAGGAGCAGGCGAAACTCGCCGCCGACGGACTGCGCCGGCTCACCGAGTTCTGCGCGGGGCTCGGGCTCTGCTGCATCGTGGAGAACCACGGCGGGCTGTCGTCCCACGGTGACTGGCTGGCGGACGTCATGAAGCGCGTGGGGCACCCGAGCGTCGGGACGCTCCCGGACTTCGGGAACTTCTACGAGTACGACCGCTACAAGGGCGTCGAGGAGATGATGCCCTTTGCCAAGGGAGTGTCGGCCAAGTCGCACGAGTTCGACGACAAGGGCAACGAGACGAGGACCGACTACGCCCGCATGCTGCGCGTCGTGCTCAAGGCGGGCTACCGCGGCCACATTGGCATCGAGTTCGAGGGTGACAAGGCCCCGGAGCCCGAGGGCATCCGCGCGACGAAGAGGCTGCTGGAACGGCTGCGCGCGGAACTGGCGCCGGAGTTTGCCGCGAAGACCGGGAAGCCCTGAGCGATCGCGCTACCGCGCAGACCCCGCCGCCTGCGCCGCCAGCCGCCGGATGACCGGCTCGCCGACGCTCTGGGTCACGACAAGCCGAACGCCTTCGCAGCGGGTGGGGGGGATCGGGTGAATGCGCTTGTGGCCGATGGCGGTGCCGGAGGCGCACGGCGTCCACGTGCCGTCACTCAGCGTTTCAAGGCGGTACGTCCGCACGCGCTCGCCGAGGGTGATGTCTTCCATGATCGTGATGTCGCCGACGGTGCGGGGAGAGGAGAACATGGCCTCGATCACGGTCCCCCTGCCGCTGGTGTCGGTGATGGCGGTGCCGAAGCGGGAGGCGATGGCCCGGCCAAACTCGCGGGCGCGGTCGTGATCCGCCTTTGGGATGCGTCCCGTGGTGTCGGGCGTGTGGTTGAGCAGGAGGACGGCGCCGCGCCCGACGCTCTGCTCGTACATGCGCACGAGGTCCGGCACCGACTTCAGCGTCTTCTCGTTGTGGGTGTTCCAGAACCAGTTGGCGCGGATGCGCGCGTCGCACTCGGAAGGGAGCCAGCGGTCGCCCCCGGGGATGGCGTCGTCGGCGGTGAGCGTGCCCCAGGTTTTCGGGTCGAACCTCGCGCCGTTCCAGCATGGGTCCGGCGCGACGCCGTCCTCATTGCCCACCCAGCGGATGTTGGCCTGAGGCCCCTGAAAGACGATGGCGTTCGGCGCGTGAGCGCTGAGGATGTCGCCCACGTCGAAGACGAGGCTGCCGTCGAACCACACCTCGAACATGGACCCGTAGTTGGAGAGAACCTCCGTCAACTGTGCGCGGAACATAGCCGTGTAGGCGGCCTGCGCCTCGGGGGTGGCGCACTTGCCGCCGACGGCGGCGCCGTGCTTGATGTCCTGGGGCGAGAGGTAGACGCCGAGCTTGAGGCCCTTGGCGGCGCAGGAACGCGCGAGGTCGGCCATGACGTCGCCCTTGCCGTTCTTCCACGGGGTGTGGGCGACGCTGTAGTCGGTGGTCTGGGTCTGCCACCAGCAGAAGCCGCCCGCATGCTTGGCGACGAAGACGATGTACGTGGCGCCCATGTCGTGGGCCACCTGCGCCCACTGGTCGGTGTCAAGATGGCTCGGGTTGATGTGGTCCAGGGGCGTGGAGAGGTTGTCGTACTCGCGGTCCTGCCAGGTGTTGGGGGCGAAGTGAATGAACATGCCCACCTCGGCGTCGTGCCACGCGAGCTGCGCGGGAGTGGGGCGGGGGAGGGCGTCCTCCGGAACTGCGGGCTGGCAGGCGAGAAGAGTCGCGCCGAGGACGAGAGCGATCATGCGCGGAGGATATCGCCCGCAGGGGAGAGGAGAGGCGGGCTGAATGCCGGAGGAGGGACTTGAACCCACACACCTTTAGGGGGTACCGGATTTTGAATCCGGCGCGTCTGCCATTCCGCCACTCCGGCGAGCGGGGCAGCGTAGGCGGTCAGGGGCATCCCCCGCCGCCGATGGCGTTGATGAGTGCGAGCACGTCGTCCTGATCGGCATTGCCGTCGAGATTGAAGTCGGGGTCGATGCCGGTGGGGTTGTCGCCGCCGCCGATGACGTTGATGAGATAGAGCACGTCGTCCTGGTCGACGTTGCCGTCCTGGTTGAGGTCGGGGTCACAGGGGGGCGCGGGGGTTGCGGCACCGACCCAGAAGCCGCCGGAGAGGGTGTAGGTTCCGCCGGTCATGACGCCGGCATCGGGCTGTCCGATGGTGCCGCTGAGGGAATAGGTTCCGCCGGTGGAGGTCCCGCCGCCGCCGTCGATGGTGTACCAGTCAATGGTGGGCTGGGCGAGCGCCGGCGAAGCGGCGGCGAAGGTAAGCAGGACGGCGAACTTCATCACTTGGGCCTCCGAAGACAAGAGGCTACCGGAAGCAGGGCGGGTTGAGAAGGGGAGGTGCGTGAAAAAGGGCGTAGAAAGGAAAAAAACAGGGCGAGAACCGGGTGGTCCTCGCCCTGCGGGATTGCTGAAAGTCGTGCGTTACTGGCAGTCGGCGCCGGCGACGCGGTTGAGCAGGAAGAGAACGTCATCCTGATCGCGGTTGCCGTCGTTGTTGTAGTCGGGGTTCATGCCGTTGCGGCTGGTGCCGGCGGCGATGTCGGAGCGGAGGGCCTCGACGTCGTCCTGGTCGACGTTGCCGTCGCCGTTGTAGTCCGGGTCCTGGCAGTCACAGCCGGAGGGCACATCGATGGCGACATCGATGGTGCCGTCCGTCTTGAAGAGGTTGAGGGTGCCGGTGCCGGCGACGGGCGGGCGGCTGGAGTCAAACCGGAAGGAGTAGGTCGTGCCCCAGCGGAGCGCGTTGGCGTTGGGGTTCTCGGAGAAGGACTCGGTGCAGAGCCACTGCTGCCCGGTGCTGGTCTTGGCCGCGGCCCAGTCGATGCTGTTGAAGAGTTCGCCGCTGTGGTACGGAACGTCGTTGAAGCCGACGTTGACCATGTTGATGCAGGAGGAGAAGGAGTCTGCGGGGAAGTTGACGATGAAGCCCGCGACGGCCCGGTCGGAGTTGATGTTGTGGATGGCGTATTCGTAGTGGAACATGCCGTTCGCGATGGGGGTGACCTTGTACGCGAGCTCGAGCTTGCCCTCGCCGGGGACGTCGATGACGCGGTAGGTGACGCCGGTCTCGATGGTGCCCCAGCCGCGGATCGCGCCCTGCGTGCGCTGCGTGGTCGACCCCGTCGCGTTGGTGAAGGTGTAGTTCGGGTTCGAGCCTCCGAGCGTCAGGCGGCGGTACGACATGTTGTTGTCGTGCTTGCCGGCCTCGGCATCGTCGCCGGCGACGTAGTGGCCCTCGCAGAAGTACACGGCGCTGGGGTTCAGGGCGGGGTCCAGGTCGGTCACGCGCACCTGAATTCGGCGGGCGATGGAGCCGCTGTAGGAGCGGCTGGTGAAGGGATAGGGGAAGAAGCCCGTCCAGGCATTGACCTCGTCACGCGGGCCAAGGCCGGACTGCTGCCCGTTGAGGCTCGAGCCGTAGGGGTCGGAGCAGTGGACTCCGAGCGCGGAGCCGTTGGGGTTGGCGACGCAGTCGCTGTAGCAGACGGTGCCCTGGAGGGCGGTGAAGCCGTGCTTGAGGTGGCCGCCGCCGATCTGATCGAACTGGCGGGCGCCGTTGATGGTGCGGAGGCGGAAGATGCTCTGCCCGATGACGGGGTGGCGGTTGGTGCTGGCGATCCACTGGAGTGGGGTGGACCCGGCGTTGCAGGACGTGGTGCCGACGGAGAAGGCGCGGTACGTCACGCCGTTGACGGTCTGGGCCGTGTAGGCCGACACGCCGGTGAGATCGCCGACGATGACGTCGGGTTGGGCGATCGCGCTGCCGCAGGCGAGAAGAAGACCGCACATCGAGATGAGCTTCGAGTGTTTCACGCTGAACCCTTCACTGTGAACCGAGAGTGCGAACGCCAAACCGCCAGACCGTCCGGCGGGAACATGTTACCAAACGCATTCCGTCGCCAAAAGAGAATCCGTTCAAGTTCTACGCGCCGGATTGCGCCGGGAGTTACCGGGGTTGCCCAAATGTGCTCAGGATCCACGACATTCACAGACCACCGGGCGGTTTGGATGGCGTTTGGGCTTCCAGAGCCTCCGCTTCGCGGCGGGCACGCTCCGCGAGTTCCATCTGCTGAGCCGCCACCGCCAGTTCTTCGAGGGCCCGCCAATAGTGGATTGACCGGGGCTCGATTTCCGTCGCGCGCTCGAGCGATGAGAGGGCTTCGGGGAGTTTCCCCGAGAAGTAGTAGAGGCGTCCGAGGGACGCGTGGACCAGCGCCTCCCGCGGGTGGAGCGACCGGAGTGACTCCAGGCCGGCCCTGGCTTCGTCCGGCTTGCCGCAGGCCATCAGCACCTCAGCCGCGGCGACTCGAGCAAACACCGTGGTGGTGCGGTCCGGCGAGGCGAGCACCTCGGCGGCGGTCGCTGCGGCGGCGTTCGCGTCACCCCTCGCCATGGCGATCTGGGCCAGGGCGACCTTCGGTTCGGCGTAGTCGGGGTAGAGGGCGAGCACCTCGCGCTGGGCCGCCTCGATGAGGTCGAGGGTGGGCTGCGGATCGACCGGGCGTTCCGGCGTGGCGCCGCGGAGCAGTCTCGCATGCCGGAGGCCGACCAGGTCGGCGACGACGGACATGGCGGGCTGTTCCGTCTTGATGGCGCGGACCATGAACTCCTCGGCGGCGCCGAGGTCGCCGGCCACCGCGGAAAGCCACGCGCGACGGATTGAGGAACCGGCGCCCTGCTCCCAGCCGAACCCGCCGTGGGCCGGCGCGTCGGCGAAGGCGTAGTAGCGGAGCGCGCGGCCGGCCTGCTCGCGATCGAACGGAGAGGGCTGGTACTCGGGCGAGAACACCACGCTTTGGGGTGTCTCCAGCGACGAATCGATGAGCCCCGCCCGCCAGAACTGGAACCGCACGGCACCGGACCAGGTCGCGGCACCGACGAGCGCGATGGTGAGAGCCGCAAAGACGAACCCGGAGGGCTTCCATGTGCCCTTCAGCCGGAGTTGCGCGTTCTGAATGCGCACGTTCGGATCGCGGACCATCCGCCACAGAGACCAGACGAGGAACGTGGTGATGACCGCGAGCCCCGCGGCCATGAGCAGCGGGACCATGTTCAGCATCTGCCTGAACCCCAGGAACAAGGCGATCCCGGCGACGAACAGCACGACCTCCTCCCACAGAAGCAGGTCGTACTTGGGGCGCGGCGCAGCGGGCGCCTTGCGGCCTGAGAACGCCGCGGGAGCAGCGAACCGGAACGAGAGTGCATCGTTCGGGCACACGCTCACGCAGTCGAGGCACTTCATGCACCCCGGGTCGACGATCTTTCCGAACTCCTTGATCTCCTGGTGCACACGGACATTGCTGGAGCACGCGGCGGTGCAATGCCCGCATCCGTGGCAGGCGTCGCTGACCACGATGCGGCCGACGGAGATGCGGTCCAGCGGTGCGAAGAACCCGCCGTAGGGGCAGGCATAGGTGCAGAACGCCTTGCTCCCGAGGAAGTACACCGTGGCAAACCCGCAGACGGCGAGGAATGCGATGGCGACGGGCCAGGGCGCGAATGTGGCCCAGAAGTCCGTCACGACGAAGTGGCTGGACAGCCCCGGGAACTCGGCGACGTCCTTGAGCCAGGCCGGACGCTCGACCCCGGCCGAGGTCATGAGCGGGAAGAGCAGGTGCCGCTTGAACGCGGGCCAGAGGAACATGTAGAAGCCGATGAGGGCAGTCCACCACGGGAGCAGCCTTGTTCGCCAGGGCTTGGGGCGCACGCCGAGCTTGGACATGAGGTGGGCGCAGAGGTCCTGGAGCGCCACCACGTGACACGCCCAGCCGCAGAAGAAGCGTCCGAACAGCACCGTGGAGAGCAGCGCGATCACGAAGGTGACGAAGCCCGCGTTGAGCTTGCCGAGCTCGATGGTGTACATCGCCTCGCTCGGTTCGATGGGGGAGATGGTGGAGCCGGTCCAGAGCCACTGGATGATGTGGGCGGCGATGGCGACGTGGATGGCGATGAGAACGGCTGCACGCCAGCGGCTCATTCGGGAGGCGCGAGCGACATTGGGTTTGGGAACAACCGGGAGGGAGATGTCCGCGGCACGCGAGCGGGGGGTGCAGGAACTGTCTGACGTGCTCGGAGTAGACATCCGGGCGAAAGCGTAGGGAGGGCCCCCGGAGGGGCGGGGCGTACACTGGACCCATGGCGATCGCGCAGCCTTCGTATCCGGTGCATCGTTCCACGGGCGTGTGCGCCGCCTCCGGGCGGGTGCTCGCGCCCGGTGAAGCGTGTGTCGCGGTGCTGGTGGAGCGAGACGGCGCCAAGGGGCTGCAGCGGATCGACTACTCCCTGGAATGCTGGGAGTCCGGGGCCCGGCCCGATTCGGCCTCGCGGGTCTTTGGCTTCTGGCGTGCCCGCGTCGGGGCCGAGGCCGAGCCCAAGGCCACCATGATGTCCGACCCGGAGCTCCTCGATCTCTTCGAAGAGCTCGCGGGGGCCACCGAGCACAAGCAGGTCGTCTTCAGATACGTGCTGGCGCTCCTGCTCGTCCGGCGGCGGTCGCTGCGGCTGATGGGTTCGAGGCCCGGGATGCTCCTGGTGCTCCCGAAAGGGGCCGAGGGGCCGCCCCTGGAAGTGACGGACCCGGGAATGGATGAGGCCGCCGCGGGAGAGGCCATCGAGCAACTCACACAGGTTGTCGCCCCGGAGTCGGGAGGCGCATGAGCGTCGTTCGCCGAGTCGCATGGACCGCGGTCGTTGGGGCGCTGGGCCTGGGCTGGCTGTCAGGGTGTGAGTCCCCTCCCATGGGCCCCGGTGAAATCCCCCAGCCTGCCAGACCAGTCGAGGGCTGGAACAGGCCACTTCCCCCGTGGGCCGAGATCGCGAAGACCTACAACGCGAGGCTCGTGGGCTTGGATCGTCTCCGGGCGCCGGTTACGGTGGTCGTCGAGGCGCCGGATGGGCACGGCGGAAGGCGCAAGGACCAACTGGAGGGCAACCTCCAAGTCATCCTCCCCGACCGCGTCGCGCTCCGCCTCGACAAGGTTGGCCAGACGGTCTTCCAGGTGGGGTGCGATCCGACCAAATACTGGTCGCTGGACTTCACGGGTGAGCCCGTCGCGCTTGTTGGGCTGCACTCGAAGCTGGGGCCAAGGTCGGCGGCGAGGCTCGGCGTCCCCGTCCACCCGTTCGATCTGATCGACCTGCTGGCGATCACGCCCCTGCCCGCGAGCGGCGGCAAGGGCACACGCGTCGAGTGGTCTCGCGGGCGTGACCTCATGATCGTGACGCTCCCGGCTCGGGCCGGGTCGGGGGCGTCCAGGCGCCTCACGCTGGATGCGAAGTCGATGTACCCGACAAGGGTCGAACTGCTGGACGCGAAGGGGGGCATCCTTGCCACGGGTGACCTCAGCCGCTACGTCACGGTGGAGCTGCCCGGCGTCGCGATCAGCCGCACGCGGATCGCGGAGCGGTACGAGGTCGTGCTGCCGGGCGAGGATGCGCGGGTGACGCTGAGCGTGTACGACCCGAAGAACCCGGGCGGCTCGATGCGGGCGCAGGCCTTTGACTTCGAGGCGCTGTGCACCGCGTACGGCGTCGCGAAGGTGTACGACCTCGACAGGCCGGCGCCCGGGGGCACACCGTGACGCGGGCATGGGTGGCGATGCTGATGGCGGCGGTGTGGCTCGTGGCGGGTCCGGCCCGGGCGCAGCCGCTGGTGGCGGCGTCGGGCGTGACCAGCGGGGCGGAGGAGGACGTGGGTGGGTGGGTTGTCGTGCCGGAGAACCCGGCACCCCAGTCGACCCTGATGTTCATCCCTCCCCGAGGAGCGGGGGTGCCGGAAGGCCAGGTGATCCCCGTTCGCGCTCTGGTGAGCACCCCGCTCTTCGCGGCGGCGCAGCGCGGCCGCGTGTTCCTGGTCTTCGAGGCGGCGCAGGCGAAGGCGTTCCGGGGGGAGGGGCAACCCAAGCCGCGAGGGGTTTTCTCGATCTCGTCGGAACGCGCCGCGCAGGGCAACTGGGAGTTCCTGCCACCGGACCGGCTGGATGTGCATCCGTCGCTCGGGGGCGAGGGCACGGTCACGGGTCTGGGGGCGACCGCGGATGAGTTGTTCGCCCTCCGCCGCATGCCCGACGGCGTGCCCATGCTCGACGTTCTCACCCACGAAGGCTGGAGCCCGGTGCTGCTCCCTTCGCCCTGGACCAAGCGAGCCCCGGAATCGGTCATGCTCGTGGGTTCAGGACCGGGCATTGGCCTGGCCACGGTGGGTGCGGCGTCAATCGAGTGGTGGGTAGGAACAAGGCCCGAATCCTCGACCGAAGCGCTGCCGACGCTCACAGACGAGGGCGTACCCGAATCCGCGGCAGGGGGAGCGGTCGCACTGGCCCCGATGGTCTGGAAGCGGTCTGTGCTGACGCTGCCCTCGGAACTGCGAGACGTGTCTGACCTCCGGGTGACCACGGCGGGGCGATGGCTTGTGGTCGGGGGTGCGGCGGGTGGAACCTGGAAGGGGTGGGCGTGGAGTCTCTCCGGAGCCGGGGAAGCGGGTTCGCCGCCGATCCGGCTTGCGGATGTGGCGGTGCCGGACGCGCCGGCGGGCGTTGTCGGGCTCTCGGGAGGCACCGCGGGGGACCGCGTGGTGCTGATCATGCCCCCCGGGATTGAGAACCGCGACCCCCGCAGGCGCATCGAGGTCGCGGAGCTCTCCGCAGGAACCGGGCGAGAGCTCTACCGCGGGCCCGTCGCGATGAAGAGTACTGTCGGCCCGAAGGACTACGCGGTGGTAGGGGTGGCCCTGGTCATGGCGATTGCCATGGTGCTCGGGATTGTGATCAACCCGAGCCGCGCGGCGGTCTCTCTGCCGGACCAGTGCAGCATCGCCGAGCCGCTGAGGAGGGTCGTGGCCTCGCTCATCGACCTCACGGTCGGGGTATTCATCGTGGCGAGAGTGATGCGGGTGGACCTGGGCGGCGTCGGAGACCTCTCCTGGTGGATGTCGCTCGACGGTCAGTGGGCCCTGGTGTCGTTGTTGGGTGTGATGATCCTGCAGGGGGCGGTGCTCGAGGGGATGCTCGGGCGAACTTTGGGCAAGTCGCTCACCGGGTGCCTGGTTGTGGACGTGCAGCCGGGGGCTCAGGACGAGCCAAGACCGGCGGGTGTGCTCCGGGCCCTGGTTCGGAACGCCGTGAAGTGGGGGGTGCCCCCCCTGGGCCTGACCGGGTTGCTCGATGCGGGGGGAAGAGGCCGCCCGGACCAGTTCGCGGGCTCCGCGGTGGTCACCGTCGATGCGGCAGATGATGAGGGGGATGAATAAAGAGGATTGCGGCGGGTGGGGTGAGGTGCTCAACCGGCCCCCCCTCTCGTGCCGATAACACGGCGGGCCCCGGAGCGCGGGTCCTGCGCGATGGCTGCAGAAACGGACAACACGCTTGCAGGATCAGCCGCCCCGGGCCGGCCGAAGTCACTGCGCGAGCTGTGGCAGGTGCCGGCGCTCGTAGCGGGAGTGCTCGTCCTGGGCAGCGCCGTGGTGACGGCCGTCATGACCGCGCCCGCGCCGGACCTCACCAGCGATCTCGAGCGGGCGGCCAAGGCCGTGGAGCGAGCAGACTACGCGGGCGCCCTGGCGACCCTCAACAAGTCGGTGCTGCCGCACGTGGCGCAGGGGCATCTTGGGCGAGAGCAACTCGGCGAGTTCCACCTGCTGAGAGCCCGGAGCCTCTTTCTGGGTCAGCAGGAGGCGGGCCTGGACCGGCGGGTGAACCACGAGAACATCCTGAAGGAGTACGCGAGCGCAGAGCGGATGAACGCCGCGCTCGGCGCGGACGATCACTACTACCTTGCACGAACTCGACTCTCGCTGGGCGAGCTTCGGGAGGCGGTGCTGGAGGTCGAGAAGTTCCCGGCCGAGGCGGGGGTCAGGCGCGTGGAGGTCCTGCGGGGTGTGACGGAGGCGGCGCTGGCGAGCAGGCCCCCGAACCACGCGATGGCAATGGACCTGATCAACCGGATCAACGCGGAGTCGGGGGTGAGCGTTGATGATCGGGTGTGGGCGCTCTCGAAGCAGGCGGACGTCCTGATCGCGGGCGGCTACTCGGCGGATGCGGTCAGCCGCATCGTGCGGACGATCCCCAGGCTCGAGGGCGCCGGGCGAGAGCTCATGGGCGAGCTGCTGGTCATGCTCGGGCGGGCATACCTCGCGGAGGCGTCGGCGACGCACGATCCCGCGGTGGCCGCGGACTGCCTCTACGAAGCCGGGCGTCAGCTCACGCGGGCGTCGGAGCTGATCGGCGCCGACCATGCGCAGTCCTGGCTCGTGACGCTGCTTCGGGCGGAGATCTCGCACCACCAGGGAGAGCTGGAGCCGGCGCGGCGCGGGTACCGGGCGGTGCTGGACGACTATGGCTTCTCCGACGGGCGAGCGGCGGCGCTGCTCGGGCTGGCGGAGGTTGAGGCGCAGCGGAACCTCGAGGGCGGAGATGTTCCCCCGGAGGAGGCGCTCGGCCTGTACGAGCAGTTGGTCGACGCGGTGGCGGCGCGGGGGCCATCCGCGCAGCGTCTTGACCAGGCCGAGACGGAGTTTGCGATCTCCTCGGGCGAAGTGACGCCCGCACGTGCGGGGACGAGCCTGCTCTCCAGGTTCAAGGAGCAGTTCGAGCTCGGCAACCACGGGCTGGCGCAGCGGTACGCGGCGCTCGCGGAGCGGGTCTGGGGTGAGGAGCAATCGCCCGCGGAGCTCATGCTTGGCCTGGCCGAGGTGCACAAGCGGCTCGCGGAGGAGTTGCTGGCCAGCGCCGGCGCGGGCGGGCTCATGGGCCTGGCCGAGGCCGACGCGGGCACGCAGCGCGAGGCGAGGGCGCACCTCATGGAAGCAGGGGAGTACTACAAACGCCACGCCGAGAAGGTGGTGCTGACCGACGCGGAGGGGTACTCCCGGAGCATCTGGGACAGCGCGGACGCCTTCGACCGCGCCGGCGACCTTCAGGCGTCCACCGCGGCATTCCAGCAGTTCGTCAGCGACTTCCCCGGCGACCCCCGCCATGCGGAGGCGGTGTTCAGGCTTGCGCAGGCTTCGATGGCGGCGGGGGACGTCGACCGCGCCGCGGGGCTCTTCCAGGAGTTGATCGATTCGCGGGGCTCGGCCACCGGCGCGGGTGAGTTCGCCGACCAGAGCTTTGTTCCGCTGGCGAGAGCCCTTCTGCTCGACGCCGACCCGGCCAACGACGCGCGGGCGGAGTCATTTCTGGTGCGGGTGGTGGATGGCGAGGTGGCCGGCCCGTCGAGCCCGGTCTTCCGCGAGGGGCTTCGGGAGCTGGCGGACCACCTTCACCGAACCGGGCGCTTCGCCGGAGCAATCCAGCGGTACACGCAGTATCTGGAGCTTCTGGGGGATCGGGACACCGTGGTGGAGTACAAGCTCGCGGAGTCCTGCCGCGGACTGGCGGCGGAGATCGAGCGGGCGCTCCGGACCGGGATGCCGGAAGGGACCAAGCGCGACCTCAGCGTGCAGCGGGACGGGCACCTCGAACGCGCCCAGTCCCTCTACGCCGGGGCGCGGGCCGCGCTGGCCTCCAAGAAGTCGCGGAGCACGCTGGAGAATCTGTACCTCCGGAACGCGACGTTCTACGAGGCGGACTGCGCGTTTGATCTCGGCGATTTCGCGGGTGCCGCGAGGCTGTACGACGGGGCGCGGGAGCGGTACAGCAAGGAGCCGGCGGCGCTGGTCGCGATGACGCAGATCGTCTCGTGCCTGTTGGCGCAGGGCGAAACCGCCAAGGCCCAGATCGCGCAGCAGCGGGCCAAGCGGTTCTACGAGTCGCTGCCGGAATCCGTGTGGGATGACCCCACGCTCCCCATGGGGCGCGAGGGCTGGCAGCGATGGCTGGACGCGCAGGCGGCGCTCACCAGCGCGGGAGGCGGCGGGCGCGAGTAGGCCGGGGATTGCGTGGGCGGCCCGGAGGGCCGCGGCGGAGGTCAGGATGACGCGAGCGGACGAAGGGGTGACAGACGGCGCGTGGCGGCGCGAGGTTGAAGCCTTGCTCGGGGCCCTTCCCGGGCTGCTCGCCCGGCTCGACGCGCTGAGCCGCCACCAGAGGGAACTCATCGAATCCGACGACGCGGAGGCGCTCTCGGCGCTGGTAGAGGATCGTGCGCGGGTGCTGGGGGCCCTGACCTCGTGCCTCGAGGGGCTCGAACGACGACGAGCGGAGTGGTCCCGCGCCGGGCAGGACCATCAGCGGGTGCAGGCGGCGATCGACGGCATGGCGGCGGTGGCGAACGAGGTCGCCGCCCGTGACCGCATCGACTCGGCACGGATGCGCGACCTGCGCGACGACATGGCTCGGAGGCTCGTCGGGCTCGGGGCGGCGCGGCAGGCGGCGGGGGCGTACGCCGCCGCTGTACCCGGCGGGCCCCGTTTTCAGGACCGGGAGGGCTAGCGATGCAGACACGCAGCGATGCCGGGTCGATGTCCAACGCCGAGCTGGGTGAACTGATCGGGGCGTTCAACGAGGTCACGTCCCGTCTGCAGAGCTCCCACGAGGCGCTGCGGGCGGAGGTGTCCCGGCTGCGAGGGGAGCTGTCGGAGGCCAACGCGCAGGTGGCCCGTTCGCAGAGGCTCGCGGCGTTGGGGGAGATGGCCGCGGGCATCGCCCACGAGGTTCGCAACCCCCTCGGGTCCATCAGGCTCTACGCGCGGATGCTGGTGCAAGACTTGGGCGACCGCCCCGCGGAGCGGGGCCTCGCGGAGCGCATCGATGCCGCCACGCGGACCGTCGACGCCATCGTGCAGGATGTGCTGACATTCTCGAGGGAGTTCCGCGTGCGGCGTGACGTCACGGAGGTCTCCTCGCTCCTGACCCGAGTGCTCGAGTCGTGCCAGCACGACGGAGTGCCGGGCTGGAAGCAGGTGGAGGTCGTCCGCGACGTCGACGAGGGGCTGGTGGTAGACTGCGACCAGAGTCTGATGCATCAGGCGATGGTGAACGTGGTTCGCAACGCATATGAGGCGATGGCGGAGTGCCCGGGCCGGCGTCACGAGCTGCGGGTGCTGGCGAGGTCGGGCGGGGACGGCGTGGTGCTGGGGGTGGAGGACACCGGACCCGGCGTCAGCCCGGAGGTGGAGGCGCGGATGTTCAACCCGTTCTTCACCACCCGGCATACGGGGACGGGCTTGGGTCTTGCCATTGTCCACAGAATCGTTGACGCCCATGGGGGGCGGATCAGGGTCAGGAACAACCAGCCCGGGCACGGAGCCAGGGTTGAGATCGAGATTCCCGCGGCTGCGGGAACGGCGGGCGGGCAGCCCGCAAGGCAGGAGGCCGTGGCATGAAGACCGTGCTGGTGGTGGACGACAAGGACATGATGCGCGACAGCGTGCTCCAGACGCTGGCACGCGCGGGGTTCGAGGTCGTCAGTGCGTCGAGCGGGCAGGCGGCGGTGGACCTCTGCCGCCAGAAGAGGCCCGACGCCATCGTGACCGACATGCGGATGCCGGGCATGACCGGGATCGAGCTGCTGGAGCAGGTCCGGCGGATCGATGACGACCTGCCGGTGATCGTGATGACCGCTTTCGGGACGATCGAGACCGCGGTGCGCGCCATGAAGCAGGGCGCGTTCGACTATCTGACCAAGCCCTTCGAAGGGGACGAACTGGTCATCACCGTGAAGCGGGCGGTGGAGCACTCGGGGCTGGTGCGTGAGAACGCGCTCCTGAAGGCCGCCGCGTGCGCGGGAGGGCCCTCGTCCGGTGCGCAGGCGTCCCGGCTCGGGGCGGATCGCCTCATCGGGAGCTCGGAGGTCATGGCCGGGGTTCGGGCGCAACTTCCCGCGATCGCGGCGTCGAGCGGCACCGTCCTGGTGACCGGCGAATCCGGCGTGGGGAAGGAAGTGGTCGCCCGGGCCATCCACGAGTGCGGACCCCGCGCGGGCGGGCCGTACCTCGCGGTGAACTGCGCGGCACTCTCAGAGTCGTTGCTGGAGAGCGAACTCTTCGGGCACGAGCGAGGGGCGTTCACGGGCGCCGAACGGACGCGCAAGGGCCGCTTCGAACTGGCGGAGGGGGGCACCCTGCTCCTGGACGAGGTCAGCGAAGTCTCGCCCAAGATTCAGGCCAAGCTGCTCCGCGTGCTGCAGGAGCGGACCTTCGAGCGCGTGGGAAGCAGCACACCCATCGGCGTGGACGTGCGGGTCATCGCGACCAGCAACCGGGACTTGCCCGCTGCCTGCGCCAAGGGCGAGTTCAGGCAGGACCTGTACTACCGCCTGCACGTGCTGCCCATCCGCGTGCCGGCGTTGCGCGAGCGGGCGTCGGACGTGCCGGAACTCGCGGCCCACTTCGTGTCGATGGTCTGCCGTCGCGAGGGCAGGCAGGCGCCCGTGTGGGACCCCGCCGCCCAGACGCTGCTCCGGGAGTACCCCTGGCCCGGTAACGTGCGAGAACTGCAGAACATCTGCGAGCGGGCGGTGGTCCTCTCCGGCGGCGGGGGCGTGCTGACCCCGGAGCTGATCGCACCGTGGCTCGGTCACGCGCCGGTGCGGATGCCCGTGGGGCAGCAGATCGAGGCCAAGCCCGCGGCGGAGCCGCAGGCCCCGCAGGGCCCCCGTGTGTTGGAGGACATCGAGCGAGAGGCGATCGTGCGGACGTTGCAGATGTTCAGCGGGCACCGGCAGAAGACGGCGGGGGCGCTGGGTATCGGCGTGCGGACGCTGGGTCTCAAGCTCAAGAAGTGGAAGGGGTTGGGGCTGGTGGACGCGAACCTCTAGGCGTCACCCGCGGGCGGGCACGGGCTTTGCGAGACAACGGCGGATGATCAGCGATCTGGCCAGTTCGGGCGCGTTGCCGGTCCTGCAGGAGGTCTACTCCTTCGCCGGGGCCAGGCAGCGGCTCCTCGCGCACAACATCGCCAACCTGCAGACGCCCGGGTTCAAGTCGCTGGATGTCTCCGTGCGACGGTTCCGCGAGGACCTGGCGAAGGCCGTCGCCGAGCGGCGGTCAACAACCGGGGGCCAGCATGGTGAGCTCGGGATCCCTGACAGCGACGAGATCGAGCGGGGACCGGAGGGCTTCATGAGGCTCACCCCCGCGACCCGAGGCGGGGCGCCCACGCTCAACTCCGGCAACGACAGCGACGTCGAGCGCCTCATGCAGGGCCTCGCCGAGAACACCTTGGCGTTCCGGCTCGCATCGGATCTCATCCGGCGTGAGAACCAGTTGCTCCACACCGCCATCTCCCAGCGGGTCTAGTCGGCTTTCGGAGGTACGCGAGGATGTACGGCACGCTCGACATCTCCACCAGCGGCATGATCGCCCAGCGGGACCGGCTGGCGGCCATTTCGTCCAACATCGCGAATCGCCACTCGGTCGCCGCGGACGGCACCCCATACCGCGCCCGCACCGTCAGGCTTGCGGTCGGAGACCCGAACGCAGCCTCCCTCGAAGGCCGCGGCATGGGCGTCCACATCGCGAGCATCGAGGAGGATCGCTCCGCGTTCGGGTTGCGGTGGGACCCGGGGAACCCCTTCGCGATCAAGGAGGGGCCCCAGGCCGGATACGTTCTGGAGTCCAACGTGAATCCCGTGGTGGAACAGATCAACGCCATGCAGGCCTCACGAGCCTACGAGGCAAACGTGGCAGCGGCCGAGGCGACCAAGACGATGATGGCACAGGCGTTGCGGCTTCTGGCCTGAGCGACTTCGGAGAGTGACCCATGACCGACCCGGTCGGACTGATCTCGGCGAGCGGCGGGGCGCATGACCCGCGACGGGCCATCCGCACCCCGGAAGCCCAGGACCCCTCGGCCCCCAGCTTCAAGGACGCCCTCCTCGCCAACCTCAACGAGGCCAACCGTCTGCAGCAGGAGGCGACCCGTGCGGTCGAAGACCTCCAGACCGGTCAGCGTCAGGACGTGGAGAACGTCCTCCTCGCAACCACCAAGGCGGACAACGCCTTCAAGATGCTCCAGGCCCTCCGCAATCGGATGATGGAGGCCTACGACGAGATCAAGCAGATGCGCACCTGATGCGCCCCGGCGTGGCGGCCGCTGTTGCCGGTCCTTTCAAGCGAACCTCGTGCGCGGGCCGAAGGTAGGGCGGCCCGCTTCTTGCGCCGTTGCGCACTAACCGCGGGCCTGGCGTAAGGATTGCGCCATGACGGGCAGGGAGGCCCCCCGCGATGAACGCGCTGCGCCAGACGACCGACACCGTGCGCAAGACCCTGGGCGGAATGAACCTGACCCAGCGTCTGCTGGTGGGTGCCGTGGTGGTCGTCGTGATCCTCGCGATGGTCGTCGTTTCGCTGCTCACGTCCAAGCCCGACATGGTGGACCTGGTCTCCGGCGGCGGCGAGGACGCGCAGAAGGCGCAGGCGGCGCTCGTGCAGGCGGGCATCAAGGCCGTCCCGACCCCGACAGGCCTGGCGGTGCCCGCGTCCAAAGTGGCGGAGGCGCGGGCGGCGCTCGCGCAGGCGGGGGCGCTCCCCGGCGACAAGGCCACGTACTTCGAGGCACTCATCGCCCGCAACGACTGGATGAACTCCAGGCAGGTCAACGAGCGCAACTACATCATCGCGCTTCAGAACGAACTCGGCCGGACTCTGGGCGGCTTCCGCGGGGTCTCGAAGGGGTCCGTGCAGCTCAGCGTGCCCGACCGCTCCGGACTTGGAAACACCACCCGGCGTCCCTCCGCATCGATCGCGCTCACGAGCGATACGGGGCTCGCCCTGCCCCAGCAGGTGGTGGATGCCGCGGCGAAGTTCGTTGCCGGGAGCATCTCCGGCCTCGCGATCGAGCAGGTGCAGGTGGTGGACGTCGCCGCGGGCAAGCCCCGGGTGATCACGACCGAGGAGTCCGCGTCGTCGAGCGTGGCGATGGAGCACGCCCAGCGCGTCGAGGAGCAGACCCGCCGCAAGCTGGAGGAACTGCTGGCGTACATCCCCGGGGTGTCGGTCGCGGTCACGGCGAGCGTGGACGTCACGCGGAGTGTCTCGGAGACGCAGGAGTACCTGCCACTGAAGGCGGGCACGGTGCAACTCGAGAAAAAGACGGACGAGACGGAGAACGTGAGCCATGAGGCCTCCGCCGCGGACTGGAGCAAGGGCGGGGGCGATCCCGGCTTCGCGGCGAACCAGTCGGCGGACATCAACCGTGGGGGGGGCGAGGCCGGATCGCGCACCCAGGAGACGAAGGCGACCACGGAGTTCGACAATCGTGTTGGGACCAAGGTTGAGAAGGTGGTCGATCCGCGCGGGCAGTCCGTGTCCGTCGCGGTGTCCGTGAACGTGCCCAAGGGGTATGTCTCGAGGTTGGTCAGGTCGGCGTCGGGGGCCGACCCCGCGGACGAGAAGCCCCCGGCAGAGGCGGACGTGACCAGGCGCTTCGAGGAGGACGTGAAGCCCCAGGTGGTCGCGGCCCTCACGCCTCACGTGCGAGCGATGCTGGCACAGGCAAACCCGCAGGCCGACGCGAAGGCGGTGCGGGACTTCATCACGGTGAGCATGGTGCCGGTCGAGCTCCCGCCCGCCGCGACGCAGCAGGCGGGCCTCGGGAGCGCGCTGACGGGCGGCGGCGGCGCGCTGGGGCTCAGCAGCTCGATCGTGGACAAGGTGGTGCTCGGGGCCCTCTCGCTGGCGGCGATGGGGATGATGATCGCGATGCTCCGCCGGGCGGGAAAGAAGACCGAGCTTCCCGCCGCGGAGGAGCTGGTCGGAATGCCTCCCTCCCTCGACGCCGGCGTCGACGCGGTGGGTGAAGCGGAAGAGTCCGACGCGGCGATGGCGGGGATCGAAGTGGGCGAGGATGAGATGGAGGCCAAGAAGATCCTGGAGCAGGTGGAGGCGCTCGTGGACAAGGACCCGCAGTCGGCGAGCAAGTTGCTGGGACGCTGGGTGAGGGTGGAGGAGTAGCCCATGCCGCGCAAGCCGAACGAGAAGCTCCCGAGCAAGTCGGAGGACCTGGAAGGGCTGACGAAGGCGGCGATCGTGCTGCTGGCGGTGGGGTCCGATCGTGCCGGCAAGATGCTGCAGGCGATGGAGCCCCTGGCGGTGGAGGAAGTGACCCGCGAGCTGGCGAGCCTGGGGCGGGTGCCCCATGAGCTGCAGGCGGAGGTGATCCGGGAGTTCTACAGCGTCTCGCTGGCAAGCCAGTACGCGAACGAGGGCAACCTGGACTACGCCCGCAAGATCCTCTCGACTTCGATGGAGTCGAAGGCGGCGGAGCGGATGCTGGGGCAGATCCAGACGCAGGTGCAGCGGACGCCCTTCGCGTTCCTGCAGCGGGCGGAGAGCGAGAACCTGATGGCGTTCATCCAGGACGAGCACCCGCAGACCATCGCGCTCATCCTGTGCCACCTGGCGCACCACAAGGCCGCGGAGATCCTGAGCGCGCTGCCCATGCAGAAGCAGATCGAGGTGCTCAAGCGCGTCGCGAACATGGAGCAGACCAACCCGGAGGTGATCCGCGAGGTGGAGCGGGGCCTCGAAAGCCGCCTGTCGTCGATGCTCACGCAGAGCATGGAGAGCGCCGGGGGCGTGGAGGCGGTCGCGGAAATCCTGAACCTCGCGGAGCGTTCCGCCGAGAAGGCGATCATGGAGGGCCTGGAGGCCGAGGACCCGGACCTGGTGGAGCAGATCCGCCGGCTGATGTTCGTCTTCGAGGACGTTCTGAAGGTGAACGACAAGGGCATCCAGGCGGTGCTGAAGGAAGTGGACAACAGCGAGCTGGCGCTGGCCCTCAAGACCGCGTCGGAGGACCTGAAGACGAAGGTGTTCAAGAACATGTCCGAGCGTGCCGCGGCGCTCATCAAGGAGGACATGCAGTACATGGGGCCGGTCAAGGTCAGCGACGTCGAGGCGGCGCAGCAGCGCATCGTCGACATCGTGCGGCGGCTGGAGGAGACGGGCGAGGTGGTCATCGAGGGCCGGGGCGGCGACGCCGAGCAACTCGTCTGACGGAGTGCGTGCATGCCCGTGCTGCGGGACATCCGTGTGGTCGGCGCAACGCCCGGGCGAGGCGGGCCCGCGCCGCTGGATCTGGGAGACCTGGCCCGCGAGGGCGAGACGCTGCTCGAAGCGGCCCGCAAGGAGGCGGCGGCCATCCGGGCGAGGGCCATGGAGGAGCGCGAAGCGCTCCTCGCCGAGGCTCGGCGCGAGGGGCTGGCGAAGGGGCACGCGGAGGGCCTGGAGGCAGGGCGCCGTGAAGGATTTGAGAAGGGCCACGAGGCCGCGCTCGCCGAACGACGCGGGGCCCTGGAGCAGTTGGAGAAGGAGTGGGGTGCCGCGCTGAAGGACCTGACCTCCAGGCGGGAGGCGATCCTTGCCGAGGCTCGCGAGCGTGTGCTCACCCTCGCGATGGCGATCGCATCAAGCGTTCTCCGGCGCACGGTGGAGTCCGGCGACCCGGTGGTGCTCGATCAGGTGCGGGCCGTGCTGGAGCAGGTGGGCGGCAGGCTCGGCGCCACGCTGGACGTGAACCCCGCGGACCTTGCGCTGGTGGAGCGGGCGCTCCCCGCGATCTGCCGCGAGCTGGGCTCTGGTGGCGCCGTGGAACTCCGCGGTGCGGAGGAGATGGGGCGAGGATCCTGCCGAGTGGTCATGGCCGGGGGCGGGGAGATCAGCGGCGAGCTCCGGGTGCAGTTGGAGCGCATCGCGGGCGCGATCGGCGTCGCGCCAGGCTGGAAGCCGGAGGGCGTGCCGTGACCACGTGCTCCGCGGCTCTGGACGCCCTCTCGCGGGTGCAGCCCCTGCGCATCACGGGCCGGGTGGAGGCGGTGCGCGGCCTGGTGGTGATGGTCGCCGATCTGCACGTGCCCGTCGGCTCGCTGGTCACCTTCGCCGGGGGCGGGCGCGCGGTGCAGGACCCGGCCGGCGGGGTGCTCTCGGGAGAGGTTGTGGGGTTCTCCAGCGAGCACGCGATGGTCATGCTCCTGGGCCAGACCACTGGTGTGCGTGCGGGCGACCGCGTGGTGTGCGAAGAGGTGCACCAGACATGCCCCGTGGGAGAGGCACAGCTCGGGCGGGTGATCGACGGGCTCGGCCGCCCGGTGGACGGCAAGGGGCCGGTGCCCGAGACCGTCGCGAGGCCGCTGCAGCCGGAGCCGCTGCGGGCGATGTCGAGGCGGCGGATCAGTCGGGCCCTGCACACGGGCGTGCGCGCGGTGGACCTCATGACGACACTCGGCCGAGGGCAGCGGATGGGTGTGTTCGCGGGGCCGGGCGTCGGCAAGAGCACGCTCCTCGGCGCCATCGCGCGGGGCACGGCGGCGGACATCAGCGTGATCGCGCTCATCGGCGAGCGGGGGCGCGAGGTCAAGGACTTCATCGAGCACAGCCTGGGCGAGCGCGGGCTCGCTCGGAGCGTCATCGTCGTGGCCACGGGCGACGAGTCCCCGCTGCTGCGGCTTCGGGCGGCGAAGGTTGCCTGCTCCATCGCGGAGTACCACCGGGACCATGGGCGCGACGTCCTGCTCATGATGGACAGCATCACGCGGTTCGCGCACGCCCAGCGCCAGGTGGGGCTCTCCGTGGGCGAGCCTCCCGCGACGAAGGGCTACACCCCCAGCGTCTTCGCGCAGCTCGCGCAGGTGCTCGAGCGGGCGGGCTCCGTCGAGCCCGCCGGCGGTCGCGGGGGCGGGTCCATCACCGGGCTCTACTCCGTGCTGGTGGAGGGGGATGACTTCAGCGAGCCGATCTGCGACGCGGCGAGGGGCATTCTCGACGGCCACCTCATGCTCTCGCGCAAGCTCGCGCAGAAGGGGCACTTTCCGGCGGTCGACGTGCTGGACTCGATCAGCCGCGTGGCGGAAGACGTCGTCACGCCCGAGCACTCCGCGGCGCGGCGGCAGGTGCTGCGCATGCTCGCGCTGTACCGGGAGGTGGAGGAGTTGGTTCAGATCGGCGCGTACGTGCGAGGGAGCAACGCCGAGTGCGACGTGGCCATCGACTTCCACGCCGCGATCACGGATCTGTTGAAGCAGGGCCGGGGCGACTCCGGGGCGTTCGAGCCCGCGCTCGCGAGGCTGATCAAGCTTGCGAAGGACACGGGCGACAGGACCAGGGCGGCATCCAAGGCCGGCGGCAAGGCCTGAGAGGGAGGATCGTGGCGGTCTTCAGGTTTCAGTTCGAGGCTGTGCTCAGGCACCGACGCGACGAGGAGCGCCGGGAGCAGATGATCGTGGCCGAGCTGGAATCGAAGCGCCATGGGCTCGAGGCCACGATCCGCCAGCACCAGCGGGGCATCGTCTCCGCCAGGGGCGATCTGCGAGACCGTCTGACACCCGGAGCATCGGTGGACCTCCGATCGGTGCGACTGCAGGCATCGGCCTCGTTGCACCTCGTCGTCCTTGCCCAGCGCGCGGTCCTGGAGCTCGCCGGTGTGCACCAGCGGCTCGACCGCGCCAGGCTCTCACTGCTGCGGGCCAGCGTGCGGCGCAAGGCCGTTGAACTTCTCAAAGAGCGAAAGCTCCAGGAATGGCAGCAGGACCAGCGTCGGCGCGAGGACAGGGCGCTGGATGAACTGGCGGTCATGCGGGCGGCGGCGGAGGATCTGACATGAAGATGATCTGGAATGCGCTGAGCGTGCTGGCCGTGGCGAACCTGCTGGGCCTCCTCGGGTTTGTCGGCTGGCTGAAGGCGGACGATCGCCTCAACGCCGATCGGGCTCGCGCCGTGCGAGCGGTCTTCGGGAAGACGATCGCCGAGGAGGCCGCCGAAGCCGCGAAGGCCCAGGCCGAAAAGGAGGCGGGCGAGAAGGCCGCCGCGGAGGCGAAGCGCAGGGACCAGCCTCCGCTCACCGCGGAGCAGCGCGTGGCGCTGCGCCTCGAGGCGACCGAGATCGACCGGCAACGCATGGAGCGGCTGCAGCGGGAAGTCGAGGACCTGCGGCGGGTCCTTTCGACCGAGCGCGCGGCTCTGGATCGTGACCGCGCCGCATTTGTCGCGGAGAAGAGCGCCTTCGAGGCGGCCTCGGCCGCGACGCGCCGGGCCTTGGAAGATGGCCAGTTCCAGAAAACGTTGGGCGTGCTTGCGGCGATGAAGCCCAAGGACGCGGTTGGTCTGCTGACGCAGATGCTCAAGGGTGAGAACTTTGCGCCGGCGGGGCAGGTCCCTGCGCTCGCCGCGGGCGGCGCGGCGAGCACCACGATGGCCCCGCCGACCTCCGCGGGGGAGGATCAGGTGGTCTCGTACCTGGACGCGATGGACGAGAAGCCACGCGGACGGATCATGACCGAGCTGGCCAAGTCCGACCCTGCGTTGGCAACGCGGTTGCTTGGCCGCATCCGGGAGCGGGCGCAGTTTGCGCCCGTGCCCGGGAATCCCGGCTCATGACGACAGTCCATCCACCCGCTGCATCCAACCTACTGCAGGAAGCCAGGTCCGATCAGAGCGCGCAGGCTGAAGTTGCGCGGACGGAGGTCTTCGGGTCGTTGCTGCGCTCGGTGGGCTCCCGTCGTAGCACGGTCGAAACCTCGCCCGATGCGCCGATGACCCGCAAGTCGCGTGGGGCACTGCTGGAGCGCGGCGGTGGCGTGAAGGACCTGCGTCTGAGTGATGCGGCGAAGCTTGACTACGGCTCCATGGCCGCCCTCGAGCTGGCCGGCGCGGGTCCGGTATCGGGCCTCCCGGAGCCGGAGCCGCCCTCTGATCCCGAGGGCCGCGCGGATCGCGGTCGTACGAGGGAGCCGGTGAGCGAACACGCACCGCCCCATGCGCAGCGCGGGCCGCGCGAACCGCACGCGGAGATCGCCGGGGCCGCGGGGCCTCGGGCACCCGTGGGCCACGCCGCGGTCGCGGCCGCACCGTCGGTCCAGCTTCCGCCCGCTGCGGAAG
Organism: Leptolyngbya sp. PLA1; assembly: GCA_021405315.1. Lineage (GTDB taxonomy): Bacteria > Planctomycetota > Phycisphaerae > Phycisphaerales > UBA1924 > RI-211. The sequence goes on from QWIH01000002.1 coordinate 136,698, forward strand.
CCGTGAACTCATCGCGCCCCGGAAT
>QWIH01000040.1 GCA_021405315.1 Leptolyngbya sp. PLA1
CAAGATCGGGCGGTACGAGATGTCCACCGGCCAGTGGGTGGAGTTCATGAACGCCGCGCTCAACCGCCCCGACCCCATCCCGTGGGTCGAGGTGCCCACGATGTGGGCCGGCGGACAGTTCGCGCCGTTCAATGCATCCCCCGCGAACGCCATCCGCCCGGCGGGCGGGGCCACGTGGCGCACCTGCGCCATCTTCACCAACTGGCTGCACAACAACAAGAGCCTTGAGCGTGCCGCGTTCCTCAGCGGCGCGTACGACGTCTCCACGTTCGGCAACGACGGCATGGGGGGCTTCACCGACCAGCAGGCCCACTCGCCCGGGGCCCGGTACTGGATCCCCACGATGGACGAGTGGCTGAAAGCCGGGCACTTTGACCCCAGCAAGCAGAACCCCGACGGCAGCGTGGGCGGCTGGTGGCAGTACAGCAACGGAACCGACTCGCCCTACCTGTACGGCCCGCCCCCCGCCGGAGAAGCCAATGCCGGGTTTGAGACGCCGAATCCGTACGAGATTCCGCTGGGGGCGTACGAGATCACCTCGCCCTGGGGCTTGTACGACGTCGCGGGGGCGACGAGGGAGTACACGGAGAGCACATCTCGGGCATTTCCAAACAGATCGCGAATTGTCCGCGGCTCAGCCTGGGCAAGCTCGACGGGTTCCGGAGGTGCTGATCGAATCGAGGGAGGCGCGGGTGGCGTGGCGCCAGGCGTCCGCACTGAAATGTATGGGTTTCGCATCGCGGCCGCAGTGCCGTCGCCTTCGAGCGTGCTCGCCCTCGCGCTCGGAGTGGGTTGCACCATCCTGCGGCGAAGGCGAGGCGGCTCATGCCCCACGTTCGGTTCTTCGGCGCGGCGTTCCTGTTCCTGGTGATGGCGGTTCATTGCGCGGTTGGGCAGACTGTCAGGCTCAGTGTCTACCAGGGGAACATTGAGTGGACGATTGGCTGGTTTTCGAGCAGCGAAGACGTGCGGATCGACTTGGCGCACCTCCACACGGATTATCCGGGGTTCGAGTTCATCAGAGTTGGCGACACTGCCACACCGCAGGGGGACGTGGCCCGGATCTCCGTGTATCGGAGCGCGGCCATCGAAGTACCTGCCACCGTCAAGATCCTCGTGGGCGCGGCGGAATCCAACGGTCGCTTCCCCGTGGCCCCCGACGCCGATCTGCTGCCAGGCTGCCGTCACTGGGGCCTGCCGTTGACGCCGGGCGGTCCGGACGACGCCTTCGTTATTGAGGGCTCAGTGCCGGAAGGGACTAAGGTGATCCTTGCCGCGGCGATCAACGGCGACCTCACCGGCAAGATCACGACAGGCCAGGTCTTCCGGCTGCAAGTGCGGGACGGCGTGATCGCGGACGACGTGCGGGCCACGTGGCCCTCTGGTTCCCCTGAACTCGACACGGACACAAGCCTGTCGTATGCCATCGAGTACATCGAGGCAAAGTCCATCACCGGGCGGATCATCGCGGGCGATGAGACGGGCCCGCCGGTCAACCCGCTCCCTGTGCACTGCTCGATCCGCGACATTCGCGTCGGCGTTGGCTACGAAGAAACCACCCAGGGCATCCGGGGCGACATCGACGCCTTCGGCGGGCACGTCCGCAACGTGGAATCCGCCGGGGACATCGGCACCGCGCAAGTCCCCGTCAAGATCAATACCGGGCCGGGCGTGGCAGGGAATACTCCCCGTGCCACGCCAGCCTCGGCAGGAACAGGTTGACCCGACGGCAGTACTCAGGCCCGGCCGGGATCTACTTGTTGGTCGGTCCCTTCCGGTTCGTACCCATCGGGTTGCTGTTCAGAGGCCGGACATTCGGCGAAGGGGTCAGCGGCTTCTTGAACGTATTGACAGTGGGCTGGGTCTTGGGTGGCTCGGGCTTGGGCGGCACGGGCCGGGTGGGAACGTTCTTCTTGATGACCTTGCCCTCTTCCAGCGCCCGCCGCTCCACGTTCTCAGGCTTGTTGTGCTCGATGGCCTTCTTCTTCTCCGTGACGGACTTCTTGATCCCGTCCGCGATCATCGCCAGCGGCCCGACCGGCGTGATGCTCGCGGCGCCCATCATGGCGACCTTCGCACGCGTTCCGGGGGAGATCTTCGTGCCCCCTTCCTTGTTCTCCACCACGTCACCCTTGACGATCAGCTTGACGTTGTGCTTCGCGGTCTGGATCGGCCCCATGCCCTTGGCGTTGTAGAGCGCTTTGTACGTCTTGGGGACATTCTTCAGGCCCTGCTTCAGGTGATCTCCGAGTCCGCGATTCGCCGGGTTCTTGCTCATGAGTCCTCTCGCTCTCGTGCTTTGCCAACGCCCCGGCGCCAACGAACGCGGGGCGTCAGATGGTAACGTGAAGCAGTCGAGGGTACAAGAGCTGACGGCCCCGAGTCGACCGGCGGCGGTCCTTGTCGCTGACCTGCAGGGCCCGGAAACTCACAGTGATCCGCGGCGTACAACATACGGCAGGGGCGGGCCTCGCACGGGAGTCTGCCGATGACCAAGTCACGGGAAGGGCGCACGGGCTTGGCGGGGGTTGTGGGAGTCGCCTGCGCTGCGGTGGCCTCGGCGCAACCGGTCGACCTCATGGTGACCGACCTCCCGAGCATCCAGTTGATGGGCTTCGCCGATGGCAAGGTGGCGTACTCAGCCGGGCTGTCGGTCTGCAATGCCGGGCCGGTCACGGCGGCGTATCTCGCGACCACCAACCAGCACCCGCTCTGGGGGCTCGGGCTCTACCGTCTTGCCGGCGGCAGGCTGGAGCAGGTCGGCATCTCGTGGCTGCGCCACCCCGCGATCGCCCTCGCGCAGTCCTGCGGGGCCTGCGGTGGGGGCAACGGCTCCTCACTCGGGCCGGGTTGTGCTGACGCAACGTCCGCGAGCGCGAACGCCGCGCAGGCGTCGCTGGGGCCTCGCGGTGAGGTGAACGCCGCCACCGGCGGGTTCCCATACCCGTTCAGCGACCCGCAGGGCCCCACCGGCAATGCGATCTTCAAGCGGTGCCAGGCCACCCTGGAGGACGTGTCCGACACGGGAGCGGTGTACTTCTTCGAAGCGCACGTGGTGCACCCGGGCGAATCGCCCGCCTCACGCGAGAACAACGCCACGTATCGCCGCGCCATGATCCTGCCCGCAACGGCGCAGGCAGCGCCAGCGGGTGCGGCTCGCCCGGGGCGGGCGGCGATCTACGCGTGGCGGGATCATGGGCGCGGTATTGACCAGACGGACCCGGGCGTGGAAGTGCGCGAGGTTCGCGTGCCGGGCGACGGCTTGCTGCTGCTCGCCAGCCGCGTCGAGCGGCTGCCGGCCGGCTGGCGCTACATCTACGCGATCGAGAACATCAGTTCGCACCGGAGCGTGTCGAGCCTGCGCGTGCCGGGCGAGGGGGCCCACAGCCCGGGCTTCAACGACGCGGACTATCACAGCGGCGACGACATCGAAGGCTCCGACTGGCTGTTCGACAACGCCGGCGCCGCAACCTGGCGTGCCGCCCACACGCACGATGAACTGCCGACGGCGAACGCGATCCGCTTCGGCACCATGTACACGTTCTGGTTCGAAAGCCCGAAACCGCCCGTGATGGGTGAGGTTACCCTCGGGCTCTTCCGACCCGGCGCACCGGCGGCGATGACCGCCGGCGCCTGGACCCCTCAGTCCTGCGACCCTGACATGAACGGCGACGGCAATGTCGACCAGGACGACGTGGCGTACCTCGTGGGTGTGATCGGCGGCGGCGAGAACCCCAGCGGCGCGAACCCGGACTTCAACAGCGACGGGAACGCCGATCAGGACGATATCGCCGCACTGATCGGCGTCGTCGCCGGCGGGAACTGCCCCTAGGCGTCACGCGCCGCGCGGCCTCGGCAGCAGCAGGTCGGCGATGACGGCGAGCACCGTCAGCACCGACATCCCGCTGTAGACCGTCCCGCCGACGATGATGCCCGCAACCAGCGGGGCAGACTGCCTCGCGAGAATCTGGCAGGCAAAGTCCACCAGCAGGCCGAGCGAAGCAAGGAAGATGGCCCCGCCCACGACGCCCCGGGGCCAGCGCGTCCACCAGAGCATGAAGGAGAGGACCAGCGAGAGGCAGCCGAGGCTGAGGGCGTGCGCGTGGATGGAGATGACGAGCTTCTTGGGGTCGGTAGGCTTGACGTCGCGCGAGATGGAGATGGAGCGGATGTCGTCCCAGGTGTCGAGGGGGTAGGTGCGCGCGATAGGGCTCTTGGCGGCGTTCGCGCGGGCGTGGCACTCGGCGCACGAGCGGGACATGATCTCCGCCGGCGCCATGTCGCCCAGGTCCGGGTTGTCGTACTCATCGCTCACGCGCGGGTTCACCCCCGGGCGCTTGCCGGCGGAGTCGGCCTTGCCCAGCAGCCAGTCGAGCAGCGCGTCACGCTGGGGCTTGGCGAGCGTCTCCGGGTGGCCCCGCTCCAGCGCCCGGCGGAGGGGCGCCACGGTGCTCACCCCGTGGTACGCGCCCGCGATGTCGTCATACGAGAAGCCCGCCCGCTCGTCGCGCTTCTCGTAGTGCCAGAGGAGGTGCGTCGCGGACGCGCCCAGCCCGACCAGCACAACCAGGCACAGGCAGACAAGTCCCAGGCGGACGCTCGCGGGCAGCGAACGGAGTGTGAAGTCGCTCATCGCTCAGGCCCCCTTGAGCACCTCAGGGTCGATCGCAACGGACTTGCCGGTCTTCACCGCTTCCGCCGCGGCGATGGCGACGATCGTGGACCGGGCGGCGTCGGCGGCGGTTCCGGCGGGTGCCTTGCCCTCGGCGATGGCCTTGAAGAAATCGGCGAGCGCGTAGTACGCGGGGGAGTAGGGCAGGCCCACGCCCTCCTTCAGCTTGCCCTGGCTGGCGAGCTTGGTCGCGTCGGCAATCAGCGTGATGCCCTCATCGTTGTGGAACTGCTGGCGGTTCGCGTAGACCTCAAAGCCCAGTTGGGGCGAGTCGGCCTCCTTGAACATCCAGCCGTGGGACCACGCGAGCTTGATGGCGGCGTTCACGCCGTGGAATGTCTCGTAGCGGCCCCCGAGCGAGGTCGCCAGCGAGGCGACGAAGGTCAGTTCCACGTCGTCCGCCCAGCGGAAGAGGCAGCGGACGGTGTCGGCCATCTCTCGCCCGTCGTTGTGCAGGCGGATGGCGCCGCGGCCCTCGACCGCGACGGGGTAGCTGTTGCGGTACCAGTTGAAGACATCGAACTGCTGCAGCCCCATCTCGCCCGGCAGGCCGAGCGAAACCGAGGGGTCCAGCCACCAGTCGCCCTTCCGCCCCCAGGTGGTCTTCTGGTGCGACTGCGCGTAAAGCCAGACCATGTCGCGCACCGCGTCGGTGCGGTAGAAGCTCCGCGCCAGGTTGTAGATCGGGTTGCTCCGGCCCTCGAGGGCCGTCGCGAACACCGCCTTCGCGGAGCGGGCGGCTCGGGAGATCGCCAGGCAGTCCTCCGCCGTGTGGGCGAGCGGAGTCTCGCAGTACACGTGCTTGCCCGCCGCGATGCAGTCGAGCGCGATCTGCCTGTGCTCGTGCGTCGGCGTCGCGATGATCACCGCCCCGAGGTCCTTCACCTTGTCCAGCATCGCGCGATGGTCCGCGAAGCCCTGCGAGCCCGCCGCACGGCCCACGCCGGACTGCACGCGGCTGTCGGAGGTGTCGCACACCGCCACCACCTTCGCCGCCTCACCCAGCTTGTCGAGCAGTTCGACCGTGAGGCGGCGGCCCTGCCTGCCGTAGCCGACGACCCCCACCGACATCGGGCCCTGGGGCATCCGGACAGCACCGGGGAGGATCTCTGGGAAGATCGCCATGGCGGCGGCGGCGCCTGCGGCATGGGTCAGGAACGAACGGCGGTCCAGGTCTGCCATGCGGTGCTCCTCACATCTTGACCGGGAATCTAGGGAGTGTCTGGCGAGAATTCCTGCCCGGGGCTACCCCTCCGTGACGCACAGGGCGAGCGGCCCGCGCACGTGCCAGACGCCCCCACTCAGAATCGCGGTCGTCCACGCCTCGTGAAGCCCCGGGGGTCGCGTCGCGAGCACCAGGCACGCTGTCGACCACGCGTCGCATTCCGCGCCCCGCGGGCCCAGCACGCAGGCGAGTTCGACGCCTGACGCCGGCAGGCCGGAGCGGGGATCGATGACGTGGCCGGCACCCGCGTGCCCCGTGCGGCCGTGCGGCGCGCTGATCGAGAGCGAGCAGTCACGAAGCAGGACCGTGAGGGGCGGCGCAGACGACCCCGGCGGCGCCGCGACCCGAACCCGCCATCCCTGCTGCCCGGGCGGCGAGCCCCAGGCGCAGACGGAGCTGGTTCCCCCGTGGAGCAACGCGCGGGGCACTCCCGCGGCGCGGAGCATCGCGGCGGCGGCGTCCAGGGCCCAGCCCTTCGCAATCGCACCGAAGTCGATGGACATACGCCCGAGCGCGAGCCGCGCGGTGCCGTTCTGCGGATGCAGCTCGAGCTTGTCGAGACCGACGAGCGCGCGAGCGCGGGCGAGTTCCTCCGCCGTGGGAGGCGCCCCGGGAGCGGGCCCGCGCAGGCCCCACACCCGCAGGAGGGGCGCGATCGTCGGATCAAACGCGCCCCCACTCTCGCGCCACACATCCCGCGCGAGCGTCAGGAGGCGAAACACGTCCGGCGCGACGTGGACAGGCTCTCCCCCGGCGGCGGCGGCGAGGCGCGAGACGACGCTCCCGGCGGAGAACCAGCTCAGCCGCTCGCCCAGCGAGACGACCTCGTCAAGGGCCTCCTCGCCCGCGGCGCGGACCGACGGCTCGTCGAGCTCGCCGCCCGCGGCGCTCAGGACGAACTCGAACCGAGTGCCCATCGCCTCTCTGGCGAGACACAGGGGCGTGGGCTCGGAGGCTGGCATGCGCGGCGTCTTCAGCCCCGCTTGGCGGTCATGGTCTTGGGATCAAAGGACCAGGAGCCGCCCTCCCACATGGCGCGGGTGGCGAGGTCGACGACGACCATGACCTTGGTGCCCTGGTCGATGTTGCTGTCGGGCTGCTTCCGCGTGCGGATGCATGACAGCCAGTTCACGCGGTGCTGGTCCTGGTCGTTGCCGACGTCGGGGCACTGCACTGTCTTTTCCTCGATGTCCTTCTCGAAGGGGCGTTCGGGACGGACGACGCAGTGGCGCCCGCTGAGGAAGATGTTGCCCTTCTGGCAGCGGATGATCTTCTCGAAGCCGTTCTCGTTGTTGGTGTTGCCGGCGACGATCATGTTGTGGCCGGACTCGAACTGGATGTTGAGGTTGACCTGATCGTGGTTCTCCATGTCCTTGTCGATCATGTGGCTGCCGAAGGCGTGGACGCGGACGGGCCAGCCGCACTGGTTGAGGGAAACGAAGAACGGGGTCATCTCGTGGACGAGGAGGTCGCCGACGATGCCGGTGGAGGCCTTGCGGTAGCGGCGCCAGCGGATGTAGAGCTTGGGGTCCCACTCCTGCTTGCCGATGGGCTTGCACCAGGCGTCCCAGTCGAGGTTGACTCCCGGCTTCCAGTTCTTGTCGATGCCGTAGTAGTTCCACTCGCCCGCGGGCGTGTTTCGGCAATAGGCGATCTGGCTCCAGAGGGGCAGGCCGATCTCGCCGGACTCGATGATCTTCTTGGCCTCGAGGTACTTGGGCTGGGCCGCGTACTGGGTGCCGACCTGGAGGATCAACTCCGGATTGCCCTTGACCACCGCGCGGAGGCGCATCGCGTCCGGCAGGTTGAGGGTCATGGGCTTCTCGAGGTACACGTCCTTGCCGGCGAGCAGGGCATCGATTCCGTGGTCCGCGTGCCAGTGCTCGGGGCTGGCCACGAGCACGCCGTGGATGTCGTCGCGCTCGAGCAGCTTCGTGTAGTCGCGGTAGGTGTCGACCTTCACGCCCTCCTGCTTCTTGTCGCAGATGGACTTCGCCCGCTCGACGTGCAGATCGTTGACGTCCGCGAGGGCCACGATGTGGACCTTCTCACGCCCCGCGGCGTTGAGGTTGAGGAACGACTCCACGTGGCCAGTGCCCATGCCGCCCGTGCCGATCACCGCCATGCGGATCGTCTCACCCTCCTTCAGCTCGACGCGGGGCTTCGCCTTCGGAGAGGCCCCGAGCCCGGGCTGAGCCGTTGCGGCACGTGGAGTCGTGATCGTGCCCAGCACGGCGCCGGCGCCGGCGACCAGCGCGGCGTTGGAAAGGAACGAGCGGCGAGACTGGCCTTCGGTCGGGTGGTTCGTCATCGGAACTTCCTTGGATCAGGGGGTGCGGTCCGGGACAGCGGTAGCCTAACGCAAACGGGGTCCGGATTACAAGCCCATCCTGGCATCCATTCTCAGCCCAGAGCTTCCTGCGGCTTCTTCGGGTTCCGGAACAGCAGCACGAAGATCACCAGGATCCCCGCGGCGAAGAGGCAGGGCCAGAGCCAGATGTCCTTCCACGCGACCACGTCCTTGAGGGGGGGCACCCCGGGGGTCGTGAACCTGGTGACGAGCTTCCCGAAGGCCTGCGCCCCGATGAGCATTCCCAGGCCCTGCGTGACCAGCACGAGGAAGCCCTGGGCCTGGCTTCTGATCTCCTTGTTCGCCGCCTGATCGACGTAGATCATGCCGGTGACGAAGAAGAAGTCGTAGCAGATGCCGTGGAGGATGACGCCGCTGAGCACCATCCAGGTGACCTTCTCATCCCATGCGCCCGCGAACAGCCCGTAGCGGACGACCCACGCGAGCATGCCGACCGCGAGCATCCACTTCACGCCCAGCCTCGCGAAGCAGAGTGGCATCACGAGCATGAAGAAGATCTCGGACATCTGACCGAACGACATGGTGAAGACGGCGGAGTCGTTCACGACCGAGCCGGTGGCCTCCACGAAGTTGCGGGCCTGCGCGTAGTAGCCCGCGAGAGGGATGCAGAGGAGGAACGAGCAGACGATGAAGATCGCGTAGCTGGGCTTCGCGAGGAGTTTGAGAGAGTCCAGCCCGACGATATCGCCGACGGAGACCTTCCTGCCCTTCGCGGGCGCCGGCGTATGGGGAAGGGAGAATGAGTACAGCCCCAGCAGCACCGCCGCCGCCCCGCCCATGTAGAACTGGTACGCGGACTGGTCCTTGTCGGGGAGGTAGCTGACCGCGATGTTGCCGACGATCCAGCCGATGGTGCCCCAGACTCGCACGAGCGGGAACTGCTTCTCACGGTTGGGGAGGTTGTGGAAGGACACGCTGGTGGTCAGGCCCAGCGTGGGCATGTAGCAGAGCATGTGCGCCAGCATCATGAGGATGGCGGGGTGCATGAACGCCGATCCGTCCCTGGCGGCGTCGTATCCCTTCGCGAGCTGGGGGATCACGCACAGCGCCACCCCACCCAGAACGTGCATCACGCCCAGCACGCGCTCGGTCGCGAAGAAGCGGTCCGCGATGAGCCCGAGGAAGAACGGCGCGATGATCGCGGCGACGGGGCCGACGGAGTACGCCGCGGCGGTGAGGCCCCCCATGCCCTCCTTGTTCAGGAACCCCGTCATGGAGACGTACCACGACCCCCAGACGAAGAACTGGAGGAACATCATGACGCTGAGGCGCGTGACGGCGCCAACGCTTGACGTGCTGCCGGGTTCGGACATACGACACCCTCACAAGCCGCCCCTCGGGCTCGACACACGCCGGCCTGAAAGTGCGGAGAGGGCAGTCTAACGAGAATCGCACCGGCGTGCCGTCGCGTCGGACCGGATGGGATTCAGCGCGGCGCGACGGCGGCTTCCTCCACCAGCGCCCGCACCTCCGCGAGCACCGCGTCCATGTCCTGGCCCGCGGGGTCCAGCCCGGCGACGCCCCGAACGATCTGGTCGTCGTCCACCAGCACGACCACACCCGGCGAGCCGGGCGAGAAACGGTCGATCAACGCCTGACCGGACGTCGTCCAGAGCAGCGACTCGCCCAGCAGCGCCCACTCCGCGGCGAGCTCCCGCGGGCGCGACGGGGTGAACTCCGCCAGCTCCAGCACCGCCACGGGGCGGGCCACCAGCACGGGCAGGCCGGCCTCCCCCGTGAAGCGGCGGCGGTCCGCGTCCTTCCGGGCGGCGCTCAGCACGCCTGTCGCTCGCACCGCCCCGTCCGAGCCCTCCGCCGAGCCGGCCCGAAAGAGAACCAAGGCCGTGAGCACCCGGGTGTCCTGTGCCAGCGGCCGCCCCGCCAGCAGCGAATCCCTCGCCTCACGCCACGAGAAGGCAATCAGCTCCGGCGTCATCAGGCCCAGGTTGGGCAGCGCGGCTCCCGGGCCGACCTCCGCGTCCGCGGCTTTCAGCTCCGCAAGGGTTGCGACACGGGTCCTGCCCTCGCGGGCCAGCCGCCACCCGGCCTCGTCTGAATCCACGGGCTGGCAGACAAGGTCCACACGCACCGGGCCCTCGGCGCTGGGCACGGCACCGTGCAGCCGCTTCAGCAGGCCCGTCGTCTTGTCGACGCGTATCTCGGCCGGCCCCGCGGGGCCCGTGGCCGCGACGATCCAGTCCGCACCGGCTTCTTCCGCCTGGTCCGCCAGCGTCAGCGTCCCGAACGGAGCGAGCGTGATGCTCCAGGAGCCTCCGGCCTGCGCGGGCTCGGCGCCGAGTGCGAGGTCCAGGTGCGGCACGGGCACCTCCCGGATCGTTCGGCGCAGCGAGCGGGCGCTCACGCCCTCGGGCATCGCCGACTCGAAGTAGACAGACTTGTTCCGGGGTGTCACAGCCAGGAGTTCGTCGCCAGACGCCCACACGCGCAGCGCGCGCCCGAGCGAAAGCCCGATCGTCGCAGGCTCCGCCGTCGTGCGGACCGTTACGCGGCTGGTGCGCTCTTTCCCCGAGGGCGAGACGGTGCGGATCCGCACCGCCTGCGCCACCGGCCCGGCGCGGTGACTCGCGCACAGCCGCTCGATCGCCTGTCTCGATGACAGGGTGGGCTGCGCCGCGAACGCGGGGCGGACCATCGGAACCCCGGGCTCGGGCTGCCACGCCGCGGAAAGTACGACGGTCGCTATGAGACCAAGAGCCGGCATGAGGCGGATCGTATCAGGCCCGTCCGAACCGCACGATGCCCCGTGCGTCCGCACCGCGGGCCAGATCGCCCACCGTGCGGCCAGTCCCCGGGACCGTCCAGTCCCCGGCCACCTGCGCGAGAGGAACGAGCACGAACGCCCGCTCGTGCATCCGCGGGTGAGGGATCTGAAGGCCGGGCTCCGCGAGCGTCGCCCCGCCGTACAGCAACAGGTCAAGGTCGATGACACGGGGCCCCCACCGCTCGGCGCGGGCGCGATTCCGACCGAGGGCTCGCTCGATCTCCAGCATCCCGTCAAGCAGGCCCTGAGGAGCGAGCGTGGTCTCCAGCACCGCCGCGGCGTTCAGGTACAGGCCTTGCTCACCCGGACCGACCGGGGGCGTCTCGAACAGGTCAGACGCGTGCACCACGCGCGTGCCCGGGAGTCCGCCAAGCAGACCAAGGGCGGCCCGGATGGTGCCGGCCCGGTCGCCGAGGTTGGCGCCGAGCGCGACCGCCGCGGGAACTGGAGCATCGCTGGTCACGGGCCAAGCGTAACCCCGAGCGGACGGAGAAAGCCGGGCTCCTACCCTTGCGAATGCCCATGACACAGACCGCGCCCGCGCAGACTCAGGACGTCCTGACGGGGATGCTGCCGACCCTGGTCGACCTCCGGCGCGACCTGCACGCGCACCCCGAACTGTCGTTCGAGGAGCGCCGCACGAGCGATGTCGTGGCGCGAGAGCTCGAGGCGTCGGGGGTGCGCGTGAAGCGAGGGTTTGCCAAGGGAACCGGCGTGCTGGGCTACCTGCCAGCGACGACCGGAGGCGGTCGGGGTGTGGCGCTCCGCGCGGACATGGACGCGCTGCCCATCGTCGAAGCCACCGGAAAGCCCTACGCCAGCACCACCACCGGCGTGATGCACGCCTGCGGGCACGACGGGCACACGACCATCCTCATCGGCGCGGCGAAGGTTCTCGCCACGATGCACCGCTCCCGGCCCGTCACGTTCATCTTTCAGCCCGCCGAAGAAGGCGGCGGCGGGGGCGACCTCATGGTCCGGGAGGGCGCCCTGCGCGGAGAGAACGCCGGCGGGCTCGGCGAAGCCCCGGAGCGAATCTACGGGCTGCACGGCTGGCCCACGTTCGAGGTCGGCAAGGTCGCCACAAGGCCCGGGCCGCTCCTCGCTTCCACCGACGACTTCCGCATCACCATCAAGGGCGTGCAGAGCCACGGGGCGTATCCCCACTTCGGCCGAGACCCGATTCTCACCGCCGCCCATGTCATCACCGCCCTCCAGAGCATCGCCTCGCGGAACGTCTCGCCGCTGGATTCAATCGTCGTCTCCGTCGGAGCCATCCACGGCGGCACGGCGGACAACATCATCCCCGAGCAGGTCACGTTCATCGGCACCGTGAGGACCCTCCGCGCCGAGACCAAAAAGCTCGCGAAGGAACGACTGTTCGCCGTCGTCGAAAACACGGCCCGGGCGATGGGCTGCGAGGCCCGCATTGACTGGCACGAGGGCTACCCGGCGACGGTGAATGACGCGGACGCAACCGCACGGTTCTTTGGCATCGCCGAGGACACCCTCGGCAAGCCCCGGGTCGAACTTGCACCCGAACCCACCATGGGGGGCGAGGACTTCTCGTTCTATGGGCGGGAGATCCCGGCGTGTTTCTTCTTCCTCGGACTGAGGCCCAAGGGCGCAACGACCTTCCCGACCCTCCACCAGCCGGACTTTGACTTCAACGATGAAGCCATCCGGACGGGTGTGGAGCTGATGGTGGCCCTGGCACTGCGGGGCTAGTTCACCCGTTGTTCGGGCATTCACATGAAGGCTTCACCCCTTTTTCTTGTGTGATTTCGCACCCTTGGGTACACTGGCCACAGCCTTGGCGCCGGGTGCATCGGGCATGCTGGCGGGGCTCGTGAGGGGTCCGTCGACTCTCCCCCCGGGAGGGGAACTTGGGGGTTGGTCGGACTCGGTGAGAGGTGCGCAGTGCTGCCGCGCGGCATGGGCTCGGATGGGCTCGCGATGCGCTCACAGCCTCCGCACTCAGAAGGGGTCTTGAGATGAAGATGCGCAGGGGTTGGGTCGCGGCGGGGGTGCTCCCGCTGGTGTGTTGTGCCGCGTGGGCGGGTGAGGACGACGCCCGCACGTCGCTCTTCCTCCGGACTGGCGCCATTCAGATGCCGACGGTCTTCGGGGGCGTGCCGGACTCTGGTTCCACGCTGGTGCCGCTGACCCCGGGAGATCGGGGCGAGCTCGCGTTCTGCTATGACCGCGCCGTCCCGCCCAGCCCGGAGATCATGGAGGCCATCGAGCGTTCCGTGCTGAACGCGCTGAACAACTTCTACCAGCAGGGCTCCCGCTGGCCCGGGAGCGCGGGCGCCCCCGTGAACATCACCTGGAGCTTCGTGCCGGATGGAACCAACATCCCCAACGGCGTGGGCGAGGGTGCAGCCCCCAGCAACCTCTTCTCCAGCATGGACACCAAGTTCGGCGGAAATCGGGCGCTCTGGATCGCTCAGTTCCAGGCCTGCTTCGACCGCTGGGCCGCCCTGACCGGCACCAGCTACACCCGCGTGCAGTTCAACGGCAACCCCTGGGACGACGGCGCGGCGTTCGGCAACGGCGGCGCAGCGGGCGCCGCAGGCCTGCGGGGCGACGTCCGCATCAGCGCCAAGAACATCGACGGTGCCTCCGGTACCCTCGCGTACAACTACTACCCGGGCTTCGGCGGGGACATGGTCCTGGACTCCAGCGAGAGCTGGGGCAGCAGCACAGGGTCGTACCTCTTCCTCCGCAACACCATCCTCCACGAGCACGGCCACGGCGTGGGAATGCTCCACGTCTGCCCCACCAACGGCACCAAGCTCATGGAGCCCTTCCTCAACACCGGCTTCGACGGGCCCCAGCACGACGACATCCGCGGCGTGACCAACCTCTACGGCGACCCCTACGAGAGCAACAACACAGCCGGCACCGCCACGAATCTGGGCAACCTTGCCCCCGGCGCGAACGTGAACCCCTCCGGCATCCCCGCCCCGGCGGTCAGCGACGCCACACTCACCGCGATCGACGTCTCGGGCGACAGCGACTTCTACCGCCTGAACCTCACCGCCGCGACCACCGTCTCCATCAACTGCGCTCCGACCGGGCTCAACTACGACTCCAGCCCCCAGTGCGGGAGCGGGAACTTCGTCAACTCCGTCGCCATCGCCGGCCTTTCCGCATCGATCATCGCCGCGGACGGCACGACGGTCATTCACACAAACAACGTGGCCGTGGGGACCACCCTCAACATCCTCAACATCGCCGTGCCCGCGGGCACGTTCTACGTCCGCGTGTTCGCGAACAGCGCGCACACCGTCCCCCAGATGTACAACCTGACCATCTCCGCAGCGAACGTCTCCGGCCCCTCGAACGACGCCTGCGCGAACGCCGCCAACATCGCCCTCGGTTCGACCAACGGCACCAACGTCAACGCCACCGTCGACGGCGGGGACTCCTGCCGCGGGAACGCCAACCGTGACGTCTGGTATTCCTTCACCGCCCCCTGCACCGGCACCCTCACCATCAACACCTGCGGCTCGGCCCTCGACACCGTCGTCTCCGTGCACTCCGCCTGCGTCGGCACCACCGCCAACCAGCTCGCATGCAACGACGACAACGGCGGCCAGGGCCCCTGCCCCGGCGGGCTCACGTCCTACCTCACCGTCCCCGTCGTAGGCGGCACCAACTACAAGATCCGCGTCGCCGGCTTCAACGGCTCGCAGGGCACCTTCACCATCAACCTCAGCATGCCCACACCCAGCAACGACGCCTGCGCCAACGCACCCCTCGTCACCGACGGCACCTACACCGGCGACACCTGCTCCGCCACCTTCGCCGCCACCGACGGCACCGCGACCTGTGGCGCCTCCGGCAGCTCGCGCGACGTCTGGTACCGCTGGACCGCGCCCTGCTCCGGAAACCTTCTCCTCAACACCTGCGGCTCCGCCTACGACACGGTCATCAGCGTCCACACCGGCGCCTGCGGTGCTCTGACCCAGGTCGCCTGCAACGACGACGCCGGCGCCGACGGCCCCTGCGCCTTCACGCTCCAGTCCTACCTCTCCGTCCCCGTCACCAGCGGAACCACCTATTACATCCGCGTCGCCGGGTTCAGCTCCAACGCCGGCGCCTACGTCCTGAACATCGACCAGCAACCCAACGACCTCTGCGCCAACGCCTCCACCGCCGTTGTCGGTGCCAACGCCTTCGCCACCACCTGCGCTACCACCGACGGCCCCAGCAACTGCGGCGTCTCCGGCGCCAGCCCCGACGTCTGGTTCTCCTACACCGCCCCCTGCTCCGGCACCGCCACCATGTACACCTGCGGGTCCACCTACGACACCGTCATCAACGCCTTCTCCGGCTCCTGCGGTTCGCTCACCTCCATCATCTGCAACGATGACGCGCCCGCCGGGCCCTGCGCCTTCACCCTCCTCTCCTACATCTCCTTCCCCCAGACCGCGGGTGAGACCTACCTCATCCGGGTCGCCGGCTACAACGGGCAGAGCGGCACCGGAACCCTCACCATCGAGTCCGCCTGTGGCTGCGACCCCGACCTCAACCAGGACGGCAACGTCGACCAGGACGACGTCACCTACCTCATCAACGTCATCGGCGGCGGCGCCAACCCGTCGGGAATCGACCCCGACTTCAACCAGGACGGCAACGTCGATCAGGACGACGTGACCGCGCTCATCAACGCTGTCGGCGGCGGAGGCTGCCCCTGAGCCCCGCTTCCTGAATCCGTGACCGTTCGCAGGCCGTCCCACACCGGGGCGGCCTGTTTTCTTCAGGCCCAGACTCTCACACCCAGCCCCACACCCGCATCGCCCCGTGTTCGGCTTCTGCTCGGGCCGGTCGGGTGCTACCGTTGCCGTTCGACTCGACAAGGAGCCACACGCATGCTTGGACGCGTCTTCAAGGCCTACGACATCCGCGGGACGTTCCCCGACCTTCTCAACGAGACGATGGCGTGGCAGATCGGCTTTGGGGCGAGCAGGTTCCTCCTCGCCGACGCCGCCGCCGCGGGCGAGTCCACGCCCATGATGAAGAACATCGTCGTGGGGCGCGACATGCGCGTGAGCAGCCCCGCGCTTTCCAAGCGCCTCATCGAGGGCATCCGCGACCAGGGCGGCAACGTCGTGGACATCGGGATGTGCGACACGTCCATGATCTACTTCGCGGTGAATCACCTGGACTGCGCGGGCGGGATCATGGTCACGGCGAGCCACAACCCGCCCAACTACAACGGCTTCAAGATCTCCAAGCGCAAGGCCAAGCCCGTGGGCGAGGCGACGGGGCTCGCCGACATCCGCAAGCATGCGGCGATGGTGGACAAGACGACGGTGGTGAAGCAGGCCGGGCGCTACGAGGAGCGCGACCTCTGGCTCGCGTACGCGAAGCACGTTCGGGGCTTCCTGGACCTGCCCGCGGGCAAGCCGCTGAAGGTCGTGATCGACGCCAGCAACGGCATGGCGGGCACGATGATCCCGCGCGTGTTCGGCAAGCTCGCGCCCAAGGAACTCGGCCCCGCCCGGTTTGAGATCATCGAGCTCAACTTCGAGAACACCAAGGGCGTCTTCGAGCACGAGCCCAACCCGCTGGTCGCGGCGAACATGAAGATGACCCAGGACGCGGTGCTCCAGCACAAGGCGCACGTGGGCTTCTGCTACGACGGTGACGCGGACCGCTGCATGGCTGTCGACGAAAAGGGCCGCATCATCGGCTGCGACCTGCTGACCTCGCTGCTCGCGAAGCACTTTCTGGCCAAGCACCCGGGCGCGAGCATCGCCTACGACCTGCGCTCCAGCAAAGCGGTCGAAGAGGACATCCGCAAAGCGGGGGGCTCGCCCGTGCGAGGCCGCGTGGGGCACGTCTTCATGAAGGCGGCCCTCGCCGACCACGGCTGTGTCTTCGGCGGCGAGCTCTCCGGGCACTTCTACTTCCAGGGGAACTTCAACGCCGACAGCGGCGCCATCGCCATGTCCACGCTCCTCACGGTCCTCGCGAAGTCGGGCAAGCCCCTGAGCGAGCTCGTGAAGCCCATCGCCCGCTACCACCAGTCAGGCGAGGTCAACTTCCAGGTCGACGACAAGGACGCCGTGCTGCGGGAGCTCAAGGAGGCCTACGGGCCGAACTCGCCCCTCAAGGGGGAGGTCGATGAACTCGACGGCGTCACCATCGACTGCTTCAAGGGCCACGGCTGGTGGGCGAACATCCGCAAGAGCAACACCGAGCCCCTGCTCCGCCTCAATCTCGAGGCCAAGGACAAGGAAACGCTCGACCGCATCTTCGGTGCGCTCTCCCCCAGGCTCGGGAAGCGTGTGGACCACTAGACCGCGCCCGGTTCGCCCACCGTATCGGCGGGCTAGGCTCCCCGTGGCCGCTTCCCGCGATTCCCGCCATCCGTCATGACCGTCAGCGAACTGCTCCAGCACCACGGTCTCTCCGAGAACCCGTTCAAGGGAGAGGAAGCCCGTTCGGACGAGGTGTTCACCCGGCTGCACCGCGCCGGCGACCTTTCGACCCATCACCCGGACTTCGAGAAGATCCGGGGCGACCTGCGCCGACCCTCTGGCGCCGTGGTGTTCGGCGAGAAGGGCAGCGGCAAGACGGCCATCCGCATCCAGCTCGCCGAAGGCATCGCCGCGTTCAACGCCGCCAACCCGGGCGCCCGCATCTGCTTCGTCGCCTATGACGATCTCAACGCCGTCCTTGACCGGTTGCACGATCGCCTCGGCGGGAAGAACCCGCTCGAGTCGCTCCAGAAGATCCGGCTTGTCGACCACCTCGACGCGCTGTTGCACCAGGTCGTGCCCAGGCTGGTGGACTCGGTGCTGGGCGACGGCCCGGAGGAGACCCGCATCGACGTCGGCGATGTGAAGCGCCTCCACAAGAGGCTGGACCTTGTGACGCGACGGGACCTTCTGCTCCTCCAGACGCTCTACGACCGCCCAGAGCTCGCGACGCAGCGCACCAGCCGTCTCCGCCGAAGACTGAGACTCATGCCCCCGGCCAGCGCCATCTGGGGGCGCTTCGCGATGGTCGTTGTGCCCCTGCTGCTCGTGGCATACTGGTGGTGGTACTCGCACTACGGCTGGGAGCAGGTGCCCCGGCGCTACTACGACTACTCCCTCGCGGGGCTGGTCGCTCTCTTCGCCATCTTCGCCCTCAAGATGGGCGTGTGGGACCGCCTCGCGCTGCTGCGCCAGGCCCACCGCATCCGGCGACAGGTGCGGATCGTGCTGCGGGGGGACATCTCCTTCGCCACCTCCCTGAGGCACCTCCCCTCGGCGTACCGCGAGGCGGCGCACCTCCCAACCACCGATGCCGACGAGGCTCGATTCGCCATGTTTGACCGGCTCCGCAGCGTGCTCAGGCAGTTCGGCTGGGCCGGGCTGGTGGTCGTCGTCGACCGCGTGGATGAGCCGACGCTGATCGGGGGCGACCCCGAACGCATGAAGGCCGTCATCTGGCCACTCATGTCCAACAAGTTCCTCCAGTACGAGGGCGTGGGCGTGAAGATGCTCCTGCCAATGGAGCTCCGTCACGCGCTCTTCCGCGAGAGCAGCGCGTTCTTCCAGTCCGCGAGGCTCGACAAGCAGTGCCTCATCGAGCGTCTCGCCTGGACCGGCCCCACCCTCTACGACCTCTGCGAGCAGCGCCTGGAGGCCTGCCGACGCCCGGACGCACCGCCCGTGCACCTGCTTGACCTCTTCGCGGCGGATGTGAGCCGCGCCGAACTTTTCGAGGCGCTCGAAAAGCTCCACCAGCCCCGCGACGCGTTCAAGATGCTCTACCGCTGCATCCTGGAGCACTGCCAGAGCGTCACCCGCGACGCGCCCGAGTGGAAGATCCCCAGGCACGTGCTCGTCAACGTCGTCAAGGCTGAGTCCGAGCGGGTGCAGCAGATGCAGCGGGGCATCCGGCCCGCGTAGAACCGCGCGTGCCCGCGAGCAGCAGCAATCCGCCGACGATCGGCGGCAGGGTCAGCAGCAGGATCGCGGACGAGCCGTGGAACTGCCACGCCGCGACGATGCCCGCTCCGATCGCGAGCAGCCCCCCCGCCACCCGCCACCTCCATGCCACCAGCAGCACCACCAGCATGGGGACGCCGATCGCGGCCCCGTACGGGTAGCTCGGTGGGCCCTCACTCAGGACCACCATCGAGACGAACCACACCCAGAATCCGGTCCACGCCGTGATGAGCAGGAGCCCCGCCCGCCTCAGCCACACCCGGGGTCCGCACGCCAGAAAAGCACCCATCGAATGCCTCCTTCCGACCGACACGGTGTCGGTCCATATTGTTAGTATATACTAACTTTTTCGGCAGAGGCAAGTCCTGATTTCACGTTTTTTCGGTCAAATTCAGAGGACCGTGAGGCGGGCGTATTCGAGCACGAGGGTCTTGACGCCCACCGCCTCGAACTTGATGGTGGCACGGGGGCTGCCGCCGCCCTGAACGGCCTGCACGACCCCCACGCCGAACTGCGGGTGACGCACTCGGGCACCGGGCGGGAAGGGCGAGGGCTTTCCGGCGGGGCCGGCCGGGGCGTCCTGAGCCAGGACCCTGCCGGGCCGGGTCCGGGAGGTCGCTCCCCACTCCTGCTCGACCTCGGCGAGGTCGTCGGACTGGTCGCTGACGGTGAGGCAGGACTCGGGAATCTCGCCCAGGAACCGGCTGGCGATGGTCCGTTCCGGTATGCCGCGGATGGTGCGGTACTTCGACGCCGTGAGGAGCAGTCGCTTCATCGCGCGCGTGATGCCGACGAAGCAGAGTCGCCGCTCCTCTTCCATCTCCGCGTCGCCCGCTCCGAGCCCTATGACTGCGCGGCTGTGGGGCAGCAGGCCCTCCTCCATGCCGATCATCGCGACGGAGTCAAACTCCAGCCCCTTGGCCGCGTGCAGGGTCATGAGCGTCACGCTGCCTTGGCTCGGGTCGACCGCGTCTGCATCCGCGACGAGGGCGATGGACTCGAGATACGCCCGCAGCATCGCCAGCAGTGGCGGTGTGGGCAGGGCCATCGGGTCAAGGTCGTCGGGGGGGTCTCCCGCGGCGTCGGCGGCCGGGTCAAACTCCAGCTCGAACTGCCGCGCCGAACTCACGAGCTCGTCCAGGTTGTCCACTCGCTGGGAGTCCGCCTCTGCCTTGCTCGCCGCGGCCTGGGCCTGGTACATGCCCCGCAGCCCGGACTGGACGATGACGCGCCCCACGAGGTCCGCGAGGCTTGCCGACACCGCCTGGCCCATGAACGTCCCGCCGCCCGTCCACTCGTCGAGCATCGTGACGAACCGCTGCACCGCGGGCACCGCGCGGGGCCCGAGGCCCGCCACGCCCCCGGCGTTCCGGCAGGCTTCAAGAAGCGGGACGCCGTCCGCATCCGCGGCGGCCTGGAGCGCTTCGAGCGTGGCTTTGCCGATGCCGCGCGCGGGCACGTTCAGGATGCGCTCCAGCGACACGGAATCCGCGGGGTTCGCGACCACGCGCAGATACGCGACGGCGCTGCGGATCTCCTCACGGTCGAAGAACGCGGTGCCGCGGGCGATCGTGTACGGCACGCCCGCGCCGCGCAGCGCGTCCTCCATCACGCGGGAGAGCGCGTTGGTTCGGTAGAAGACGGCCATGTCGCGCCAAGGCGTGCCGGCCTCGTGCCTTGTCCGCAGCCAATCGGTCACCAGGGCCGCCTCGTGCCGCTCGGTCTTGCACAGCACGGCCTCGGGCCGATCCCCGCCCTGGCGGCTGGTGAACAGGTCCTTGTGCTTCCGGCGCTTGTTGTGGCGGATCAGTGCGTCCGCCGTCGCCAGGATCGGCGCCGTCGAGCGGAAGTTCTCCCCGAGCGTGATGATCCGGCAGCCCGGGTAGTGATCTTCGAACTCGAGAATGTTGGAGATATCCGCCCCGCGCCAGCCGTAGATCGCCTGGTCCGGGTCGCCCACGACGCAGATGTTGGTGTTGGAGGCGTCCGCGGGCTCGCCCGCGAGGTGGCTTGCGATGAGGAACTGCGCGTGGTTGGTGTCCTGGTACTCGTCCACGAGCAGGTACCGCCAGCGGGACTGCAGCTCCGCCCGCACGCCCGCATCCCGCTGGAGCAGCCTCGCGGTGAGCAGCAGCAGGTCGTCGAAGTCCACGGCGTTGGCGGCCCGGAGCCCGCGCGTGTACGCCGCGTACACCTTCGCCACGTTGCGCCCCGAAAAATCCTGCGCGCGGGCGGCAAACGCCTCCGCGTCCTGCAGCTCGTTCTTGGCCTTCGAGATCGCCGACAGCACCGAGCGAGGCGGGAAGTTCGTGGACGAGAGCTGCGCCGCCTCGATGGCTTTCTTGCACAGGCTGATCTGATCGTCGGAGTCGTAGATCGAGAAGTCCGCCTTCAGACCGGCCGGCTCCGCGTACTTCCGAAGCAGCCTCGCGCAGAGCGCGTGAAAGGTCGTGATCGTCAGCCCGCGCGCCGCCCGGCTGTCTCCCCCTCCCAGCAGGTGCTCCACGCGCTCTCGCATCTCTCCCGCGGCCTTGTTCGTGAAGGTGAGCGCGAGAATCTGCCATGGCCTCACGCCCCGGGAGACCAGGTGCGCGATGCGCCGGGTGATGACCCGCGTCTTGCCCGAGCCCGCCGCCGCCAGCACCAGCAGAGGGCCCTGCTCGTGCAGCACCGCCTCCCGCTGAGGGGGCGTCAGGCCCTTGAGGAGGCTCTCCGCGTCCGGGGCGGGGTCGGCGCCGCCACCCGCCGTCCATGGCTTCTTGTAGTCGCTCTCGTGCATCCGCCGAAGGGTAGCGGCGCAGGCCCGCCGCGCCGCTCCCGGCGGTTGCGGCGTCTCGAAAGCGACAGCCCTTCAACTGGGGCTGGCCACGTCCTCATCGTCGTCCGATGCTCGGCGCACCGGCACCGCCTCGGGGCGCAACTCGGCCGGGGTGTGGGCGGAGGCCCGCGTCAGCAGCGTGATGCCCTCCGGAAGCAGTTCCTGCACGGTCTTCAGCACGTCGCCCGACAGCGCGCGGCCCAGCACCGTCCGGCGGCTCTTACCCATGATCAGCGTCTCGCAGTTGAACGTCACCGTGTAGTCGAGGATCTCCTCGGCGATGTTCGGCGAACTCACGTAGATCGGCACAAACGGCACGCCGGCCTCCTTCGCCAGCACCGCGACCGTGCCGAGCGCCTCCTGGCCCACGGGGTCCGCCTCGAGCGTCGGGCGCTGACCGGGCTGCACGTCGAGCACGCGCAGGGTGCGGACGTAGATCCCGAAGAGTGCCGCCCCGCGGCGCCTCGCCATGTCCACCGCGTACTCCGCGTTGTCACGGCCGCGGGCCGCGAGCATGATGCGGCTCTTCGTCCCGTCCAGCGACGCGGGCGGACGCCGGAGCGCGGCCAGCCACCCCTCCTCGGGCTCGGGCAGCGGCTCGGCCTTGGCCTTCCGCGCGGCGGCGGATCGCACGAACCAGCGCGCGACCAGCACGCCCCCGATGCCGATCCCGGCGAACGCCGTCGCGTGGGGCTTGGCGACGATGATCGTCAGCTCCACCGCGGACATCAGCAGCCCCAGCGCCCACATGCCATGACGCTCCCACCGCCCCATCTCCAGCGTCTTGTTCGCGGCGCAGCAGAGCATGTTGATCGCGATGGCACCGACGACCCCGATCGCGTAGAGCTCCCCCAGCGTCTTCGGGTCCGACGCAACCGCGAGAATGCTCACGGAGAGCCCGCCCGCCCCGAGCAGCGCCACCCAGGGCACGCCCGAGTAGTTCAGCCTCGTCAGCGGCTTGGGCAGTTCCTTGTCCTGCGCCAGCGCGTACAGCACGGAGACCATCGCGAGGATCGCCGTGTTCACCGCCGAGAGCAGCAGCAGCCCGAAGATGATGCCCGAGGCCACGCCCGCGATGCGCCCCGCCAGCTCGCCGCCCAGTTGCGTTCCCGCGTGCTCCGCGAGCATCCGCACCGCCGTGTCGCGGTACTGTCTGACCTCGTCCGGCACGTTCTCGGGCGCGAGCTTCCCCACGATCTCGTGCGTCACATAGTCCGGGACCGTCCGCTCAACGAGGCCCGGCAGCGCGTTGAGCGCAATCCCAAAGACCAGGTTCAGGATCACCACCTCGGCGAGCACGGGCCAGATCGTCCGCTTCGCCGTCCGGGCCACCGGCTCGTTCATCAGGCCCGTCATGTTGGCGACCGCCTCCAGCCCCGAGAGCGCCAGCATGATCCGGACCAGGCTCTCCCACTTCTCCCACGGTGAGTCCACGCCCTCCGCGGTCAGGCTCACGCGGCTCAGCCCCTCGCGCAGCAGCGGGATGCACGCGAGCGCGATCAACGCCGACGTCACGATCGCCATGACCGCGATGACGAGCGCGAACTGACCCGCACGCCTGGACCCCAGCCAGTTGAGCCCGCTCAGGAGCAGGATCGTGCCCACCGACAGCGGCAGGACCCACTCATGGGGCAGTCCCATGTAGTGGAAGCATTCCACCGCCGACAGCGCCGCCGTCACGATGAAGTCGCAGAGCAGCAGCGTGGCGGCGATGACGCTCAGCAGCGGGTTGATCTGCCTGGCGGCGGTGTACACACCCCCGCCGTGCGGGAAGCAGCGGCAGATGACCGTGTACGCCCACGCCACCGCCGTCATGATCAGCGACATCGCGACGAGGTACGACACCGACGCGTGGGCGGTGTAGTAGAACGCCAGCCCGAGCACGTAGAGCCGACTCGTGCCCCAGTCCCCAAGCAGAAGGGGCCCGGCGTGCAGCCAGCTCAGATTCCGGGGGCGATTGTCCGCAACGACCATGGATGGGCAGAATAGCGGCCCTCCGCCGCGCTCGCGACGGCCTTCACTGGGCCGCGGAGGGGCTACTTCAGCATCGCCGCCACGCCTTCGACCATCCGCCCGATGCCCTCATAGACCTCGTGGGGCTTCGCGTCGAACATGTACGCGGGAGTGGTCACAACCCGTTGTGCCTCATCGGTGTACGCCTCGGTCACGCCCTTGGGCACGTGCGTGGCGCCCATCGTGGCGATGGCCTCGGCGGTCACCGGGTCCTTGCCGATGGTCACCTTCACGCCCGGGCCCCCCTTGCGGGTGCCCAGCACCCTGGCGGCGAGCACCGGGGCGATGCAGCAAAGCCCGATGGGCTTCTTCTGGGCATGAAAGCCCTTGAGGACCCGCTCCACGTCGGCGAGCACATCACACGACGCCCCGCCCTTGTCGCCCCCCTGGGCGAAGGTGCACAGGTTCTTCGCGACGCCGAACCCGCCAGCGAAGATGACGCCCGAATACGCACCCGGATCGAGTCTCTCGAGGGGCAGGATGTCTCCCCGGGCAATGCGGGCGGCCTCCACCATCATGTTGCGCGTGCCACCCGGGGTCACTTTGCCCGTGGCGTGGTTGATGACCTCCGCCTGGGGCGCGTCGGGCGCGAAGCACTGGTAGGGCACACCCAGGCGTGAGAGATGCAGGATGATGCTGACGGATTCCTGAATCTCGGCGCCGTCCGCCCTGCCGCAGCCCGCGAGAACCACCGCGCACGTGTTCATGGGAAGCCTCCGGAGGTGGAGCAGTCTACGCGCCGGCCCGAGCGGCGGGGCTAGGCCGACCGAAAGGGGTGCGCAAGAAAAACGGCCCCACGATGGGGCCGCTTCGAGGGTCGTCGGTTGACCTCGCTCAGTTGCGGAGGTCGGTGAAGATGACGGTGTAGTGCTCGTTGTTGTAAGCGGGAACGTTATTCCAGTTGCCCGCGGGGGGAGCCGTGGCGCCGGGGATGATGGGAGAGTACTTGGCGTGTGCGTCGAGGAAGACGAGCACGGCGCGGTTGATGTCGTCGTAGCCGTTGCGGACCATGGCGCTTGCGTTCTGGTTGATAGTGATGTCGGCCCACTCATCGTTCAACCAGACCAAGCGGCTCGGGTTGAACGAGTCGGCAAACTTGAGGCGGCGCGTGCCGAGATTGAACTTGCCGGCGAAGGATGGCGGGGCCCCGGCCTCGCTGCTGATCTGCTCCCACCACTTGGCCTGCCACTGATAGGAAGTCCCCACATCGGCGTAGCACGTGCTGCCGTCCATGTTCTTGTTGGGCCAGTTCTGCTGGTGGCCGATCGTGTCGCTGGGGTCCTTGGACGCGGCGACGTACTTCGCGTCGCGGTACTCCGCGTTTGCGGGGATGGACTGCGGGAAGGCCGGGCCATAAATCGCCTCGGACGTCATGTAGGGGTTGAGCGGCCGATCGGGCGCGGCCACGTCGAACGTGCCGGTCCACGCCGTCATCGTGCCGGAGGTCGGGCTGAGGCCGCAGTACTTGCCCCAGGCGCTCCAGGTGCACCAGCCGGTGATGCCGGCGTCTGGCAGGTTCGGGTTCGGGGGGCGGGCGGTGATGCGGGCACCCGCGGCGTAGGTCATGGTGATGGGCAGAAAGCCCTTCTGCTCCTGCTGGTACGCGGCGCCGGAGATGCCGTGCTGCTTCGCGTTGCTCAGGGAGATCGCCTGGCGGGCGGCCTTGCGGGCCTTGCCCAAGGCGGGGAGGAGCAGGCCGATGAGCAGCGCGATGATGGCAATGACCACCAACAGCTCGATCAGCGTAAAACCACGTCGTGTGCGCATCGTGACACCCCTTGTTCACTGGCGGGTCCGAAGAACTCGGCCGGCCCTTATCGATTCGGACATCCCGCCCAAGCGGCGGAGACTCCACCCGGAAACTGCGATTATACACAAACTTGAAGAAACGCAACCGCCCAACAGAAGGGGGCGACCGCAACTATCCGCGAATCTCAGGCTCGGGGTTTCGAAAAAACGCCGTAAGGCGGCTCAATCAAAACCCGAACCGGCTGTCATTTACTTCGATGGCGGGGTGACCCCGGGGGCAAGCCCGCGGCTGGGCGCCACGACATTGCCTCCCTGGTCCGTCGGCGCTTCGAGCTTCTGCTCGCCTGCGGGCATGAGGCTCCTCGCGATGAGGACGACGGCGACGATGAGAACCACGCCGCCAACGCCGAGCAGAATGGCCTGCTTCTTCCCTTCTGCCGTTGACATGTCGATCATAAAACGTCTCCATAACCCGGGCTTCAGACCCCGGGAACGTGCACTCTAGCATGGAGCACGCATCCGGGCGAGTGGCGGACCCCACGCCGAAGCCTCTGCAGGCAACTTGGGACCGGGGACTGCGTATGGAGTGAAAGCAGAGTCGGCCGCCAGCCGGGCCGATGGTCTGGTTGGTATCATCCCGCCCTCTGGGTGCCCCGAATGCCCGACGAACAGCGTCCAACCGATCCGGGAGAGACCTCGCCTCTGGGCAAGAGCGCGCTGGCCGGCCCGTCGATGGGCTCCACCGGGCCGACGACCGCCTCGGCGGAAGCCGTGCTTCAGGAGGTCGCCAAGCAGGGGACGAACATCGACACGATTGTCGGCCGTCTGGTCATCGACCAGGGCTTGGCAACGCCGGACGAGGTGCACCACTGCCTGACGCTCAGCCGCCAACTGGCGGAGGACAGCAACGAGCGCTCCCTCGCCGACCTCCTGGTGAACAACGAGTACGTGACGCGCCGGCAGATGGCGAGGTTGCGAGAGATCGCGGCGGCGGAGCGGAGCGGGCAGAAGATCCCCGGGTACAAGGTGCTGGGGAAGCTCGGCGCGGGGGCGATGGCCACGGTCTTCAAGGCCAAGCAGCTCAGCCTGGACCGCGTGGTGGCGATCAAGGTGCTGCCCAAGAAGTTCACGGGCAACCCCCAGTTCATCGAGCGGTTCTACGCGGAGGGGCGTGCGGCGGCCCAACTGAACCACCCCAACATCGTGCAGGCGTACGACGTGGGGAAGGCGGGCGAGTACCACTACTTCGTGATGGAGTTCGTGGACGGCACGACGGTCTTTGACGAGATCACGCGGGCGAAGCGTTTCGCGGAGAAGGACGCGGTCGAGATCATCATCCAGATGGCCGAGGCTCTGGACCACGCCCACGCGAAGGGGCTGGTGCACCGCGACGTGAAGCCCAAGAACATCATGCTGACCAAGTCCGGGGTCGCCAAGCTGGCGGACATGGGGCTGGCGAGGGCGATCAGCGACAAGGAAGCCGCGGAGGCCGAGGCGGGCAAGGCATTCGGCACGCCCTACTACATCTCGCCGGAGCAGATCCGGGGCGAGATGGCGATCGGCCCGCAGGCGGATATCTACTCGCTGGGCGCGACGCTGTACCACATGCTGACGGGGAGCGTGCCGTTCGACGGCAAGAACCCCTCGGCGGTGATGCACAAGCACCTGAAGGCCGAACTCGTGCCCCCGGACCACGTGAACGCGAAGCTCTCCGCGGGCATCTCCGAGGTCGTCGAGATGATGATGGCCAAGGACGTGAAGGCCCGCTACCAGAACTGCAAGGACCTGCTGGCGGACCTGCGCCTGGTAAAAGAGGGCAAGCCCCCCGCGCTCGCCCACAAGGGGTTTGCACACACGGACCTCTCGGCGCTGGCGGCCGCGGAGGCCAAGAGCGAGGGCGAGCTCGCCGTGGCACCGCCCAGCGGGCCGGTCGTGAGGCAGGGGCTGTTCATCGCCCTGTGCGTGGCGCTGGGCATCAGCGTCATCGGGAACATCATCCTGCTGGCGATGGTCGGCGAGTAGGCGGAGCCCGCGTGGGCCGCCGGCGACGAACCCGGGACCTGAATAGCGCGCCAATGAAAAGACCGGGCCCGTTGGGGCCCGGCAAGTTCGTTGCCGCATCAGCAACGCGAGCGGCAA
>QWIH01000041.1 GCA_021405315.1 Leptolyngbya sp. PLA1
TCCGGCGGCACGGGCTCGGACTGGGCAAGGGCGGCCTTTCCGGCGAGCGGCGCGACCATGAGCGTGAGCCCCCTCAGCCCCGCCGCGAAGACGCGGCTACGCCAGCGCGGCAGGCCGGCAGAACGGCAGAACGGCAGAACGGCAGAACGCGTCGCGCATCAGGGGCCTCCCGAAAACTCCCCTACTCACGAGGTCAACATACCACACACCCCACCGTGCGGCAAGGAAAGTTGGACAGCGACGTCCCAAAATGCGCGCGCACACCCACCT
Source organism: Leptolyngbya sp. PLA1 (assembly GCA_021405315.1). GTDB lineage: Bacteria > Planctomycetota > Phycisphaerae > Phycisphaerales > UBA1924 > RI-211. Next base: position 271 of record QWIH01000041.1, read on the forward strand.
TCCAAATGAAAAAGGGCCCGCCCGGATCGGGCGAGCCCTGTGTGCACTGGTGTGAGGCCGGGATCAGCGCTTGCTGAACTGGAAGCGGCGGCGTGCGCCGGCCTGGCCGTACTTCTTGCGTTCGACCTCGCGGCTGTCGCGGGTCAGGAAGCCCGCGGCACGCAGCGCGGCCTCGGTGCCCGGGTCGTAGTCGCGCAGGGCGCGGGAGATGGCGAGGCGGACGGCGCCGGCCTGGCCCATGAACCCCCCGCCGTGGAGCTTGGCCACCACGTCGAACTTGCCTTCCATCTGGCACGCCTTGAACGCGGCGAGGCAGTCGTTGCGGTCGCGCTCCTCGGCGAAGTACTCGGTGTGGCTCTTCTTCTTGCCCGACTTGCACTCGACGGTGAAGTCGCCCTTGCCGGGCTTCATGCGGATGCGGGCGACGGCGGTCTTGCGCCGGCCGGTCCCCCACCACCAGCCCTTCTTGTCGGCGGGCTTGGCCACCTTCACGGGGCGGGTCGCCGCGGCGGGTGTTTCACCCAGCGTCGGCATCTGAATCGGAGAGGTCGTCATGCTCTGGTCCTTTCGAGGCGGGCCGCGATGGCCCAGCGCTGTGTTAGATCTTCAGTTCCGTGGGCTTCAGGTGCGCCTTGTCGTGCTCGGCGCCGGAGACGATGTCCAGGTTCTTGAGCATGACGCGGCTCAGGCGGTTCTTGGGCATCATGCGCCGCACCGCGTCGCGCACCAGCACGTCGGGCTTGTTCTCGCGGACCTGCCCGTAGGTCTGGGTCCGAAGGCCGCCGGGGTACTTGCTGTACCACATCTTGAGGCGCTGCTCGGCCTTGCGGCCCGTGAGCCCCACCTTCGTCGCGTTCAGCACGATCACGCCCTCGCCCGTGTCCACGTGCGGCGTGTACTCCGGGCGGTGCTTGCCCATCAGAACCTGCGCGACCTCGGCGGCGAGGCGGCCCAGCGGCACACCCTCCGCGTCCACCACGCGCCACGACTTCTTCACGGTGCCGGGCTTGGCCAACGTCGTCGTCCGGCCCAGTTCCCTGGCGTCAATCCTCGGCGGCATCGAACAACCTCCCTCGGTCCGCCGTGGGGCAGGAACACCAAGCGTTCCCGGCACGGGGCCGACTGCATCGCCGCCTTCCGGGCGGGGCGGGCTCGGATGAACCCCTCCGGGGATCGTCCGGGCAAGATTTTGACTTCTACCCCGCGCAGATTGGCCGTCCATAGACCGACCGGCACGGGCCTGAATAGTAGCGGGCCGCCAAGGCGGGTCAAACAGCCCCTCCCCCTGCGGCGGAGGGCACCGCGTGAGTCGGGCGGCGGTCCCGCGTTCTCTGATGGCGGGGTCGTGAGCCCCCGCGCAAAGGAGCCCGCCATGAACCGCAGCACCCGAATCGCCCTTCCCGCCGCCCTCGTGCTGGCCTGCCTCGCCGGGGCCGCGTCCGGCCAGCAGCAGGTCCTCACGAGCAACCACACGTTCTCGATCCAGAACCAGAACACGTTCTGGCACAACACGGGGTCGACGCAGCCCGCGAGCGTCTCGTGGCAGATGCCCGTGCCGTACCTGAACAAGACGTGGGAGGACAAGGACATCCTCGATTGGTCGGGGGCCGTGCCGGGGGTCATCTCCGGGTTCATCGCGGGGCATCAGCGCGCGGGGCGGATGGGGCTTGACCTCTCCGCGACCGCCAGCGGCGCGAAGGTCGACTTCACGGTGCCGACGTCGATCACGTACCGCGCGCCCACGCAGATCGCGCCGGGCCAGCGCGTCACGATCTCCAGCGCCCGCACCGTTTCCAACGGGATGCGCTTCGACTCGCAGGCCGCCCAGCTGCAGGCCAGCCTCGACCTGGTCTTCAAGGGCGAGTGGACCGTGGGCTTCGGGGCGCACGCCACCTTCCGCGACCCGTGGACCACCGGCGAGCAGGAGTCCAGCATCCCGCGCAACGTGCCCCAGAGCATGCTCGACCGCCACCGGCGCGACGTCACCCTCTTCTCCACCTACAACCAGCCCAACAGCGAGATCCGGAAGTCGCTCATCTCCGTCGGCGTGGGCAGCACCGGCGTCACCTACCCCATCCCCGGCAGCCGGGGCGTCGTAAACCTCACCGCGCTCCCCAACCCCGCCCCCGGCATCCACGGCGGGACGCGCACCGGCGACACCATCCGGGGCAGCTCCCGCTCCACCGACCCGTGGTTCGGCGGCGAGGTCAACGTGACCAACCTCTGGAACAACGTCATCACCAAGGCGTACCCCGCGCTCCCGCCCCTGGGATTCTCGATCCCCAATGACCCGGACGCGAGCACCAGCCTCTCGGGCTATCTCGCCGACTGGCGCTTCCGCGCGGGCCTCTACGCCAAGCAGGAGTTCGAGTTCAGCGTGGACCGCCCCGAGGCCATGGGCGTGCTCTACTACGACCAGAACGGCACGCTGCTGGGCAGCGGCAACCTCGGCGGGGACTTCTCCTTCATCGCCCCACAGGACCTGACCAACTTCCACATCACCGCCAAGGCCTTCATGCGCGACCCGGAAATGCGAAGCCGCTTCGGGTTCGACCTCGGCGTGGACACCGACCTCCGCGTGCTCGGGGGCACCGTGAAGGTCTGGGGCCGCGATCTGGTTTCCTTCGGCCCGCTCTCCCGCGGCACGTGGAACCTGGGGAACACGGACCCGTACTGGCTGTTCAACTCCACGGTGAAGCTGGACGCGGACCCGGCTCACTGGGGCATTGCGCAGCAGCGGATCGACTTCTCCTTCGTGCCCGCACCCGGCCCGATGGCGCTCCTGGGCCTCGGCCTCCTGACCGCCTCTCGCCGGCGACGCTGAACAGACTCACGAGGATGGCGGGCGGGCGGGGCGGAGGAGTCTCGCCCGCCCGCTGTTCATTCGCGTCAGGGCAGGAACGAGTAGTCGTCGGTGGTGTTGACGACCCCGCGCGGCACGGGGACGCGCATTCGGGCGTGGCCGTCGGTGTAGAGGAGGTTGGCCTCGACGCGGTCCTTGACGAACCAGTGCATGGCGCGGTCGCCGTCTTCCTGGTAGTTGTAGATGGTGTGGGTTCCGATCATCCAGGTCTTGGCGGGGTTGCGGATCTCGGGCATGCGCCCGCCGCCGAGGGGGACGAGCGTGGCGTCCATCTCGCCGCTGAGGGAGTGGTCGTTGAGGGTGTAGGAGGAACCGATGAAGTCGTACATCAGGTCGGCGCGGTCGAGGCCCGGGATGGGCACGCCGGTGTCGCGGACGCCCCGATCGACAGGGCACCTGAAGGCGGGCACCTCGAAGACGCCGGGCTCGCTGTCGGGCGGGACGCGAGCGTCGAGAAGGTACGGGTTGAGGGGGCGGCCCTCGGCACCGATGGTGTCGATGCCATAGAAGGGCAGCATGCCCTTCTTGCCGCCGAAGAGCGCGCCGATGACGGACTGTCCGCCTCCCGGGAGCGGGCCGAACTTCTGGGGGAGGGCCTCGCGGTTGGTTGACAGGTAGGACATGGACGCGGCGCCCATCTGCTGGAGCCTGCCCAGGCATGCGGTGGCGCGTGCGGTAAGCCGGGCCTGCCCGAGCGCGGGCAGGAGCAGCCCGATGAGCAGAGCGATGACGGCGATCACCACGAGCAGCTCGATGAGCGTGAAGGCGCGGGAGTGTGCGGGGCGGTGGGTCACAGGGGGCGATCGAAGTGCGTGTCCTGGATCGGCGCCACGACCGCGAGGATGTTCGCGAGCACCGTCGCGGGCGAACCCATCGCGTCCACCTCCGTGATCAGCGATTCGTCGTAGCACTCCAGCACCGGGCGCGTCTCGTTCTCGTAGACCTCGAACCGCCGACGGATGACGTCCTCCCGCGCGTCGTCCACCCGGTTGGACTTCATCGCACGCTTCTTCATCCGCTCGAAGAGCGCTTCCTTGTCGCGGCAGACAAGGTTGATCACCCGGAGCACCTTGATGTACTTGTAAAGCAGCTTCGCCTGGTTGGGGTTGCGGGGCAGGCCGTCGAGCACCAGCAGGTCCTGCTTGGGCTTGAAAAGCCCGAGGATGGTCGCGGCGTAGACGTTCTGGCTCCAGATGCGGACGGTCACGTCGTCGGGGACGAGTTCACCCCGCGAGGAATAGCGGTAGAAGATCTGCCCGATCTCGGACTCGATGTCGAGGTTGCGGAAGATGTCCCCGGTCGAACAATGAAAGAACCCGGGGATGCGGGCGAGGATCTGGCCCTGCGTGCCCTTGCCCACGCCGGGTGGGCCGAACAGAAGAATGGTCTGGTAGGCGGTCGACATGCGGGGAGAAGTGTATCGGCGGGTCGCGGGCGCGGCTTGCGGGCGGGCCGGGGAGCGCCCAAGCGAAAACCCCCGGCACGGGCCGGGGGCTCATTCGACGTTGACGGGCATGCGGCTCAGGGCCAGGTGAACTGCGCCGGGTTCGTGGGGTGCGTCCAGTTGGCGGTGGTGGCGTAGTTGCACCACTTGGCCATGTCAGTGAGGTCTTCGAGGCTCTGCATGGCGACGTGAGCGTCCATCATGACGGTGGCGACCTTGCCATCGCAGGAGCGAGCGTCAAGGCACCCAAAGGCGCTGGGCGGGGCCTTGGGGTCCCACTTGGTGTCAGGGACGCCGCCACGAAGGCGCCAGCCGCGGCCCTGGGCCCCTAGCAGCCGCTCCCCGCGATGCGGGACATCAACTCTGTCACGTCATCACCATCGACGTTGCCGTCATCATTGATGTCTGGGTTCTTGCAGCAGGGCGAGGGCCCACCGCCGACGGCACCCACGAGCGCGGACACGTCGTCCTGGTCCACGTTGCCGTCGCAGTTGAAGTCACAAGTGATATCGGCAAAGACGTTGTCCGGTTCGTGCGCGACCCCAAGCACCGCGGCCTCAGTCGTGACAAATGTGTAGATCGGTCCCGGCGCCAGTTCGACACGGAGAATGGTTCGACCATCCTCCAGGATCGCTCGCCGCCGCCCGTCAGCCCGCCCACCCTGTTCCCAGATGTGCTTCTGGGTCACCGCGCGAAAGCACCCGTCAGTGCCGAAAAAGAAGGGGTCACCTGCACTCCCATCCCCGGAGGAGAGGAGGAGGGGGAAGGAATCTTGATCCGGCTCCACCATCCACACGCCGTTCACCGATGACCCGGTCGCTTCAGACGCTGCCGTCCCCTCGAAGACGAGATTTCCATTGTCCATGATCCAAGAACGAGAAAAGGCAACGAACTCATACCCCGGCGGCAGCCCAGCCGATTGATCGCCGGTGGCGACCCGACATGACACGGAGGGGCCGAACACGTCGACAACGAAGACGCCCCCGCCGATGGGCGCCGTCTCGAACGTAACCGCGGCAGCGAAGGCAATCTGTCCCGCACGATTGAGAGACAGCCCGAGCCGGTCGATCCCGATCTCCCATGGGTCCCCGAGCACTGAGCCAGTCGGAAGCGAAGGAGCAGCGTCCCCAGACTTCATCACACACTGGAACTCAAAGCCCTCGCCCGTGTTCGCCCAGATGCTGAACGCGTGGGCGACGGTCTGACCTTCACTGTTCCCACCCCTTGCTTCGAAAGCAATTACCGGGAAGTCATCATCGGTGTCATCGAGAGTGGCCCAGCGAAGTGTTTGGAGGTACTTTCCCGACATCCCCGGGAGCGGGCCCCGCGAGTCAAACAAGTCGGCAACGCCCGACAGGTTCTGCGGGAAGAAGCGGAGCGTTCGGTAGGTCTCGGTGCCCGAGTGCCCGACAATCGCGACGGCGTGCCCCGCCTCGTTGATGGCGCCGGAACCCGGCTCGGGCCATTCGTCCACGCCCGCCGCGACCAACGTCGACGCCGTGTCGCCATCATTCAGCCGGGACAGCGTGCCATCATTCTTCTGGAACAACGCCCAGTGGGGCTGTGCTGCGATGAGGATGTCGTAGAGGGCGAACGGGACCAGGTCGTCCGGCGAACCATCACATTCAACCCGCCCAACACCCACATATGACTCTGACGTCCCATCGAACCAGGCCCTTGGCGGGGCGTCTGTCACGAGGAGCCCATCCAACGAAACCCAGTCCTCGCCCGGCCAGTTTGTGACGGGTTGCCCGCTCTCCAAGAGTAGCAAGGGCATTCCGAGGTCGTCAGCCGCGTCCGTCATCAGCCGATCGACGGCGGTAGGTAACGCTGGAACTCGCCCCTGCCAGACCAATGCCCCCGCTGAGCCGATCACCGACGGGACTTCTGGGAGCCGGTAGGACCAGGCTGGGCTATCGCCACCGACATCGAGGAGTGGCTGCGCTTCGGCATGCCCCCACCCCCCGCGCCCACGGCCGAAAGCAGAACCAAACCCCAGAAACGTCCCATAAATCCCCCGTCAGTTTCGCATGATCAAACACGCATCGAAGCCATTACGGCACGGCGTCAGGCTGCGCGGTTACTCACGGCCAGGTGTACTGGCTCGGGTTCGTCGGGAAGGTCCAGTTGGCGGTGGTGGCGTAGTTGCACCACTTACGCATGTCGGTGAGATCGTCAAGCCCCTGGAACGATGTGCTTGCATCAAACTGCACAGTCACGACCTTGTTGTTGCAACCGCGGGCATCCAGGCAGCCAAAAGCGCTCGGAGGGGCCTTGGGGTCCCACTTGGTGTCGGGCTGACCGCCGCGAATGCGCCAGCCACCTGCAATGGTCGGCGCGGTAGGCGTGTTCGAGCGCTGCGTCGGGTGCGGTCGGGGCGAGAAGACGCTGTAGTATCCCGGAAAGATCGTGCCCGAATCGGGCATGGTGGCGCCATAGCCCCAATACGCGGTGCCCGACACATCACCGCCGCGAGACGACGCGAAGGTGAGCATGCTGTCCGGGCGACGGACATCCGCCGCTCGGCGAACATAGAACGTTCCGCCAGCCGAAGTCGGATTTCCCTTGGGGATGCTGCAGCCGTAGCCACTCCCGACGCCAGGAGTGTTCGCGTCGCAGCCCGGGTAGGCCTGCTGACCGCGGAACGCGCCGAACGAGTAATTCCCTCCGAGGTAGACGGTGTTGAGACCGAACGAAGGGTGCCAGCCATAAGCTGCGACGATAGTCGAGTCGGCGTACCCAACGTGGCCGGGAGCGTCCTGAGTCGACTGCGTCGACCGCTTCGAGAACTCCGCGATCGTCGGCTTGTGATGCTGAATCCCGTTCATCGGGAAGTAGTTTGTGCCAACGAAATGGAGCGTCCACACCTTGGTGATGCTGCCGATCAGAATCTGCTTTCCGATCGGGTCGGACGGATAAATGCCATACGTGGTCACCGGAGCGTGGTTCCAAGCCCAGTGCGCACCGCCAGGCAAAAGTGCGTCCTTGTTGTCGGCGTAGTACGCCGAGTAACCCACGCCCATGTTGTGGCCCAGGGCCGCCTCTTTCAGGGCATAGCCAGCACACCTTGCCTTCCCCAGCGCCGGGAGCAGGATGCCGATGAGCAGCGCGATGATCGCGATGACGACAAGGAGCTCGATGAGCGTGAATGCACGGCGGTAGGTCATGAACGCGGCTCCAGAGAGATCGGCCGAGCGGCCGGACAAACGACGCATGCACCCCACCCACGAGGAGAACCACGGGCGAAAAACCCGTCGGGAATCCGAACGGGAGTATACCGGTGACGGAAACCCGCCGCAACCCTGTTCGCCCCGTGTTGATGGGGTTTCGCTTCGCGGACTTTCACACGCGGCACATTGCGGATCCGTCACTCTTCAATAGGCCCGATCAACCACCGCGTCCGCCATGGCGGCGAGGAGGGTCCGCGCGGGGGATGCGGGCAGCGCCGAGAGGCACGCCTTGGCGTCGGCAACCCGGGTGCGGGCGCGGCTGCGGGCGTACTCAACCGAGCCCGTAGCCTCCACCGCTTCGAGAATTCGGGTGCTGTCGGTCCCGGGCCGGAAGTCGCCACCCGGGATGCTCCTGAGGATCTCGAGGGTCCGCAGTGCGGCGAGAGGCTCGGCGTGGGCGAGGTGGTGGATGAGGGGGAGGGTGAGCTTGCCCTTCTCGAGGTCCTTGCCCGTGGACTTGCCGACGACGTCGACGCTGCCCAGCAGATCGAGGATGTCGTCCTGGATCTGGAATGCCTCGCCGACGAGGCGCGCGTACCGGGCGAGGGCGGCCTGCGAAGCGGGCGCCGCACCGGCGACGTGGGCACCGAGTTCCGCGGCGACGGCGACAAGTTCCGCCGTCTTGAGCGTGATGATGCGGTCGTAGGTGGGCTCGTCGAGGGAATGGTTGTTGCGATGGTGGAGCTGGAGCAGTTCACCCGCGCACAGGGCGGCGCTGGCGCGGGCAATGGCCCTCGCGGGCTCGGGGCTCTGCAACCGGGCGCACAGGTGGTACGCGGACGCGAAGAGGTAATCCCCGAGGATCACCGCGGGCTCGTTGCCCTGGAGGTGGTTGATGGTGGCGCCGCGGCGGCGGACCTCCGCCTCGTCGAGCACGTCGTCGTGCACGAGCGTGGCCATGTGGACCATCTCGCAGACCGCCGCAACGTCGGTGTGCTCGTCGCCGAGAATGGCCTGCGGGGGCAGGTCGGCCGCGCGGGGATGAGCCGCGAGCCCGCTCAGGAGGACGAGGGACGGGCGGAGCATCTTGCCCTTGTATCGCTCGATGTGGCGGCAAAGAGCCGCGACCGGGGGGAGGTCGCTGGCGAGCTCGTCGTCGAAGCGGCGGGAGACGACCTGGAGCCGTTCGGCGAGGAACGCGGCGAGCGGCGCGAGGTCGGCGGGGATGTCGAAGAGCGCGTGCATGAGCCGCGTGAGTTTATGCCGCGAGGCCCCGCCCCCAAGGCGGGCTACTTGTGGGCGGAGATCATGCAGACAAAGGACGCGTCGGCGACGCCCTTCTTCCGGGGGTGGTATTCGCCTGTGCCGTTGCCGTGCTTGTTCTCGCCCTCCCAGTAGACCGTGGTGGACTTGAATCCGGCCTCGGCGAGCAGTTCTCGCACCTCGGGGATGGACCACAGCCTCCAGCGGTAGGTGAAGGCCCGCTTCATCATCGGGCCCTTCTTGAAGTCGAAGTGGATGTAGCAGAGCATGTCGGAGGAGATCGGGTCGTACGCGGCCTGTTCCCAGACGTAGGTGAAACCCTTGCAGCGGCGGCGTTCGGTGAGTTCCTTCATGGACTCGTACCCGCCGTGGATGTCCATGAAGAGGATGCCGTCCCGGGCGAGGGTGCGATGGGCGGCGGCGAAGTAGGCCTTGAGCAGGTCGCGGGTCTTGAAGACGGACCACGAGAAGTTCATGGCGAGCACGGCGTCCGGGGGCGGGGTGGAGGCCGGGGGCTTCAGCACGTTCCTCTTGAGCAGCTTCACGCGCCGTCGCTGCTCGGGCGAGAGCGGCGCCAGGTGCGTCCGGGCGCCCCAGGCCAGCGCCGCGGCGTCGATATCGAGCCCGACCGAAACGTTCTCGGGGTGGCGCTTCACCCACTCCGAGGCGGTGAGACCCGCGCCGCAAAAGTCCTCCCGGATGCGCCGGCAAGGCCGGCCCCGGAGACGCCGGAACCAGCGGGCGACGAAATCCAGCTCCGCCTCGGGGCACTGGACCGCCTCTTCATACAGACGGCGGCGGTCGGCGGTGGCGGCGGTCAAGACGGGGCGTGATCGTGACGACATGGATATGGGGCCTCGCACCCGCGGCGCTACGATGGCGCCCGCGGGGCGGAGAGCATAGCGGCTTGAGCAGACAGGAGTCTCGTCGATGCGACTGACGATGGTGGGAACGGGATACGTGGGGCTGGTGACGGGCGTGTGCTTCGCGAACACCGGCAACGACGTGACCTGCCTGGATGTGGACCCGCGGAAGATCGAGAAGCTGCGCAAGGGCGAGTGCCCCATCTACGAGCCCGGGCTGACGGAGATTCTGCAGCGGAACATCGCCGCGGGGCGGCTGAAGTTCACCCTCGACAAGCAGGAGGCCTACCGCGACGCGGACATGATCTTCGTGTGCGTGGGCACGCCCAGCGACCCGCGCGGGCACACCGACATGCGATACGTGGAAGGAGCCGCGGACGACATCGCCGACGTCATCAGGACCCTGGGGCCGAACCAGAAACCGAAGGTCGTCGTGATGAAGAGCACCGTGCCCGTGGGCACGACGATGATGGTGAAGGCCCGGATCGCGGCTCGGGCGGGGGCGGACATCCCGTTCCACGTCGCCGACAACCCGGAGTTCCTCAAGGAGGGCGACGCGGTCAACGACTTCAACAAGCCCGACCGGGTGGTGGTGGGCGTGGAGCACGAGGAGGTCGGGGGCATCTTCCGCGACCTCTACGACCCCTTCGTGCGGAACGGGCACCCCGTGTTCATCATGGACGTGGCGAGCGCGGAGATGGTGAAGTACGCGTCGAACAACTTCCTCGCCACCAAGATCTCGTTCATCAACGAGATGGCGAATCTGTGCGAGGCCTACGGGGCCGACATCGGGCGTGTGCGCGAGGGCATGTGCTCCGACAAGCGCATCGGCTCGCAGTTTCTCTACCCCGGCCTGGGCTACGGAGGGTCGTGCTTCCCCAAGGACACGCTCGCCTGCATCATGATGGGCGACAAGGCCGGCATCGAGGCCAGCCTCTCCAAGGCGGTTCACGAGGTCAACCAGCGCCAGCGGGACCGCTTCTTCGCGAAGCTGGTGAAGCACTTCGGCGAGGGCGGGCTCAAGGGTCGCAGGGTCGCCTTCTGGGGCATCGCCTTCAAGCCCCGCACCGACGACATCCGCGAGGCGCCGGCGCTGACCCTCATCCGGAAGGCGGTCGCCGCGGGCGCAAGGGCTGTCGCGTTCGACCCTGTGGCCGGCGAGAACGGCAAGGCGGAGCTTGGCGACACGGCGACGGTGGTGCACGACCTCTACGAGGCGGTCGCCGGCGCCGAGGCGCTGGTCATCTCGACGGATTGGGATGAGTTCAAGAGCCCCGACTTCGCGCGGGTGAAGTCGCTCATGAAGTCCCCCGTCATCTTCGACGGACGGAACCTCTACCGGCGCGACGCCATGAAGCACCACGGGTTCACGTACTACAGCGTCGGGCGCGCGCCCGTGAAGGCTTGAACGGAAAAGCCGCCGGGGCACCGGAGCGCCACGGCGGCGGAGAGGGTGCGGAGGAAGTCGGATCAGCGGCGCACGAGCGTGCCGGTCATGCCGCCGATGCTCACGGCATCACCGGCGAGCATGAAGGGCACGTCGCCCTGGTTGGGGTCGTCGCCGCCCGCCTTGACCTCCACGCTGGCGACGCCGAGTTCGTTCGCGGTGAGGCTGCCCAGCAGCACGCCGTTGTGCCGCACGTCGAACTTCTGCCCGGGCTGAGCGCGGCTGACCTCGGCCTGGAACTTCCGCACATTGTTCCGGTACTCGTACGACAGCTTGGACTCGGTGATGCCCGAGCGCATCCGGGACTCGAGGCGGACGCGGGTACCGGCCCCGGAATCCGCGACAGCGGGGCGAGCGGCGGTGATGAAGAACGCACCGAGAACGACAGCGAGGGCAGCGAGAGCGGCCTTGAGCATGGGGAAACTCCTGACTGAATGGGGGAAAGTGAAAACCGGTGGGCCCAGGCCTCGCACGAGGCCCGAGACCATGCGTCGAGGACGCCGCCGCCCTGTCAGCAATGACGGAGTTCTCTTCCTCGCTCGCGCGCCTCGCCGCACCGTGCAATGATCCCGCGTGAACCGCGTGCTCACAGGCGACTGGCTCGATCTCGCGGCGGACCTCCCCGCCTCCTCCATCGATCTGGTCTACGCCGACCCCCCGTTCAACACGGGATCGGCGAAGCGCACTCCCCCGCGGGCGGGCGTGCGGGGGCGGGTGCTCAGCGCGAGGTACGAGGACTGCTGGCCCGATACCGGGTCGTACATCGCCTGGCTGCGGGCTCGGGTGGAGGCCACGCTCCCCGCGCTGCGGCCCGCCGGGGTCGTGCTCATCCATTGCGACTGGCGGACCAGCCACCGGGTTCGCATGATGCTTGACGACGTGCTGGGCGAGGACCGTTTCGTGAATCACCTCGTCTGGTCGTACGGCCTCGGGGGCAGCTCGCCCCGGCGGTTCGCACGCAAGCATGACGACATCCTCGCGTACTGCATCCATCCATCGCGATACTACTTCAATCCTCCCCGAATCCCGGCGACGAGCCGGCGCCTCGCGGGGCGGACGAAGAAGGCCACCGACGTGCTGGACATCCCGGCGATCAACAACATGGCCGGGGAACGCACCGGGTATCCGACGCAGAAGCCCCTGGCGCTGCTGCGCGTGCTGGTCGGCGCGTTCTGCCCGCCCCACGGGACCCTGCTTGACCCCTGCTGCGGGAGCGGCACGGCGCTGGTCGCCGCGGCAGAGAGCGGCAGGACCGCCATCGGGTTCGACGCGAACGAAGTCGCTGGGCGCATCGCGCGGGCTCGCCTGGACGGGCGGCACCCGGCGCCCGCGACGCGCCCCCGCACCCGCCGACGCCCCTAGACTGCGCGGCCATGGAGCGGCTGGCCAGGCTCTACGACTTCCGGATCGTCAACGTCAACGTCAACATCCTCGTCGCGGGGGTGGTGGCGCTCGGGGTCACGGTCGGCGTCATGCACACCCTCGAGTCGCTCGGATGGCTCTCCACCATGGTCGGCTGGGTCGGCGAGAAGCACTTCAAGGTCGGCGGGTTCGAACTCCACTCTGAGAAGTTCCTCGTCAGCGGGCTCACCTTCCTCGTCGATCTCATCGCGGATGTCGCCGTCTACTACGGGCTCCACTGGCTCGCCAACCACATGCCACGGAAGGGGCGGCCCGTTCGGCAGGGTGCTTACGCCGACCTCAGCTTCATGCGAGACGCCACGCTCGTGCAGTTTGAGCGGGCGCTGCTCTCCCCCGTGCTCTACATCGCCGCGCTCGGCCTGCAGAGCAAGATGCTCCACGAGGGCTACGGCGTCGCCGTGTCGACGGCGGTCGGCTTCGCCGTGGGGCTGGCCATCTCCCGCACCCTCCACACGCTCTGGATGATCCGCGCCGAACGCCGCGCGGGTGTCAAGTCCGCCGCCGACATCGTCGGACCAGACCGGGGAACCACCTCCGGCGGCCCCCGCTCCGCGGCCTAGCGCGGTACGCTTCGCTCCGTGTGCGGCATCGGCGCCATCGTGAGGATCACGCCAGCGGACGCTCCCGGAGCGGCGGACACCATCCCCGACGCCTGGCTTGACGCGCTCGACCAGGCAGTGGCGTACCGCGGGCCGGACGGCGCGGGCAGGTTCCGCGACCGCGTGCTCCTCCCCGGGGGCGACGCGTTAGACGTCGGAATCGTCCACAGACGGCTCGCCATCATCGATCTCCAGGGCGGCACGCAGCCCATGCGCACACCGGACGGGCCGGGCTTGCTCGCGGTTGCCTTCAACGGGTGCGTGTACAACCACCGGACGCTGCGCGCGGAGCTCATCGGGATGGGCCATCAGTTCCTCTCCGATCACAGCGACACGGAGGTGCTGCTGCACGGCTGGCGGGCGTGGGGACGAGGCCTGCCTCAGCACCTCAACGCCATGGCGGCGTGGCTGCTGTGGGATCGCGCCCAGGGAAGGCTGATCGCCGGCGGCGACGCGCACGGCGAGAAGCCGCTGTTTGTGTGGGGCGACCGGTTCGGGCCGGGAAGGCCCTGGACAGGGCTGTGGGTCTTCGCGAGCACGGCGGAGGCGTGTCGGCGGGTGGCCAGGCTCGCGACAGGCCGCCAGCCGGCACCCGAGAGGTCGGGGGCGTGCGCCACGCTCTCGCTGGGGTATGGCGAACTGACTCCCGGCGTCACACGCCTTGTGGGGCACGGGCCGTGGGCCACGCCCGGGGCGGCAGCTCCCGAGCCTCGCGCCGAGCACGGGCTGGAATCACTCGCGTTCGACGCGCACCACCACGCACACCGCCTGCCGGGCCCGGCGTCGGGCGCGGACCCCGCCGCGAACGTGGAGAGCCTGCTGCGGGACGCGGTCAGGACCCGGCTCGACGCGGACGTGCCCCTCGCGTGTCTGCTCTCCGGAGGCGTGGACTCATCGCTCATCGCCTGGGCAGCCTCGCGCGAGCGGCCCGACCTCCGGACGCTCTGCGTGCGCCTGCCGGGCGAGGACTACGACGAGAGCCCCCACGCGGCGGAGGTGGCCCGCTCCCTGGGCACGAGGCACCTCACCGTCGATGCCGCGCACGCCGCTGAGCACGCCGCAGATGACCTCGTGATGCTCATCGACAGGTTGGGCAGCCCCTTTGGAGACAGTTCACTGCTGCCAACGTACTGGGCGTTCCGGGCAGCCGCGGAGCACGCCAAGGTCGTGCTCACGGGTGACGGCGGCGACGAGCTATTCCTGGGGTATGACCGCTACAACGCTGTCGCCTTGGCCCGGAGGCTCCAGCCCCTGAGGGCCCTTGTCCGCGTGCTGAGTGCGGTGCGACCCGAGGGTGCGCCGCGAAGCCGGCGAACCCGGGCCGCGAGGCTGTGCCGTGCCGTCGCGGGCGAGGGTTACGCGGACCTGCTGCGCATCTTTCCTTCCGAAGAGGCGCGCCTCCTGATTCCCGAGTGGCCGGGTGGGGAGCCCCGATGGCCCGAGTCCCCCACCGCCGCGAGAGACGCCGAACTCTCGTCGCACTTCGTGCACGACATGCTGACGAAAGTGGACCACGCATCGCTGTGCGCGGGCGTGGAGGCCCGTGCGCCGATGCTCGACCCGCGCCTGTGGTCGTACGCACACGCCCTCCCGGAGCACGTGCTGACCCCCAACGGCGAGCGCAAAGGCCTGCTGCGGGGAGTGGCCCGCCGTCATCTTCCCGCCTCGGCCATCGACCGGCCCAAGATGGGGTTCGCGGCTCCGATCGGCGCGTGGCTTCGGGCGGACACCGGGGGGCTGCGCGGGCTTCTCACCGATGCGCTGCTCGGGAGCGACCCGCTGCCCGCATCCGTGCTCGGCGTCGAGGTGTCGCTGGGCCGCGTGCGGACACTCGTGGACGAGCACCTGTCCGGGTCGCGGGACCACGCGCAGAGGCTGTACTGGCTGCTGGTCCTCGCGATCTGGGCGAGGAGCCGGCGGGCATGATCACGCCCGCGGAAGCCTGAGCGCGAACTCCGCGCCCTCACGCGCCGGGACGAGCTTCAGTTCGCCACCAAGGTCCTTCGCGAGGCTGCGACAGATGGCCAGGCCCAGCCCCAGCCCGGGGGTGGACCCGTGCGCGTGCCCGCTGCCCCGTGTGAACGGTCGGAACACGCTCGCCGCCTCGCCGTCGGGCACACCCGGGCCATGGTCCCTCACGCTCAGCACGACCTCGCCGCCTCGCGACCGCGCGACAAGGTGGATTCGCTTGTCCTCGGCCTCTCCGGCGTACTTGCACGCATTGTCTACGAGGTTGTACAGGATGCGCTCGAGTGTCCCCGGGTCGGTCTCGACGGGCGCCGTGAGGTCTCCCTCGCGATCGACGACGAGCTGCATGCCGGCCTGCGCGGCACGCCCCTCCAGCACGGGACGCAGGGACTCCACGAGCGCCTCGGCGCTCAGCCTGGTGCGCACCGGCGCGTGGCGGCGCTTCGAGAGCCGTGCGTAATCCAGCACGCTCTCGACGATGCGCGCGAGCCGCTGGCTCTCGGTCTTCAGCGTCCCGAGATAGGTGGCGCGATCCTCCTCTCCGCGGATCATGCCGTCGGCCAGCATCTGGCTGTACATCACAAACGTCGTCAGCGGGGTACGGAGCTCGTGCGTGACGGCGGACACAAACTGGCCGCGCCGTTCCGCCAGTTCGTTCGCGGTGCGGAGGGTGAGACCGATGACCATCACCGCGACGAGCAGACCCACCCACGCGAGCAGCAGGGTGGCGCGGAGCGGGGTGAGCCAGGGCAGCGGCGCAGGGGCCGGAGAGTCCACCACCAGTTCCGCGGGGATGACGGCGAGCGCACGACCCAGCACCGCGGGGTCGGAGCCCCGATCGACGCCCCGCAGCAGGGGTCGAAGGTCCGCCGTGGGAAAGAGATCGCGGATGCTGTCCAGGAGCGTGGTCCTGAGCGCGGGCCAGTCGATCAGGAACCCCTGCGTGCCGGTCTGGTCGTGGAGCTTCACCTCGCGCTCGAAGATCAGCCTCGGGTCTTCGCCGGTGCGGCTGACCCACTTCGCGACGAACGGTCCTTGGTGAAGCTCCGGCGGGGCCACCGTGGCAACCTGGAGAGGGGCCTGCTCGGCGGGGCTCTCGGCCCACCCGGGAGTTCCGAACCCGGCTCCCCGGTCGAGTTTCTTGTCACGCGCTCCGCCGGTCGCGTTCTGCTCGCGTTGCGCCGGGGCTGCCGATGGTGCGGCGTGGAGTGACGTGCCGTCGTCCTTCCCGGCCGCTTCGTCTACCGGTCCTGCGACCTGCTTGGCTGCCGCGTCCTTTTCGGCCTCGTCCTTCAGAACGTCCTTGGTTGCAGTCTCTCCGCGGGAACGTGACACCTGGGGGGCGTTGGAGTAGATGTTGACCCTCTGGCGCGCCTCGTACTCCCGCGCGCTCTGGGCCTGCTGTTCCTCGAGGACCTGACCGGGGTTCAGTGCTTGCACGCGGGCGGCGGTCTGCGGGGCCGGCAGCGATTCGGGCAGCGCCGCGTCCGCGGAAAGCGTCGACTCCATCTGCGGGCCCGCCTGCGCCTTGCGGAGAAGGTCCAGCCGCTCGTCGTTCTGCGCGAGTTCGTACCCGGTGATGAACGAGGGTTCGGCCATGAGCCGGTACACGCCCGTCGGCGCCTGCGGAGACTCGATGTCGCCGCTTCCGACCTTCTGGAAGTTCAGCAGGACCAGCGGGTCCGGCGGCTGAAGGAGCGGCGAGGCCACGAGCACCTGATTCTGATCGACGGTCGCCGGCGGGGTCAGCGCCTGACCGCCGGGGAGGAAGAACGGCTGGTACTCGTAGTACGGACGGGCGGCTTCGCGGGCGATGATCGGCGTGACGGCGGCGTCCATGCGCCAGAGCGCGAGCCTCAGCGCCTCCTGATGCCGGGCGAGCGCGCGTGCCTCCCGCTCCGCGCGCTCCAGTCGCAGGGCCCCGACCGTGACCCAGGCCAGAGCCGCCAGGATCGCCCCGACGGAGAGCCCGAAGACCACGCTGGCGCGCCGATTGCCGAGCATCACTCGCCGCCCTCCGCCGAGAGCATGTAGCCCTTGGCCCGCACGGTCACGATCACCGCCGGGTTGGTCGGGTCGTCCTTCAGGAGTTCCCGCAGCCTCGCGACCGCCATGTCCACGGTGCGCGTCTGCACGCCGCGCGGGTCCAGCCCCCACACCCTGCTGAGAAGCTCCTCGCGGGCGATGGCCCGGCCACGGTTCGCGATGAGGTACGACAGCACCTCCGCCTCGCGCTGCGAGAGCAGTTCGCGCTGGCCATCGCCGAAGACTACCTCCCGACGCTCCAGGTCGATCTTCCGCCCCGCGATCTGGACGCCCGCGACGCTCCGCGGGCGCTCCGCGCTGCGGCGAAGCACCGCCTCGACGCGCGCGAAGAGTTCCGTGGTGCTGAAGGGCTTCACGACGTAGTCGTCCGCGCCCTCCCGGAGCCCACGGACGCGGTCGGCTTCCTCGCCCTTGGCGGTGAGCATGATGACGGGCAGGCCGGGCTTGGACCTGCGAATCTCTCGCAGCACCGAGAAGCCGTCGAGCTTCGGCATCAGGATGTCGAGCAGGACCAGGTCGATCTCCCCGGTGACGGCGGCGTCGAGCCCCGCCGCGCCGTCCGCTGCTTCACGCGTCGTGTAGCCCGTGAACTTCAGGGCGTCCACGAGCCCGCGCCGGATGGCGGCGTCGTCCTCCACGATCAGGATTCTGCCGAGGGACATGGCCTGCTCCGCCTTTCCGGCGGGAGGGCTCAACCCGCCCCCCGCCGGGACATTGTTGCGTGCACACGCGCTCACTGCGTCTGCCTCACGAGCACCCGCTTGGCACGGTGCATCAGGTACACATCGCCCTGCTGCGCCAGCACCGCCGCCCGGCCCTCGGACGCGAGTTCGCCCACCAGGCGGAAGTACTCGTCGGTACCGAAGTCCACCGTCACGTCGGGCTTCTCGTCCTCGGTGTCGAGGATGGATTCCTCCACCCAGCGGTTCTTGCGGCCGAAGAAGGTCCTGTCCGCGACCTGGTTGACCGCGGACTCGCGGACCGCGCGGACCTCGCCGCCGACAACCGTGTTGTAGAACCCGGCGGCCGGGGCGTTGCTCGCCGCCTGCTTGCTGGCAACGTCCGCCTGCTGGCTCACCCCGCCGGCGCCGCCCCGCGTGCCCTGCGCACGGTCGCGAAGGTTCAGCTCGACCGCGGCCCGGAGCTGGGGCATGGCGGCGGGCGAGTGGGCAGTGTCCTCCCGGGCCAGGAACGCCGTGTACTCCGTGAGCACCCCGTAGCGGGTCGACAGCCGGATGATCTCATCGACCAGTTCCTTCATCCGGGCGTCGGACTGCGACGCGCCCTCCGCGCCCGCCTGGCGCACCTCATCCACCAGCGCCGCGACCTTGCGCGTGGCCCACAGCCGCGGAACAAAGCCGTTCCGCGGGCTCGCCTGCGCGGGGTCGATCACGGTCTCGAAGCTCACCTCGCGGGCTCCGAGCATGCCCTTCACGCGGACCCGCACCGGCGTCTCGCTCTCGTACTGCCCCAGCACCACCACCTGGTCGCCCTCGAAGACGTCCGCGAGTGCCGCGGGCTGCAGCTCGCGGACCCGCCCTTCCGAACCCACCACCTCGAAGGTGGGACGGGTCATCACCGGGCCGCTCAGCCTCCGGAAGACCTGAGAGACCTTCACCTCCACGTCCTCCTTGGGCAGGACGAACGTGCTGGCGGCACGGCTGGAGGTCGCGATGTTGGAGAGCAGCGGAGAGTTCACGTCGAACCCAACGCCGAACGTGAAGATGCGCCGGGACTCCTTGTTCAGCGCCTTCGCGGCCTCGCGGATGCGCACCTCGTTCCGCTCCCCCACCGTCGGCAGGCCATCGGTGAGGAAGAGCACGATCGGCAGCGTCCCCGGTGTCGACGAGACCCGCAGCGCCTCCGCCAGTGCGTCGTGGATGTTCGTCCCGCCGTTGGCCTCCAACCCCGCGATGTACGCCTCCGCCTTCTCGGCGCTCGCGGCGTCCTTCACGACCGGGGCGGGCGCGAACGACGCGATCGAGTCCGAGTAATCGACGATGTTGAAGAACTCGCCCTCGCCCAGGCCACGGACCACCTGGATCGCCGCCTCCCGAGCCTGCTTCATCTTCTCACCCCGCATCGAGCCCGAGCGATCAAGCACGATCACGACCTCGCGCTTCACCTTCTCGCGGGCCTCCGCGAGCGACGCCGGGGGAGCCGCGAGAAGCAGGAAGTACCCTCCCTTCCCGCCGGCGACCTCCGCCGAGGGATATGCGAACACCGTCGCGGACAACGCGCCGCCGGTGGGGCCGTCCAGGTACGAGAGTTTGAGCGACCCGCGATCGGCCCCGGGAGAGGTTGAGAGTCTCACCTTCACGTGATTGACGGCGAGACGTTCGGTTGCGATGTCGTGACTCGACGAATACACCGTGGCGATCGGGGCCTTGGAACGGATGTCGGCGTCGAGTGTCCACGCCACGCCGTCCGCCGCGAAGGCCTCCGACCTCGGGATGTCGTAGTCCACGCGGCTGCCGTCGCGGACCAGAACCTGCTCGTACGTCAGCCTGAGCTTCTGCGACGAACCCGCGGGCACCGGGAACGCGCTGGTCCGGATCAGGCTGAGGCCCACGAACTCGACAAGCGCGGGGTCGCGCATGCTCCGCACGATGGACTCGTAGATCTTGCGTGCCTCGTCACGGGGCAGGAGTTCGGCGTTGGGCTCCGGGCCCGTGCCGTCGTACTGCAGCGACCGCACCGACGCGCCGTTCGGGACCGGGAGGAGGACGACCGCCTCCTGGGGAGTGCCCCCCTCGTTGGTCAGCGTCAGTTCGAGGGTCGTGGTCGCCACCTGATCGATGATCTGGACGCCCGCGTGCACCGCCGAGAGCACCACGGACTGAGGCTGGGCCGGCCGCCTGAGCACCTGAGGCATGATCCAGTTCGGGCGAATCGGCGGGTGCTGCGTGACCTGGCCGAAGGCGGGGATGGCAAGTCCGAGGGCGAGCACAGAGGCAAGGATCGGGCGCATGGGAATCTCCCTGAGGGTGCAATCCTGATTACGAGGTTGTACTCCCGAGATCGGGCTCGGTGCGCAACGCCGCTGTAACGGTCTGGCAACGCCCGCGTTGAACCCTCGGGCCCGGGACCGGCGCCACGCCCGCGTCCTCCCCCCACTCCGCCCCAGGGCCTTTGGCACGCGGATTGTGTACGCATGGGCATGAGCTTCGGCCTTCAGATCTCCGCCTCGGGTGTCACCACCGCGCTCTACAGGCAGGATGTCTACGCCAACAACCTCGCGAACATGGACACGCCGGGCTTCAAGCCCGATCTGCCCTCCACGCGATTTGTGCCCGCCGGCGCGCGGGGAAGCGACGAGTTCAACCTGCCCCCCGCGCGGCTCCTGGAGCGGCTCGGGAGCGGCGCGGCCCTGCACGCCAACCGCGTCTCGATGACCCAGGGAAGCCTCCAGGACTCTGCAAACCCGCTGGACCTGGGCATCTCCGGCGAGGGGTTCTTCGTCGTCAGGGATGCGCAGGAGCGCGAGGGGCAGACCCTGCTCACCCGCGACGGAAGGCTCACCCGCGACAGCTCGGGCCGCCTCGTTCTTGCATCGTCGGGCCTCCCCATCCTCGACACGGGCAACGGCGAGATCTTTCTGCGCGACTCCGCCCCCGTGAAAGTGGACGCGGACGGCTCGATCCGCCAGCGGGGCCAGGTCGTCGCCAGGGTGAGGCTCGCCCGCGTCGCAGACCCGGCCCTCCTCAGCAAGCAGGGGCACAGCATGTTCCTTGCCCCCACGGAATCGGTGGACGACGGTGCCGCGGGGCATGTGAAGCAGGGGGCGTTCGAGGAATCCGCCGCGGACGAGGTTTCCACGATCATGCAGATCACCAGCGCGTCCCGTGACGTGGACGCGAACATCGCGATGATGCAACAGCACGACCGCCTGCTCGACCGGGCGATCAATGTGTTCGGCCGCCTGAGCTAGCTCGTTTGATCGTGCCCGGGCGCAGCCCTTGCGCCCCGCACGCGTAGGGAGTCGTCGGAATGGCAATCAATGCGCTCCAGTCCGCGTCCTCGGGTCTCTCGGCACTCAACACCGCGCTCGACGTGGTCGCGAACAACCTCGCCAACGTCAACACCCCCGGGTTCAAGGCCTCCCGCGTCAACTACCAGGACCTCGCCTACATCGAGAAGCAGCAGCCGGGCGCCCTCAACCAGAATGGCGATCAGCGCCCCATCGGCCTCTACGTCGGCCTCGGCGTCCGCATCTCGGGCACGCAGCTTGATTTCACCCAGGGCGCCCAGCAGGCCACCGGCAGGCCCCTGGACGTCGCGATCAGCGGCGAGGGCTTCCTCCGCGTCGGCGTCGAGGACTCCCTCGGAGCCGGCGGCATCGCCTACACCCGCGCCGGCAACTTCACGCGCAACCGCGATGGAGAACTCGTGCTCGCCAACGACCAGGGACGCAGGCTCCAGCCCGTCATCCAGATCCCCGAGAACGCGTCCTCGATCACCATCTCCGCGGACGGCAAGGTTCTGGTCACCGTCCCCGGCCAGACCGAGCCCACCGAACTTGGCCCGATCGAGATCTCAACCTTCGTCAACCCCGCCGGCCTCAAGCAGGTCGGCGAGAACCTCTTCGTCGAGACCGCCGCCTCGGGAACACCCCTGACCGGAATCCCCGGCATCGAGGGGCGGGGCTCCCTCCAGGCAGGGTTCCTTGAGGCCTCCAACGTGGACCCCACCAAGGAACTCATCGAACTCATCAGGACCCAGCGTGCCTTCGAGATGAACAGCCAGTCCATCCGTGCGGCGGACGAGTCCCTCAGGTCCGTGGCGCAGCTCCGTCGCTGACGACCGCCCCCGACGGACGTCGGACGCACGGGGCCCAGGTTGAATCCGGCACACGGCTTGCGTGAAACCACCGCCGGGGCGGAGCCCCCGCGGAGTTGCCATGACCTCATTCTCCTTCAACCACTGTCTCCCGCTGCACCTCCGGGGCCTCACGCCAGGCATCAAGGCCGGCCGCTCCGCCGCCACCAGAGGGAAAGTCTCGGGCCGCCGGCTCGCGGCGCTCTTGACCCTGGCGCTGCTCCTGCTCTCGCCGCGGCTGTCGCTCGCCGACGGGACGATCTCGCTCCGGA
This sequence comes from Leptolyngbya sp. PLA1, assembly GCA_021405315.1. Taxonomy (GTDB): domain Bacteria; phylum Planctomycetota; class Phycisphaerae; order Phycisphaerales; family UBA1924; genus RI-211. The sequence goes on from QWIH01000041.1 coordinate 22,446, forward strand.
ACGTGGCCCGCGTCGACGCCTCGTCGCCAATCGTGCTCGCCGACGTCGCCGAACTCGCCGGCGACACGGCGACCTCCCACGCCAACATGGTGATCGCGCCGGCGGGACCACGGCCGGCGACAGTCTCACTCGCGCAGGTGCGCAGCGCCCTCGAAGCGGGCGGCGCAAACCTCGGGCGGCTGTCACTGCGGGGGTCGTCGTGCAGCGTGCTCGCCTCGCTCGCCGCCCCGCCCGCCCCCCGCCAAGAACCTGCCCCGGCCCCCGCCGTCGACACCGTTCGCTCCGTCGTCGCGGCCAGGGTCGCGGAGCTGCTCAGTGTCGGCCCCGCGGACGTGCGGCTCTCTTTCGAGGCCCGAGACGAGGCGTTGCTCGCGGTGCCGATCCCGGGCCGGACGGTTGCCGTGCAGCCGACGGGCGTGGGCGACCGGATGCCGCTGGCGGTCCGGGTGTATGACGGCGACCAGATCATCGCGCAGGGCCAGGTCCGCGTGGGCGTGCTGGTCCGCAGGCGCGTCCTTGTCGCCACCTCGGCGATTGCAAAAGGTTCCGCCATCCGCCCGGGGAGCCTGTTGGAGGAGGAGCGCTGGCTTCCGCCTTCGTCGTCGCCCGCCTCGCAGACGGACCTTGACGGGCAGGTGCTCAAGAACAGGCTGAGCGTGGGGCAGGTCGTCGAGATGCAGGACATCGAGCCGCCTCTGGTGGTGAAGCGAGGCGACGTGGTCGCCGTCGACTGTCTCTCGGGAGCGTTCTCGGTCCGGACGACGGCCCGGGCGCTCTCGCCGGGAAGGCTCGGAGAGGTCATTCAGTTTCAATCCCTGAGTTCGAAGCACACATTCCGGGCTCGCGTGAGCGGGCCCGGCCTGGCGGTGACGCTCGCCACGGGCGACTAGGCCGCGAAGTGGCGCGCCTGCGCCGGAGGTCCGGATCGATGAAACCCGCCATCACGCTCGCACTCCTGGTTCCGGCGAACTGCGCGACGCCATCTCTGGCGCAGAGCCTGTTCCTGCAGCCCCCCCAGGCCCCGGCCACCCTCCGCGACGGGACCATCGATCCGGCGGCCCCGATCCGCGAGTACTCGTACACCGCGGTCGAGGCGCCCAAGCCGACCATCGTGGAGCTGAACGACAAGGTCACGATCATCGTGAGCGAGACCAGCCGCCAGTCGAGCCAGGAGAAGCTCGACACGAAGACGGACACGTCCTTCAAGGCGGCGCTCAAGAAGTTCCCCGACCTCGCGAAGTTCCTGGAGGCGGAACTCGCCACCGGCGACAGCAACCCGGTCGTCGAGGTGGAAGCGGGAGGGAACCGCTCGTTCAAGGGAGACGGGAAGCGCGAGCGTTCCGACACCTACTCGGACCGCATCACGGCGACGGTGATCGACGTCAAGCCCAACGGCGTGCTGGTGGTCGAGGCTCGGCGCGTCGTGCAGCACGATAGCCAGACTCAGACCCTCCTGCTCTCCGGCGAATGCCGTCGCGAGGATGTGACCGAGCAGAACACGGTGCTCTCAAGCCAACTCGCCGACCTCACAATCCGGGTCGAGAATGAGGGCGATGTCAAGGACACGGCGACGAAGGGCTGGATGACCCGCGTGCTCGAGGCCCTTTTCAACTTCTGAGGACGTCCCCGGACCGCGGCGGGCGCGGGATCAACGCGCAGGATCCGCATCGCCGACCCGACCCCGGCAAGTTTTGCGGGCGTCTCACCGTCCGCGGCGCGGGCGGTCGTGGCACCGCCGACCGACCGAAGACCCACACCCGATAAGAACGCCCCTTGAGCCTCGGCCGCGGTGCATGGCCCCCGCTCCGCGCATGAGACGTGGGCTGGTGGCGGCGTGCGCTCGAATTTCGCGGACACTGCGGCCGGTCGTCCTCAACTCGCTCCCCCGGGGCTCCGATGTCCACCCAGTCTCGCGGGCTGCGTGGGCCCGACGAGCAATGGGGGCGGGACGGAACCCGACCTCCAAGAGCCACGGGCCGTTGGACGCCTGGCTCTGCTGACGGGGGCGTTTGAACCGTCGGCAAACAGGTCGATCCCGCCCGCCGGGGCGAGGCTCACAAGGTGTGCACGGAGGTCTTTCATGGGTCGCATCAATACGAATGTCCAGTCGATGATTGCTCAGCGCGTGCTGGGGCAGAACAACCTGAGCCTCGGCAACTCGCTCGAGCGCCTCAGCACGGGTCTGCGGATCAACCGCGGCAAGGATGATCCCGCGGGTCTGATCGCGAGCGAGAACCTCCGCTCCGAGGGCCGCGCCCTGAACCAGGCCATCACCAACGCCGAGCGCGCCGACCAGGTCGCGAACATCGCCGAGGGTGGCCTCCAGGAGGTGTCGGGCCTGCTCACCGAGCTGCAGGGCCTGATCACCGCCACCGCCAGCCGCGCCGGCCTCTCCAACGAGGAGCGTCAGGCCAACCAGCTGCAGATCGACTCGATCCTGCAGACCATCGATCGCGTCTCTTCCGCGACGAACTTCCAGGGCATGAAGCTCCTGAACGGCAACTTCGACTTCACCGTCTCCAACGTCGCGTCCGGCGTGACCGACTACCGCGTCAACGGCGCGAAGTTCTCCGGCTCGTCCCTCGACGTGCAGGTCCTCGTCACCACCTCCGCCCAGCAGGCCGGTCTCTTCCTGTCCGCCGGCGGCAGCACGATCGACATCAACTCCACCTCGTCCTTCACGATCGAGATCGGCGGCAGCAAGGGCTCCCGCGAGCTGTCCTTCAGCTCCGGCACCACCCTCACCAACATCGCCGCCGCCATCAACACCTTCACCAACGTCACCGGCGTCGAGGCCGCGGTCTCCGGCACGGGCCTGCTCATCAAGAGCAAGGAGTTCGGCTCCTCCGAGATGGTCAAGGTCCGCGTGGTGAACTCCGCCGGCATCAACAGCACCAGCAACGGCGACGCCGGCACGCCCGTCCGCGGCATCTACAACCGCCAGGCCGCCGCCTGGAACAGCAACAACACCACCATCGCGTCCACCTTCGCCGCCGCCACCAACGCCGTCACCGACACCGGCCAGAACCTGGGCGCCACCATCAACGGCCTCCAGGCCACCTCCAACGGCAAGGTCGCCCGCGTCAACTCCGACTTCCTCGATGTCGAAGTCACCCTCAACACCAGCACCAGCCAGACCCTGGGCGCCGTGGGCTCGACCCGCACCCTCGCCATCACCGGCGGCGGCGCGGACTTCCAGCTCGCCTCCAAGGTCGATATCGCGGGCAAGGTCTCCCTGGGCATCCAGGACGTCTCGACCCGCAAGCTGGGCAACTCCAGCCTCGGCTTCCTCTCTTCGCTCTCCTCAGGCCAGACCAACAACGTCGTCTCCAACAGCGACCTGTCCACGGCCCAGGAGATCGTCGCAGAGGCCATCAAGCAGACCTCCGCCCTCCGCGGGCGTCTGGGCGCCTTCCAGAAGAACACCGTGGGCGCCACCATCCGCAGCCTGGGCGTGTCGGTCGAGAACACCGCCGCCGCCCAGAGCATCGTCCGCGACGCCGACTTCGCGACCGAGACCGCGCAGCTCACCCGCTCGCAGATCCTGGTCTCGGCCTCGACGAACATCCTGGCTCTCGCGAACCAGGCTCCGCAGTCCGCCCTCCAGCTCCTGGGCTAAGCCCGGACGGCTGACCGCACGCTGACCTCCCAGCCCCGGCTCTCGAGCCGGGGCTTTTCATTTTGAGAATCGTCACCGCGCAGTCACAAGCCGCCGGGGTCCGCCGCATCTCGCTCCAGAGCGCCGTACATTGTGGCACCGGCCTCTCTCGCCTCGGGGGTGATTCAGGCCGGCCAGTTCGCTCCCGGAGGTCCCTCACATGCCATACCCCCGCCGCGCAGGTTCATTCGCCCGTCTGCTCCGCCCCACCACCGCCCTCGCCGTGCTGGCCCTCGCTTCGCCCGCCATGCTCGCGCAGCCGGCAGGCGGCCCCGCCCCGGCCGCGGCGGCCTCGGACGGGTCCAGCACCGCTCTCCCGATCCAGCGGATCACCATGTACCGCTCCGGCGTCGCCTCCTTTGAACGCAGCGGGAGTGTCACAGGCGACGCCAGGCTTCAGTTCCGCTTCTCCACCGACCAGATCAACGACATCCTCCAGTCCATGGTCGTGCTGGACCTCTCGAAGGGCAAGGGACGCATCGACGGCATCTCCTACGGAAGCAAGGAGCCACTGGCCAAGCGGCTTGCCTCCTTCGGCGTCGACATCGCCGACAACCCCGCCGCGGGAGAGCTGCTCGCACGCCTCCGGGGCACGCCCGTGAAGCTCTCGCTCGCCTCCGGGGACGTCTCGGGAACTGTCATGAACGTGGAGGCCAGACAGACGGTCTTTCAGGGCTCCAACGGCACCGACACGGCGGTCCACAACCTGCCCTGGATCAACCTGCTGACGGCGGAGGGCGTCCGCTCGTACAACCTCACCGAATGCCGCGGCTTTGAGATCCGGGATGAGGCCCTCGCCGCGGAACTTTCCAAGGCGCTCGCCGCGCTCGCCGAGTATCGCGCGGACAGGACCAAGACCGTCGATGTCTCGCTCTCGGGCGAAGGCTCCCGCGAGATCATCGTCGCGTACGTGCAGGAATCCCCCGTGTGGAAGACGAGCTACCGCCTCGTGCTGCCCGAAGATGCCGCGGAGGGCGCCGCAGGCTCGCTCACCCTGCAGGGCTGGGCCATCGTCGAGAACACCACCGACGAGGACTGGCGCGACGTCACGCTCTCGCTTGTCAGCGGCAGGCCCGTCAGCTTCCGAATGGACCTCTACGAGCCCCTCTACATGGACCGCCCCCTCCTGCCCGTGCCCTCCGAGCAGGGGGCCACCGCC
>QWIH01000042.1 GCA_021405315.1 Leptolyngbya sp. PLA1
CAACCTCCTCCGCGCCCGTGTCCTTCTCGCCGACCGCGCCTGCGAACTCATCAGCCGCCTCACCGCCATCGCCTCCGAATCACGCAGCGACGAAACCTCCCGCCGCGCCGCCGCGCAACTCCTCCGCGTCACCTTCCCCGAATCTCGCCCGCGCCCCCCTCGCCCCCCACGCCCACCACGTCGTCCGCCTCCAGACGAACCACCGGCCGCGCCCGGCGCCGACACCGACCCGCCGCCGCGGCATGGGCCAGAGTCGCCACGCCCGAGCGCGCCGCGCACCGGGTCTTCCGCGTTCCACATCCGTCACCACTCGCCCGCGTGCCCAGGTCCAGCGGCCTCTACGGGCCACGCGCCGGCAGTGCCCGCGCCGCCCGCGTCCCCTTCGTCTTCCGTCACCCCACCTGCCCCACCAGGCACACGTACCCGTCCGGGTCGTGCACCCGCAGTTGTCCGCTCGGCATGTAGAACGGCCGCATCACCTCGAAGACCGCCCCGCCCACACCGCCGGGCCCCGCCGCAACGCCCGGCCCGGGCTGCCCGTGATACGCCCCGCCGTCGGCTACGCCGCTCGCCAGCAGGTGCGCCCGCAGGCCCTCCACATCATCGCTGTACATGTAGAACAGCACGCCCTGCGCTCCGGCATCAATCGGCCCGTCCGCCTGCGCCAGCATGATCTCCGCCGTCCCGCTCTTCGCGTGCGCCCAGACCGTCCGCCCCGCCGGCCCTTTGTGGTCGCTCTGCCTCTCAAACCCCAGCAGCGCGTAAAACCGCAGCGACGCCTCGACATCCGCCACATGGGCAAACGGCACCAGCCGGTGAACCCGCGCGGTCGCCTCAGGCACGGTGTGCATCGAGTTTCACCCCCGGGGGGCCATCAAAGCCCTCCCAAACACCCGAGGGCGGACTCGAACCGCCGACCTGCGGTTTAGGAAACCGCCGCTCTATCCAGCTGAGCTACCCGGGCACGCCCCAACGATACGCTCCCTTTCGCCCGCCCGGTCCCCGCCGCACACGTGCCCAACCCCTCGCCACAACCTCCCGCGGCGCCCCTCCGCGTCATGCTCTTCACGGACACCCTCGCGGACGTCAACGGCGTCTCGCGCTTCGTCCGCAACATCGCCGCCGCAGCCCGCGGCTCGGGCCGGGAGTTCCGCGCCGTCACCTCCACCATCTTCACCATGCCCGAGGGCGAGAACCTCGTCAATCTGCCGCCGCGGTTCTCCATGGCCCTCCCCGGCTACCCGGACCTGCAGCTCGCGCTCCCCCCGGTCCGCCGCCTCATCGCCCTCGCCCGCGAGTTCCGCCCGCACGTCATCCACGTCTCCACGCCGGGGCCCGTGGGCATCGCGGGCAGGCTCGCCGCCCGCTCGCTCCGCGCGCCCCTTGTCGGCGTCTACCACACCGACTTTCCCGCGTACGTCGACCACCTCTTCGGCCACCCCAGCCTCACCTGCTTCGCCGAGGCCTTCATGCGCCGCTTCTACCGTGGCTTCTCCGCCGTCTTCGCCCGCAGCGAGGACTACGCCTCCCGCGTTCGCGCACTGGGCCTGCCGGAGTCGAGCGTCATCCCGCTGCGTCCCGGCGTCCGCACCTCGGAGTTTCACCCTCGCTTCCGGTCACAGCCCGCCCCCGACTGCCTCGCGCAGAGCCGCCCCGCGATCCGCGTCCTCTACGCCGGCCGACTGAGCGTCGAGAAGAACCTCCCCCTGCTGGCCCTCGCGTGGCGGGCGGCAGACGCCGCACTCCGCGCACGCGCCCTGGATGCCGAACTCGTCGTCGTGGGCGACGGGCCCTACCGCGCCTCCTTCGAGCACGCTCTCGCCGGCAGCCGTTTCCGCTTCACCGGCTTCCTCCAGGGCGAGCCGCTCTGCCGCGCCTACGCCCACGCCGATCTCTTCGTCTTCCCCAGCGCCACCGATACCCTCGGCCAGGTCGTCATGGAGGCCCAGGCCAGCGGCGTGCCGGTCCTCGTCAGCGACGTCGGCGGCCCAAGAGAAGTCGTCTCGCCCGGCATCACGGGCCTGGTCCTCCCCGCCTCCGATCACCCCGCCTGGGCCCGGGCGATCACAGACCTTGCCGCGGACCGCGCCCGCCGCGAGCGCATGGGCCGCGCGGCCCACGCGCACATGGCGGCCTTCGACATGCAGGGCTCCTTCGAGCACTTCTGGTCCGTGCACGAGCGTGTCGCCGCCGACCTCACCCCGCCGAGGCCGCGATGAGGTCCCACGCGGCACGCACGTGCTCCTCCCGCGTCCGCACGGCCCCGATCGCCATGCGGAGGACGTACCGCGCCGGCGCGGGGCCGCTGCCCGGCAGCACCGTGTGCGACAGATACAGCCGCCCGGTCGCGTTGAGCCTCTCCAGCAGCTCGCGATTGCGGGCGTCGGTCTGCTCCGGTGCCTCGCCCGCCCGCGGCGAAAGCCGGAAGCACACGAGGTTCAGCGAGCGCTCCGCGGCGACCTCGAACCGCGCGTCGCTCCGCGCCAGCTCCTCGAACAGCGCCGCCAGCCGCACCCCGTGCCGGATGTGCGACCGCAGCCCCTCCAGCCCGTAGTACCGCAGCACGAACCACAGCTTGAGCGCCCTGAACCGCCGCCCCAGCGGCACGTGCCAGTCCCGGTAGTCCACGACCGCCCCGGCGTCGCTCGGCGCGTTCCGCAGATACTCGGGCGTCACGCTCATCGCGCCCGTCAGCGACGCACGGTCCCGTGTCCAGAAGCAGTTGCAGTCAAAGTTCGTGAGCAGCCACTTGTGCGGATTGAAGCAGAACGAGTCCGCGAGCTCGATGCCCCGCAGCATGGCGCGATGCTCCGGGCACACGCACGCCGACCCGCTGTGGGCCGCGTCCACGTGCAGCCAGGGTGTGGAGCCGCACACGCCCCGGATCGCGCCGCCGACCGCGTCGAGCGGGTCGATCGCGGTGCTCGACGTCGTGCCGAGGGTCGCGCTCACGAAGCAGGGCAGCAGCCCGCGGGCGACGTCCGCGCGGAGCATGGATTCCAGGGCCGCCGGGTCCATCGAGAGGTCCTCCCGCACGGGCACAAGCCGGAACTGCTCGTGGTCTTCGGGCCCGAGGGCGAGCCCGGCGATCATGGCGGCCTTGAGGATGGAGGAGTGGGCCTGCGTCGAGGTGTAGGCGGTGAGGCGGGGCAGGGCGGCGCGGCGCGCGTTCTCGGGGAGGGAGCGGAGCGTGCGCCAGCGGCCCGCGACGAGCGCCGCGAGGGCCGCATCGCTCGCGGTGCCCTGGATCACTCCGCCGCCGCTCGCCCGGGCGCCCGCCGTCCCGAAAAGGAACGGATCGGGCAGGCCGATGGCCCCGCCCAGCCAGTCGAGCACGCGCATCTCGAGTTCGGTGGCGGCGGGGCTGGTGGCCCAGAGCATGCCCTGCACGCCCAGCCCGGCGGAGAGAAACTCGCCGAGCACGGACGGCGACGAGATGTTCGAGGGGAAGTAGGCGTAGAAGTTCGCGCTCTGCCAGTGGGTGAGCGCGGGCAGGACGAGGCGCTCGACGTCCGCGAGGCAGCGATCCAGCGAGGCTTCGCCCGCCTCCGGCGCGCGGGCCGGCAGCGCTTCGAGCAGCGCGCCCGGCGTCACCGTGGCCCGCACGGGCCTCGCGTCCACTCCATCCCAGTAGCGCTCGATGAGCGACGCGACGCGGCCCGCCAGGTCGCGGAAGTGCTGGCCCGTCATGTGCGTGGGTCCCTCGTCCATGCCGCGGCCCTCTCAGGTGGTTGTGCCGGCGGGCTCGGGACGCTTGCTCGCGTGGCCCTCGCCCGCGAGGAGCACGATCCCGGCGATGATGAGCACCACGGCCAGGGCCTTCTTCACGGTCATGGCCTCACCCAGCCACCACCAGCCCAGCAGCACGGCGGTCGCGGGCGCGACGCCGAAGGCGATGGGCCTCAGCACGGAGATGTCGCCGTGACGGAGGCCGGAGTAGAAGAAGAACACGCCCGCGAAGCCGGCGAGCAGGCCCGAGCCGACGATGAGGTATGCCCAGGTGCCGGGGGTCGCGAGCTTCATCCACTCCGCGGGCTCGCTCTTCCAGACGCGCGTGGCGATCACGTAGGCGACGACCGCGGGCAGCACGGTGACGAGGGCCCGCACGAGCATGGCGGTCATCGGCCCGACCTGACGGCTGTTGAGCGCGGCCTTGGTCCCGATCTCGCCCACGCCCCAGCAGAGACCCGCGATCACGGCGAACAGGATGGCCTTGGTCATGCGGGGAGCGTACCCGGCACCGGTCCCTCCCGGGTCCGCGGCATTCGTACAATGAGCCGCATGCCCCGCGTCACCCGGTCCGCGTCGCGTTCCAAGGCCGTCAAGGCACCCGCGCCCCCAGCCCAAGGGCCCCGTGATCTGCTGGGCCTGCAGGGCAGATCGGCGGATGAAGTTCGCGACCTGCTCGCGGCGGCGAGGGACCTGCGGCACGCGGGCGTGCGGGGTGACGAGCTGCGCGGGCGGCTTGTGGCCAATCTGTTCTTCGAGGATTCGACGCGAACCCGGGTCAGTTTCTCGGTCGCTGCCAAGCGGCTCGGTGCGGTCGTGGTGGACCTGCTCGGTTCATCCTCGAGTGTGAACAAGGGCGAGACGCTCATCGACACGGCAAGGAACGTGGAGGCCATGGGCGTGGACGCGCTCGTGGTGCGGGCCAGGCAGGCGGGCGCCGCGGCGATGATCGCGGACGCCGTGACCCCCCCGGTGCTGAACGCCGGCGATGGGCGGCACGAGCACCCGACGCAGGGGCTGCTGGACCTTTTCACGCTCGCCGAGGCTCACGACAGGCTGTCGGACTTTGATCTCTCGGGGCTCACGATCGCGATCGTGGGCGACGTGGCGAGTTCGCGGGTGGGCCGGTCGCTGATCGCGGGTGCGGCGGCGCTGGGCGCGAGGGCGGTGTGCGTCGGTCCCGCGGGGATGGTGCACGCGGGGCTGGCGACCCTGGGCGCGAGCGTGGAGCACGCACTCGACGACGTGCTGACCTCCGCGGACGCCATCGTGATGCTCCGGATCCAGTTCGAGAGGCAAGGGGAAGGAAAGACGCCGGGGCCGGCGGCTGCGGAGGCACCGCGGGGCTCACCCATCGCCTCGGTGCGCGAGTACCGCGAGGGGTACGCGCTGACGGCGGCCCGCGAGGCGAAGATGAAGCCCGGCGCCGTGGTGCTGCACCCGGGCCCGATCAACAGGGGTATCGAGCTGGACGCCTCCGTCGCGGACGGGCCGCGCAGCCGCGTGCTGAGGCAGGTGGCCAACGGGGTGTGGGTGAGAATGGCGGCGCTGCGTTGGTGCCTGTCGTGAGGGCCCGGGGCGCACAGTGCGTGGTGGCGGCTGTCGGACCTGTGTCGGGGCTTGGACTCTTCTCCGGAAAGCGGGCGAACGTCACGATCGGTCCTTCGAAGGCGGGCGGCATCACGATCGCCCGCGGGGGCACTGCCGTGGCAGCGCACACGTCGGCGGTGTCGCCCGACGTGGGGTGGACCGGTCTGCCGAAGGGCGTGCCGGTCAGAAACACCACGCTGAGCGCGGGCGGGGCGGTCTTTGCCACGGTGGAACATCTGATGTCGGCGTTCGCGGGCCTGGGGGTGTGGAGTGCGGCGGTGCGGTTCGATGGCGGGCCGGAAGCGCCGATTCTGGATGGCTCCGCGCAGCCGTGGGTCGAGGCGCTGAGCCCGGCGCTCACGCCGGGGCCGTCGCCGGAGCCGATCGTGCTGCGGGAAAGGATCGAGGTGGTGCACGGTGACGCGTCGATCGTGGCGACGCCGCGAGCGCGGGGCGTGTCGTACACGTACGAGCTGGACTATGGCGCGGGCTCGCCCATCCCGGCGCAGCGCGCGGAGTGGGACGGCTGCCCGGAGGCCTATGCAAGGGAGATCGCCCCGGCCCGGACGTTCTCGCTGCGGCGCGAGGCCGAGGCCGCACGCGCGATGGGGCTCTTTTCCCACCTGACGCCCCGCGAGATGGTGGTGGTGGGGGATGACGGCGTGCCGATCGACAACGAGTGGCGGATGCGGAACGAGCCCGCGAGTCACAAGTTGCTGGACCTGATCGGCGACCTGTCGCTCCTGGGGCGGCCCTTGCAGGCGGACGTGGTGGCGACCCGGTCCGGGCATGCGCTCACGCACGAGTTCTGCCGCCGGGTGCTGGCGGGGGAGTGAGCCGGAGTTTTCTGTCCGGTCGGCCCGCCGTGCGCGCGCATCTGAGACCACGTGAGCCCCGCGCGGCCCGGCCCAGGTAGCGTTGGCCATGGGGCCGGACCAGGCGGGCATGTGCACCGCTTTGGAAACCTGCCGGCCCCGGGGCGGGTAGAAGGGGGGTGCCGCATGGCGGCTCGTGGAAACTCGAACGGGTGGGTGCTGGGGGTGTCGCTGATGCTGGGTGTGGTGCTGAGCGCTGGCGTTGGAGGCTGCGAGGGGTTGCCCGACGCGGTGGCGCTTCGTGACCGCGCCGGGGCGATGCAGGAAGCGGTTCGTGGCGACGTGGCCGCCCAACGGGAGCTCGTGGAACAGATGCGGCAGTCCGGATTGGTCCCGGACTCCCCCGGCATGAGGGACGCGACGGCGGCGCTGGCCCAGATGGAAGAGCACGCGCGAGCGCTGGACGCGGCGGTGGGTGAACTCGACGCCCTGATCGCGGAAGCCGGGCATCCGACCCACCCGATCAGCGAGGGTGTGGAACTGATCTCCCGGTCGCTTCCCGAACCGCTGCGGTCGCCCGTGGTGCTGGGCGGTGCGCTGCTGGCGATGGCCGTGAGGGCAAACCGGCTGCGGGCGGCGCTGGCGAGCGTGGCGCAAAGCATCGAAAAGGCGAAGCAGAACGACGAGCAGTTCCGAAGGAGTTTCAAGGAGAACGCGTCCACCATTCGGTCGATTCAGACGCCGACGGCCCGCTCCATCGTGGAGGCCGCGACGAGCCAAGGATTCACGTTGAGCCTGCCGCTATGAACACACCCCCACCCACGGTGCACGGACGTCACAGCAACCCCCGGGCGCGGGCCCGGGGGTTCACGCTGATCGAGCTGCTGGTGGTGATCTCGATCATCGTGGTGCTGATCTCCGTGCTCCTGCCGGCGCTGAGCCACGCGCGCGAGGCGGGGCGGAACACGCGGTGTCTGGCGAACCTCAAGAGCATCGGGCTGGGCCTGCAGATGTACATGAACACGGAGTCCAAGGGGCTGCTGCCGCGGGTGAGGCCCCTCAACGACGGCGCCAACGAGAACGACCCGTCGCTGCTGGACGTGATGTCGAAGTACGTTGACGCCGCGATGCCGGTGAAGATGGCGGACAACGACTGGGTGGTGAGCGACCCCTGGCGGTGCCCGTCGGACACGTCGTCGGCGGACGCGGCGACGGGGTTCAAGCCCCTGTGGCAGTACAACGGGACGTCGTACGAGTACGGGCCGGCGTTCGTGATGATCGTGGCGGAGACGCTGACGGTGCGGAACGTGCAGTCGGGCGCGACGAGGGCGTACGAGCAGGCGCTGCCGCCTCTGCCCCTGTGCTTCGACGCGGACGATTGGCACAACCCTCGGTTCGTGGCGAACAAGCGGGGCGAGATGAGCGCGGAGGCACGCTGGAAGCGGAACGCGATGTACTTCGGAGACTACCGCGCGGCGCCGGCGACGTTCGTCGCGCCCGAGCAGATCGAGAAACTGATCGCCGACACGGTTCGCTTCGGCGGGCTGGGTGCGTGAAAGGGGGCCCCGCGTGACAAACAGCCTTCCGGGACTGCTGGACCCTGAACCGGGCTCGCCCGCGACGGCGGCACGCCCTCCGGCCCGGCGCCGCCCGATGGGTGAGACCCTGCGCGGCTGGTGGGACGCGGCGCGTGCAACGCCGGGGCGGCGTCGGACGCTCTGGATCGGCGGCGCCCTGCTGCTGCTCGGCGGCGGCGCGGGCCTCTTCGCGGTGTACGGGCCGGTCTTTCAGCCCGACTACAGGCGGGGAAAGCTCGACCGCGTGATGAACTACACCCTGCTCACGGACGAGTTCAACAACCTCCCCGTCGAGAAGCGGATGGAGCTGATCGGTCAGCTCGTCCAGCGCCTCCGCAAGATGGACGCGGGCGACAGCGTGCTGCTCGCGGGGTTCGCCTCCGGTGTGGCGGGGGCGGCCCGGGAGAAGCTGGAGGAGAACGCGTCGAGGCTCGCGATCGACCTGTGGGACAAGCACGCGAAGGACTATGACAAGGTGGCCCCGGAGGAGCGGGAAGAGTTCCTGGAGCAGGCCTTCGTGGACTTCCAGAAGACGATGGAGGCGGTGGGGGGCCAGGTGCGGGATGTCTCGGACTCGGACCGCATCAACGAGGTCCGCAAGCAGGCGTCGAGGGACCGGCAGGCGCTGCGAGACCCGGAGAATCAGCCGCCGCCCGAGGCGATCGGGCGGATGGTCTCCGTGATGAACAGAACGCTGGGCAGCAACGCGAACCCCACGCAGCGCGTGCGCGGGGCTCAGATGATGCGCGACATGGTCCGCCACTTCCGCGGGCAGGACATCGCGACCGGCAAGCCGAAGTAGGCCGGGATCACACTCCGGCGGGCTGGCGGCTCTCGTTCAGGAGACGGCGGAGCACGGTGTGCAGCACGCCTCCGTTGCGGTAGTACTCGGCCTCGACGGGTGTGTCGATGCGGCAGAGGGCCCCGAACTCCACCCTGGAGCCGTCGGCCCGCGTCGCCACGACGCGCACCTCGCAGCGGGGCTCGACAAGCCCCTCGGCGCTCACGGGAAGGTGGATATCGAAGGACTCCTCGCCGGTCAGGCCCAGGCTGGCGGCGTTCTGGCCGGCGGCGAAGTTCAGCGGCAGCACGCCCATGCCCACGAGGTTCGAACGGTGGATGCGCTCGAAGGACTCGGAGATGACCGCGCGGACGCCGAGCAGCAGGGTGCCCTTGGCGGCCCAGTCGCGGCTGCTGCCCATGCCGTAGTCCTTGCCCGCGAGCACGACCAGGGGCGTGCCCTCCTTCATGTAGTTCATGGCGGCGTTGTAGATGAAGTCGATCTTGCCCGCGCCGGCCTTGCTCATGTCGCGGGTCCAGCCGCCCTCCCTGATCTTGCCGCTGGAGGCGTCCTTGGCGAGGGCGTTCTTGATGCGGACGTTGGCGAAGGTGCCCCGTGTCATGATGCGGTCGTTGCCGCGCCGGCTGCCGTAGGAGTTGAAGTCGGCCTTGCGCACGCCGAGGCTCTTGAGGTACTCGCCGGCGGGAGAGTTTTCGGCGATGTCGCCGGCGGGGGAGATGTGGTCGGTGGTGACGCTGTCGGCGAGGAGCGCGAGGCAGCGCGCGCCGCGGATGGCGCCGGGGGGCGTCGGGCTGGCCTGCATGCCCTTGAAGTACGGGGGCTGCTGGATGTAGGTCGACGAGGCATTCCAGGAATAGAGCTCGCTCTTGGAGACCGGGACCGCGTTCCACTGGGGGTTGCCGTTGAAGACGTTGGCGTACTCCGCGCGGAACTGGGCGGGGTTGAGGCACGAGGCCTTGACGTCCTGGATTTCCCTGAGGGAGGGCCAGATGTCCTTGAGGAAGACGGGCTTGCCGTCCTTGGAGGTGCCCAGGGGCTCGGTGGCGAGATCGATGGCGACCGAGCCCGCGATGGCGTACGCGACGCAGAGGGGCGGGCTGGCGAGGTAGTTGGCCTTGACGCTCTGGTGGACGCGGCCCTCGAAGTTGCGGTTGCCGGAGAGGACGCTGGCGACGCAGAGATCGCCCTCCTTGATGGCGGCCTCGACCTCGTCCGGGAGCGGGCCGGAGTTGCCGATGCAGGTCGTGCAGCCGTAGCCCACGGTGTTGAAACCGATGGAGTCAAGATCGGCGGAGAGGCCGGCCTTGTCGAGGTAGGCGGTGACGACCTTGGAACCGGGGGCGAGGCTGGTCTTGACCCAGGGCTTTCGGGTGAGGCCGAGGGCGCGGGCCTTCCGCGCGACCAGGCCCGCGGCGATGAGGACGTCGGGGTTGCTGGTGTTGGTGCAGCTCGTGATGGCGGCGATGACGACGGCGCCGTGCGTGATGGTGCTCGGCGGCGTGCCGTCGGCGTGCTTCACGGTGCCCTTGGCGCCGAAGATCTTGTCGGCGGGCATGCCGAAGGCCGTGTTGCCCAGCGGCGCCGCCATGGCGCGGAAGAACTCGCTCTTGACATTCTTGAGTTCGACGCGGTCCTGCGGGCGTTTGGGGCCAGCCATGCTGGGCTGGACGGTGGCGAGGTCGAGCTCGAGCACGTCGGTGAACTCCGGCTCGGGGCTGCCGGGGGCCCAGAACAGGCCGTTGGCCTTGCAGTAGGCCTCGACGAGCGCGACGGAATCATCGCTTCGGCCGGTGAAACGGAGGTAGTCGAGGGTGGCCTGGTCGACGGGGAAGAAGCCCATGGTGGCGCCGTACTCGGGGGCCATGTTGGCGATGGTGGCGCGGTCCGGCACGCTCATGCCCGCGAGGCCGTCGCCGAAGAACTCCACGAACTTGTCGACGACGCCCTTCTTGCGGAGCATCTGGGTGACGGTGAGGACCAGGTCGGTGGCGGTCGTGCCCTCGGGGAGCTTGCCCTTGAGGCGGAAGCCGACGACCTCGGGGGTGAGCATGTAGATGGGCTGGCCCAGCATGACGGCCTCGGCCTCGATCCCGCCGACGCCCCAGCCAACGACGCCCAGGCCGTTGATCATGGTGGTGTGGCTGTCGGTGCCGACGCAGGAGTCCGGGTAGGCGACCTGCTGGCCGCTGGACCGGCAGGTGCGGGTGAGGACGGCGGGGGCGAGATACTCGAGGTTGACCTGGTGGACGATGCCGGTGGCGGGGGGCACGCAGGTGAAGTTGTTGAGGCTCTGCTGGCCCCACTTCAGGAACTCGTAGCGCTCGCTGTTGCGCTCGAACTCCTTCCCGGCGTTGATGGTCAGGGCCTGCGCGGAGCCGAAGGCATCCACCTGCACGCTGTGGTCGATGACCAGGTCGCATCGCACCAGCGGGTTGATGCGGGTCGGGTCACCCCCCAGGGCCTTCATCGCGTCGCGCATCGCGGCAAGGTCGACAACGCAGGGGACGCCCGTGAAGTCCTGCAGCACCACCCGGCCGGGCATGAAGGGGATCTCTTCCTTCGCGGGGCTCTTGGCGTTCCAGTTGGCCAGGCCCGAGACGTCGTCGGCGGTCACCACGAAGCCGTCCAGGTTCCGCAGCATGCTTTCCAGCAGGACCTTGATGGAGTAGGGAAGGCGGTCGACCCGGCCCACCCCCTTGGCGGACAGGGCGCCGAGGTCGTAGTACGCGTACTGGGTCTTGCCGACGGTCAGGGTCTTGCGGGCGCCGAAGGGGTCGGGACGGGTCATGGGGTGCTCCTGTTCGTGCCCCAGAGTATTCGGCGGGATCTGGCATGAACCAAGTCGATTCAAGTTACTACAGTCATAAATGATGTTTATGTCGCGGGTGTTCGGGGGGCGAGAGTGCTGAGACTATCGGACCCGGCGCGCCCGCCGTCTTTGGGAGGTTCTTCTGGCGTTCTCGGAGGGGAGTGGTACACTGCGGCCGCGGCTGTGTCACCCGGTTCGGGGTGTGGGCTGCCCGGAGGATTTGATTATGCGCGCATGTGTGATTGCGGCGGGTCTGGTGGCAGTGTCGGCATCGGCGGCGTTCGGGCAGGGTCGGATGTACGCGATCGACAGCAGCCGCGCCATCTCCGAGATCGACTACGTGAACGGAACGCGGACGGTCATCGGGACGGCGAGCAGCAACGCCGGGACCACGGGCGGTCTGGCGTATGACTGCGCGACGCAGACGCTGTATCTGACGAGCACGAGCAACGACTCGCTGTACACGCTGGACCTCGAGTCCGGCACCGCGACCCTCGTGGGCGCGTACGGCGACTCGGCGGTCGTCATGCACGGGCTGGAGTGGGACAGCAGCACGGGCACGCTCTACGGCGTGTCGTCGCACAACAACGGGCTGTACACCATCAACACCAGCACCGGGGCCGCCACGCTCGTGGGCACCTCGGGCCTGACGTCGTTCTCCAACCTGGGGTATGACTCCATCAACGACCGCATGTACTCCACGAACAGCGGCGCGGACTCGTTCTACAGCATGGATCGGGCGACCGGCGCCACGACGCTGATCGGCCCCCTCGCGGGCCCCACCAATCCCAACGGCCTGGCCTTCAACAGGGACAACGGCCTCATGTACCTGGTGTGCAACAACACCGACACGCTCTACACCATCAATCTCACCAGCGGTGCCGCGACGGTGGTCGGGGCCCTGGGATCGAGCAACCTGCTTGGCCTGGTGTACATCCCGGCCGACTGCGGCGGGCCCTCCTGCGACCCGGACATGAACCAGGACGGCAACGTCGATCAGGACGACGTGTCGTACCTCATCAACGTCGTCGGCGGCGGCGAGAACCCCACGGGCATCGACCCCGACTTCAACCACGACGGCAACGTCGATCAGGACGACGTCTCGGCGCTGATCGATGTCGTTGCCGGCGGCGCCTGCCCCTGACCGGGGGCGAGAGAGGACTGGGATGATCCGATTCACGACAGCGGCGTTGGCGCTCCTGGCGTCCGCGGCCACCCTGTGCGCGCAGCCCGTGCTCTGCACGGACGAGTTCGACGACGCGGGCTGGTCGGGCGCGCTCTGGGGCAACGAGCGGGGCAACTGGCAGTTGTTCGGCGGCGTCTACGGGGCCATCTCCCCGACCAACATGCCCCCCACGTTCACATCGCTGCCCTGGGACCTGACGGACCTGGAGTTCGAGTGCGACGTGGTCGGCGCCGATGACGGGGGCGTGTGGCTGCACGCGGACGACGACGGCCTGAACGGCGTGCTGCTGGTCACGGCGCGCGGCAGTGTGTACTGGCACAACATGGTCAACGGCGACGCCGGAGCGGCCATCAATCAGGCCAACGGCGTGTACACGGTCGGCAGCACCATCCACATCCGGGCGGTCGTGAGCGGCGATTCGTACAGCGCCTACGTCAACGGCAACCTCGTGACCACCCACACGTACACGTCCCGCCCCTCGGGGCGGGTCGGGCTGTATGACTTCCGTCACCCGGGGCACAACTACGACAACATCGTGCTGCGGGGCGTGTGCGCCAGCGGTGACTGCTGCCCGGTCGCTCACGTGGCGCAGGGAGTGTCGATCTGCCCGGGTGCTTCCGGCACCCTGCACGCGCGCATCGCGGGGTCCGCCGGCACCGCTGTCCGGTGGCAGGCCGAGAATCCGGGCCAGCCCGGCCAGTGGAACGACCTTGTCGAGGGCGAGCACGCCGGCTTTGGCGCGACCTTCACCGGCGTCCAGACCTCTGACCTGCTCGTGCAGAGCGGCACCTCGCAGGGAGGGCCGTTTGTGGCGGACGTCTCGCTGCGATGCGTCGCGGGGAATCCGTGCGGCGCCTCGGAGTCCCAGCCGGTCATCGCCGAGTTTCTCGCGTGTTGCCCGGACGTGAATCAGGACGGTAACGTCGATCAGGACGACGTGACGTACCTGATCAACGTGGTGGGCGGGGGTGAGAACCCCGCGGGCATCGATCCGGACTTCAACGCCGATGGAAATGTGGATCAGGACGACGTGTCCGCGCTGATCAACACGGTGGGCGGGGGCGGGTGCCCGTAGACGCCGCCGGGGCTCAGGGGGGCCGGCCTTCATGAGCCGGACGGTGTTGACTGTGGTATCAAGTGGCCGGCGGTCGCCGGCCACAGGAGGGGTGTGTGCAGATGCGCAGCGCGATGTGTCTGGCGTCCGTCTTCATTCTTGGGGCGCAGGCGTCCGGTCAACTGGCGCAGATCGGCCAGTTCTCCACGGGGACTTCGAGCGTGGGGCTCGGGTTTGACTGGGCGAATGACGTCGTGCTCACCTATCCGAGCTTTGGATTGGTTCTCAAGCGGTACAGCGGTTCGGGCTCGGCCCTGAGCGACCTCACGAGGCCCGGTGCCAGCGCGAACGACGCCGATGTGGACGTGGTGAAGGGAGCATTCGTGCTGGGCGGTTCCGCGGTGCCCGCCGGCTCGGTGCTGTATATCGACGGGGAGTCCGGCGCTGCGGAGGTGTACGCGGTGGATAGCGCCGGCACGGTCATCGCGTCCCTGGTCACCGCGTTCGGCGTCAGTCATGTGGTCGGGGGGGCGTACCACCCCGCGCGTGGAACACTGTTCCTTGTTCAGGACAAGGTGCCCGGTGGAACCGCGGCCAGCCGCGTCGCCGAGATCGACACCGCGACGGGCGGGGTGATCCAGACGTGGCAGGTCACGACGGGGCGACCTTCGTTCACGGTGAACTTCGGCGACCTCGACGTCGGCGGCAACGGCAATCTCTTCATCGTGTCGAGCGATGAGGAGGCCGTCGGCGAGTTCACGCCGAGCGGCGCTTTCGTTGCCGAGCACGCCCTGCCGGCCGGCGTCAACTCGCTCTGCGGCATCGGGTTTGATCTCTCCCGGTGCGAGGCCTGGGTGCTGAGCACCTCGGGCGTCGCGTCCAAGCTTGCGGGGTTTCCTTCGAGCGTGTGCCCGCCGCCCTGTGATCCGGATGTCAACCAGGACGGCAACGTCGATCAGGACGACGTGACGTACCTGATCAACGTGGTGGGCGGGGGCGAAAACCCCACCGGCATCGACCCCGACTTCAACCAGGACGGCAACGTCGATCAGGACGATGTGGGTGCGCTCATCAACACTGTCGGCGGCGGGGGTTGCCCCTAGGGCCACGCACCCGAGCGTCGCCGCTCGCCCGGCGCAATTGAGTGCCACGGGCGCGAGTTCCACCCTCACGTGATCGGCGACAAGGCCGCCACCCGCTCGGCCCCCGCCACTGCGTCCGGCCCCACCAAGGTCACGTGTCCTACCTTGCGTCCGGGCCTGGGGGCCTTCCCGTACAGGTGCAGGTGCGCCCCGGGCAGCCTCAGCACCTCCGCCGCCGATGGCACGTGCCCGATCAGGTTCACCATCACGCTCGGCGCCCGCGCCGCCGTCGGGCCAAGTGGCAACCCCGCGATTGCGCGGCAGTGGTTCTCAAACTGTGAGCACTGGCACCCGTCGATCGTCCAATGCCCGCTGTTGTGCACGCGCGGCGCCATCTCATTCGCGAGCAGTTCGCCCCCTCGCACGAAAAACTCCACCGCCGCCACGCCCACGTACCCCAGCCGTTCCATGATGCGCCGCGCGTGCCGTGCGGCCTCCTCGCCCAGCCTGCCTCCCGGGTCCGCCGCCGGCGCCGCGCTCTCGCGCAAGATGCCCCGGACGTGCGTGTTCTGCGTCAGCGGATACGCCGCGAACTCGCCCCCGACCCCGCGGCACGCGACGACGGACACCTCGCGCTCGAAGGGCACGAGCCGCTCCAGCAGGAGGGGCACCCCGCCCAGCTCCGCCCAGCACACCGCCACATCTGCCTCGTGGCGCAGGACCTTCTGCCCCTTCCCGTCATACCCCATCCGCCGCGTCTTGGCGATCAGGGGCAGGCCGAGCGTCGCCGCCGCGGACCGCACCTCCGCGTCGGACCCCGCAGGGGCAAAGTCGTGGACGCCGACGCCCACCTCTCGGAAGAGCATCTTCTCGCTCAGCCGATCCTGCCCGGTGGCCAGCGCCCTGGGCGATGGATGCATCGTGACGCGGCCCGCGACGCGTTCCGCCGCCGCGAGCGGCACGTTCTCAAACTCAAAGGTTGCGACATCCAGCCCCGCGGAGAAGCGGTCGAGGGCCTGGGCGTCGTCGAAACTCCCCACGACCAACTCACCCACCTCGCGGGCCGGCGCCTCCGGCGAGGGGTCAAAGAACCGGAACCGAAGGCCCAGGGGCAGCCCCGCCATCGCGAGCATCCGTCCGAGTTGACCGCCACCGAGCACACCGACCAGCACGCGCGCTCCTTCCTCCCCTGCCCCACGGGCCCGGGGTCGACACGCAGCGTACACAGCCAGTGCGAGATCAGCCCTCCGCCAACGGCCAACGGATCACGACCTTCGCGTTCATGGGCGGGAACCTCATGGTCACCCGCACCCCCCAGAACTCCTCCGGATTCCACCCCATGCGCTCGTACAGCGCGTTGACGAGCTGCGGGTAGTTGGGGATCAGGGGCGTTGCCACCGCCGGTGGCGGGCCAGCCAGTTCCACCGCCGTCTCCGTGATAGGCAGCATGTCCTCCGGCGCCCGGGCGGCGGGGTTCTCCGGCTCTCCGTGTGGATAGCCGAAGACCAGCACCTCCGGGCTCAGGGGCGGGAACAGGCTCTTGTGGACGATCAGATCATGGACCAGGTTCTCGGCGGGGAGGTTGATCGCGGTCGCCGTCGATCCGTACTCATTGCCCGGCCCGCGGGCCATGGGCACGCCGCGGAACACGTACCCGAAGTAGCAGTCAAACGCGCCGAGGTTGCCGACCTCGCCGCCTGGCAGGAAGAAGTCCGTGCCGTCGGGCGCCCGCGCGGACTCGATGCGAGGCAGGTCTGGCGAGGAGAACTTGCGGATGATCATCGGCGTCTCGCCGCTGTGCTTGGCCTCGAACTCCTCCATTCCCGCGTCGAGCATCGGGCGGCCCGAGTCGTCGACCATCTGGGCGCGGAACAGCCTCCAGCGCGCGGTGGGCCTCAGCCGCTGAAAACCCGCCAGCCCGGAGATCAGGATTCCGTCGCCCTTGCCCGGGGCGCCCGGGCCGAGCAGCATGGTGGCGATGCGCACCCGCGCCTGCACGCCCCAGATCATGCTGTTCCCGCGGAACGCCAGCTCCCTGCCGCTCTCGGCCCGCGTCTCTCGCTCGAAGAGCCCCATGCTCTCGAGCATCAGCTCGAACCGCCCGCGGTCCCCCGCGTGCACGCCGACAAACTGCATGAACCGCGTGATGGCGCTGTCCAGTTGCGACAGCATCGCCGGCGGGGCGCCCGCCTTCCGAAACGCGTCGACCGCAAGGTCCATCCCCTGCTGCCCCGGAAGGTGGTTCAGCGTCGCGAACGGATCGGTTGCGTTGATGACCTTTGAGAGCTTCCAGGCCAGGTTCCGGTTCAGTGAAAACTGGCGTGCAACCTCCTGCGGCTGGGAGGGGTCAGCGCCGACGCTGGCGTAGAGCCCGATGAGGGCCCGGCGAATGTCCTGCACGGCTTGTCGGCCATCCGTGACCAGTTGAACGGTTTTTGTTTGGAATGTCGTCATGACGTGAGCCTGGATCTGCTGCAGGGCAGTATACCAGATTCTGTTTCACCGGGAATAACTCTCACAATATTTCTGGCGATATCTCTGCAAACAGTCTTGCAAACAGTTTGTGGAGGCGTTATCGTCCGGCTTGGGGGCATGGTCCCCCACGGGTCACCGAAACGGCCTCACACAGGAGATTGGCAATGCGCAGGTTTCACGGGTACTTCGCGGTCGCAGCGGCTTTGGCGACCTGTGCGGGGTTGGCTTCGGCTCAGCCCAGCATTACGTCCATCGGCGTCGGCGTCCCCGCCGGGATGACCAACAGCATCGGCGGCACCTACTACGTCGGCGGGTCCAACGGCAACGCAACCCGCTACGCCCTCACCGGCTCCAACCTGGTGATCACTGATATCGGTGGCAGCGGGGGCGGCGGGCTGATCTCCGCCGATTCCCTGTTCATGACCGGCAACTGGCTGAACGACGGCACCCTCTTCCCGCGCATCTTCGGCAACACCGCCGCCAGCGTTTCGCCTCCCCATCGGCCCGACCCGACCCTGGTTCCTTCGACCACGCTCCCCGCCGCCACCGAGTTCGCGGGTCGGCGCTGGAGCGCCGCCTCGGGCACCTGGAACCCCATCGCCGGTCTATCGATCGACGGCAGCCTCATCGCCTTCGGCTCCGGCAGCGGCGGCGGGACCAACAGCAACTTCCTTGCCCCCAATGCCATCTCGGCCACCGGTCGGTTCATCGTCGGCCAGGGATACGTCTGCACCTACAACTCCGCCGGCACCGCCGTGAGCGCCAACTCGTTCCGCTGGCGTCCCTTCATCTGGGACGCGAACTCTGGCCTCACCACGGTCCTGCCCACCCCCTTCAAGACGACCGCCGGCCAGACCGCTCTCCGCCGAACCGGCAACGCCTACGCCGTGAGCAGCGACGGGCTGGTGGTCGCCGGCGCCACCGAGCACAACGTCAGCACCAGCCCCGCGGCCGACGCCGATGGCGGCCGCTTCTGCGTCTGGATGCGCCCCACGGTCAACGACCCCTTCGTGATGACCTACCTCGACACCGGGCTCGACGGCAACGGGTTCCCCAAGTACATCTCCTCAACTCCCAGCAGCATGGCGATGAACAGCGCCGGCACCATCATCGTCGCCCGCGGGGCGGACGGCATCACCAAGTGGGTCCGGAACGGCTCCTCCTGGGGCGCTCCCATCCTGCTCGGGAACAACCTCACGGTCCAGGCCTCCTGGCTCCCCGTTGCCGTGACCTCGTGCGGCCTGCCTCCCAACCTTGGCGGCATCCTCTGCATGTCCGAGGACGGCAACATCATCGCCGGCTCTGCGGTCTACAGCACCTGCGGCTCGTTCATGACCGGCGGGTTCATCTGGACCCCAGCCGACGGTGGGACCATCACCGACTGGTACGACTACAACGTTGCTCTGGGCACCCCGAACGTCGGACCCGGCATGTTCTGGGGACCCATCGGTGACAACGGCGACCCCACGCGCGGTCTGCCCGTCATCGGCAACCCCGTCGCCATCTCCCCGGACGGCTCCGCCATCTCCGGGTTCCAGGGCGGCACTCAGCGCATCGTCGGGGCGCCCCCGTGGATCTTCCAGTTCTCCGGCGGCCCCTCGTGCGTCGCGCCCACCATCGTCAGCCAACCCGCCGCCAGTACCAACTTCTCCACCTGCTCCAGCAGCGTCATCCTCAACATCGCCGCCTCGGGCACGCCCTCTTTCTCCTATCAGTGGTACAAGAACGGCACCCCCCTCTCTGACGGCCTGACTCCGAGCGGGTCCACCCTCGTCGGCGCCACCTCGTTCCAGTTCCGCATCAACCCCCCGCTCTCCCCCGCTGACGCCGGAACCTACCACTGCGTCATCACCGGCCCATGCGGTGCGCCCGCGACCTCCACCAACGCCGTCGTCCAGCTCGACCCTGCGTTCCCGCAGGCCGCCAACGACACCTGCGCCACCGCTGCGCCGGTCTCACAGGGCACCAACGTTCTCGGCACCGGCCAGGGCGTCTGCGGCGCCCTCGTGAACGACCCCAACCTCCAGTCCTCCTGCATCACCAGCGGCACCAAGGGCGATCTCTGGTACTCCTTCACCCCCACGACCACCGCCGACTACCGCATTGAGACGTGCGGCGCCAACGTCGACACCGTCCTGAGCATCTACGACTCCTGCAACGGGTCCGAACTCGCCTGCAACAACGACTACACCACCGGCCCCGCCACAGGCTGCTCCTCCGCCCGCAGCCGCGTCGCCTCCTTCGGCATGATCGCGAACCAGACCTACCTCATCCGCGTCTCCGTCGGCTCGGGCACCTTCCTCGCCTCCAGCAGCACCTACAACCTCTCCATCAACCCCGCCCCCGCCGCGGCTCCCAACGACAACTGCGCGACCCCTACCGACATCGGCATCGGCGCCACCCCGTTCGATCTCGCGGAAACCACCACCGACTTCGTCGCCTCCTGCCAGCCCTCCAACGGCTCCATCCGCGACATGTGGTTCCGCTTCGTCCCCGAGTGCGACGGGATCTTCACCATCCAGACCTGCGGCTCGGCCATCTCCAACCCCATCCTCAGCGTCATGGATGAGTGTGGCGGGAACGAGCTCGCCTGCAACGACAACGTCGGCTCCGGCCAGGCCGGCTGCAGCTCCAACCAGGCCCGCATCCAGAACCTCGTCGTCCGCGCCGCCAGCCCCGTCCTCATCCGCGTCGCCGCCTCCGGCACCACCGTCCCCAACCCCTCCACGGGCACCCTCACCATCATCAAGACCGACTGCCTCCCCGACCTCAACGAGGACGGCAACGTCGATCAGGATGACGTGGTCTTCCTCGTCAACCTCGTCGCCGGCGGCGAGAACCCCAACGGTGCCAACCCCGACTTCAACTGCGACGGCAACGTCGACCAGGACGACATTTCCGCCCTGATCAACACCGTGGGCGGCGGGGGCTGCCCCTGAAGCCAGACCCTCTCTCGAGGTAACGGACGCGGGGCGGGCCACAACGGCTCGCCCCGCGTTTCTTTGAGGGCATCCACACACACCCCGAACTGCCCCGCACGCCGAGCACTCCGCCTACCCTTCCATTTAACACCCTGGAGACTCGCTTTGACCACGATGACAGCCGCCAAGACCCTTGGGGACAAGGCCAAGAACCTCGCTCAGTTTGGCGGCACGCCCGTCAGCGCCAAGCCCGTCCCGTTCATGTCCACGGCCCTCACCGAGGCTGACATCGAGGCCTGCAACGCCGTCCTCCGCTCCGGGATGCTCCGGGCCGCCACCAAGTGCGCCGAGCTCGAGACGCGTTGGAGCGCCCTGACCGAGTCCAAGTTCGCCATGACCTGCGCGAACGGCACCTGCGCCCTCCAGCTCGCCTATGAGCCGCTGATCAAGCGCGGCGACGACGTTCTGGTCCCCGCGTGGTCCTACATCGCCACCGTGTCCATGGTCGTGGCGCGCGGCGCCAACCCCATCTTCGTCGACGCGCTCCCCGACACCTATCAGATCGACCCGCGCGACGCCGCCCGCAAGGTCACTCGCAATACCACCGCCATCGCCGCCACGCACCTGTACGGCTGCCCGGTGGACATCGACGCCATCCAGGACCTCGCCGAGAAGAAGAACCTCATGGTCATCTACGACGCCGCCCAGGCGCACCTGGCGACCTACGCCGGGCGCGGGCTCGGCGCCTTCGGCGATGCGGTCACCTACTCCCTCTACGCCACCAAGAACCTCGCCACCGGCGAGGGCGGCATCGTCACCTGCAACGACGAGGGCCTCGCCCGCGAGATCCAGCTCCTCCGCTCGCACGGCGAGACCGACAAGTACCTGCACGAGTCGATCGGGTACAACTACCGCATGAACGACATGGCCGGCGCCATCGGCTGCTCGCGCCTCGACCGCCTGCAGGACCAGACCAACACCCGCCGCGCGAACGCCGCCAAGTACGACAAGATCATCTCCCGCATCGACGGCCTGCTGGCCCCCCGCGCCACCCCCAAGTCCGACCCGGTCTTCCACCTCTACACCGCGCAGCTCAACCTTCCCAAGTTCCGCTGCACGCGCGACGAGTTCGTCGCGGCGCTCAAGGCCGAGGGCGTGCCCACCGCGGTCCACTACCCCCGCCCCCTGCCCAAGCAGCCCGCGCTCAGCGCCCACGACGCGGACGACACGCCCGTCGCCGACGTGCTGTGCAACAAGGTCTTCTGCCTGCCGATGCACCACGACCTGACCGAGGACCACTTCAACATCGTGGGCGAGGCGCTCGCCAAGGTCGCCGACGCGATGAAGGCGTGAGCCGGCCGGGCACGCGCCGGGGCCGCCGATCAGTGCTCCACGGGTCGCCCGAGGGGAGCATCCGCGGGCGGGATGGCTGTCGGCACACGGCGGGCGACGACGGCCAGCGACGCGAGCGCTGTGGCGACACCGGCGTCGAGTGCGGCGATGGTGGCCCAGTTCGCCCGCTCCGCGCGGACGATGCCGCACCCGCACCCGGCGCTTGCGTTCGGAGACCAGCCGATCATTCCGATGCCGTAGACCGCGAACGCCCCGAACAGCACCGCCATCGCAAGCCCGGCAGCGTCGATGCGACGCCGCGAGAGCGCGGCGAGGACGGCCGCTGACCCAAGCACGACTTCAACGAGCGGCGTGCACCACGCCACCGCGCCGTGTGCGAACGACGGCAGCAAGTCCTGAGCCCGGATCGCCGCGTGAAAGCCACCGACGTCATTGAGCTTCGAGTACCCGGCCCAGAGAAGCGTCGCGCCAACCACCGCAACCAAGACTCCGTGCGCATCCTCGACGCGGATTCTCACGCCCGGCCTTTCCGACGAATCCACCACGCCGCGATCCCGATCCCCGAAAGTGTCACCCCGCACGCGAGCAGGGGCAGGCTCGGACCCTCGTTGCTCGGTGGGGGACCGGCCGCGCCCGCGACATGTGAGTCTTCGCCCATCTCCGCCGCACGCGCCGCAGCAGCGGCCTTTGTGGAGTTGTAGCGGACCAGCGCGCCCACTCCCGCGACCCGTTCCTGCTCGAACCACTCGGCCGGTCCCGCGGGGCGGTAGTCCACCGATGTCAGGACGAACTCGGTCGTTCCGAGGCCGGTCGACACCGGAAGTGGGCACTTGTCATCAAGGTGCACGTTCCGTGGTCCGCCGGGGGAATCCGGTCGACCCACGCGAACCACCCGCGAGCGAGCGTCAATCCAGACGTCCGCCGGTGCCCTCTTCTGCTCCCCGGGGATGGCGTACTTGGAGGTGTCGACCCGCACCCGCAGCAGATCCCCCTCTCTTGCTTCCTCGACGACGGCATCAGGGTGCCGGCGAATCTCGGCGAGCCAGACATTGGGATAGAACCCCGCGATTCGGAGCGAACCGAACGGCGTACTGCTTCCCATCGGGGCCGTGTACACCCGGTGGCGGTCCCGCGAGTAGCTCTGGCCCTCGCGAGTTCGCCCCTGGACCATGGAGGGATCCGCGTAGTAGTACGCGCCCGTCGCCACGTCCACGCCCACGCGAACCTCCGCGCCTTTCGGGTCCGTGTACACCGCCTCGACAGCCCCGGTGTACGCCGCGGCCCTGTCGAGCAACGCCCGCAGTTCGGGCGAGAGCCCGCCGGGCTGTGCAGCGAGCAGCACACTCGCGCACCATGCGAGCGGGATGATCATTGCTCTCCCCCGCCGGAAGCACACGCTTCGATGGCACACACGTTCACGAAGAGCGCCTCTCTGGGCTTGACGTCGGTGCCCGAGGGGCTCTTGATCCAGCAGCAACTCCCGTCCGCCAGCTTCGCAACAAAGGTCCAACCCGCCGGTGGCGTGTAGTCGCACGCGAAGTGTCCCCAGGCTCCGTCGTCGCCCAGGGTGTACGTCGTGCAGACAGCCTCCCTGATCCCGATGTTCTTGAGGCATGACCAATCCAGCCCCGGCGCTGATGTGCACGACACCGTCGATTCCTCGCACACCTCGGCCGTCGGCCCCGCGCATGGTGTAGACGCCGGCCACGATACGGTGTACCGGCAACGCGTGGCGTACGCCGACACGGTGAAACCAACCACGGACACCACCCACGCCGCGCGATCAGACATCTTCATGTGCGCTCCCTTCGGACTACCGATCCCGCCCACGAATCCCGCCCCAGGTCGTGTACACGGGCCTGCCGATGTCGTCCACGATCACCGGCGGCTCCCCGCCGTTGAAATCGATGTAATCGCCCCGCGTGACCGATGCATCGCCCATCGCCACGGCGGACCGCCACCGAGGGCCGCAACAGAACCACTGCCCGCCCTCGGAAGCCGTCCCTTCTCCGTTCGTCGCGCGGAACAGGTGTCCTTTCGCCGACGGGTAGAGGACATCCGTCACGCGCTGAGCCTCCGCCGTCCCCGTCCAGGCTGGCAATGTCCGCCCCGGGAGCATGCGGTCTGGGGGAAGGTTCATGCACGAGGATTGCCAGAACCTCACGCCTCCGCGTCGGCGCACTCCGACCGCGTCAATCTCCGCGGGCCCCGCCGCCAGTCCTGCCGCGATCAGAGGCCGATACCACGAGTCCGCGTGCGCGATCGGATTGTTTCCGCCGACCGGGTACCGGTCGTTGGACACCGCGGCGTACATCGCGACAAGAGCCGCACACTGCTTCAGCGACGCCGAATCCCGCGTCAAACCCGCGGCGTCTCTCGCTCCCCGGATCGTCGGCAGTATGAACGACACCAGCACCATCAGCACGCCAAGTGTGACAGCCACCTCGACGAGCGAGAACGCGCGGGTACCCGCCTGGTTGTGTTTCCCCCGAGTCCGCCCCATCGGTTCGGCTCCCCGATCTTGCCGCCGTGAGGCATCATACCGGGCGGGGGGGGGGTCAAGTCGGCCGCATCTCGTTCGCCCTGTCCTACCTGTCCAGTTCCGCCGCCACGACGTTGATGGAGCCCACGATGGCGACGATGTCGCTGACGAGGTGGCCCTCGGTCATCTTCGCGATCATCGCGTAGTTGATGAAGGAGGGCGGGCGGACGCGGACGCGCCACGAACGGGCGCTGCCGTCACTGACGATGTAGTACCCCAGTTCGCCGTTGGCGGTCTCGTTGGCGCCGTAGCACTCGGCCACCGGCGGCTTCCATCCGCGGTTGGACATGATGAGCTCGAAGTGCTGGATGAGCCCTTCGATGGAGCCGTAGACGTCCTTCTTGTTGGGCTTGACGACCTTTGAGTCGGCGAACGTGTCGATGGGCCCCGCGGGGATGCGGTCGATGAGTTGCTCGATGATCTTGCAGGACTGCTTGATCTCCTCGACCCGCACCATGTACCGCGTGTAGGCGTCGCCGGTCTCCGCGATGGGCACCTTGAACTTCACGGCCTCCGCGCCCTGCCCGTCCCAGTTGTCCGCGTAGCAGAGGTAGGGCTCGTCCTTCCGGAGGTCGCGCACCACCCCGCTGGCGCGGGCCATGGGGCCGGACAGGCTCCACGCGATCGCGTCCTCCTTGCTGATCACGCCGATGCCCTGTGTCCGGTCCATGAAGATGCGGTTGCGGTTGAGCAGGCCCTCGAGGTCCCGCAGCGCGTCGGGAACCTCCTTGTGGATCAGCGCCTTGACCATTGTCTTGAATGTCTCTTCGTCGGGCAGGTCCTGCATCAGCCCGCCCACGCGGGTCCAGTCCGGGTGGAACCGCTGGCCGGAGACGAAGTCCACGAGGTCATAGATCTTCTCGCGGACGTTGAACGCGTAGATGAACCCGGTGAAGGCGTTGAGGTCCAGCCCCGCCGCGCCCACGCACAGGAGGTGGTTCTGGATGCGTGCCACCTCGGCCATGATCGTCCGCAGCACCTTGCACCGGGGCGTGATCCCGATGCCGAAGAGCTTCTCCACCGCGTGGTGCCAGCAGATGTCGTTCGCGATCGGCGAGAGATAGTCCATCCTCGAGCAGATCGTCACGTACTGGTTGTAGTCCAGCGACTCCGCCAGCTTCTCGAAGCCGGAGTGCAGGTAGCCGATGTGGGGCGTGACCCGGGCGATCCGCTCCCCGTCCAGTTCCAGCACGAGCCGCAGCGTTGTGTGCATGGCCGGGTGCTGGGGGCCGAAGTTCAGCACCCACCGGTCGCCCGTGTCCACGTGGTCCTTCAGGTACCCCGTGTGGTCCGCGTCAACCGTCAGCGCATCGTCCGGCTTGAGTGTGAAGGCCATAGGCCGAGATGGTAGGAATGCAGGACGCCAGGGAGCCCCAGCCACACGCCCCCCCCGTCCCACCCGGCAAGCGAGCCGCCCGGCTCGTCTACTTTCGACACTCCGACGAGCACCGTTACGGGCACCCGCCCCCGGCGATGGTGTGGACGAGGGCGAGGAGGTCGTCCTGGTCTTCGTTCCCGTCGCGGTTGTAGTCGGCCCAGCGGCCGGTGGGGTTCTCGCCCCCGGCGAGGACGTTGGCGAGGTAGAGCACGTCGTCCTGGTCGGCGCTCCCATCCCAGTTGAAGTCGGCGTCGCAGTACGGGACTTCGGGTGGTTGGATGCGGATGTCGAGCGTACATCGCACTTCTGACCGGCCCGCGGGGTATGAGCTTGTGCATTGCCAGGGCTCTGGGCACCCCACCCAGGTGTTGGCGATCGCCAACCAATACTCGCCGCCGGCGAGTGGGCCCATCTGTCCCGCGAACGGCGTGGTATCACAGTGCAGAGGCCCTATATCACCATGAAACGCCGTAAAGCAATACGGGGCCCTCGGAACAGCAGTGAGCCCATAGCTCGCCCACAACTGCAGGTCGTCACCCTCGTTTAGGCCGGCCCAGAGGTGATGCACTGCACCGGCGTTAGTAAACAAGACGGCGTATGGCCCCATCATCCACGGCTCGGCGAACTCCTCGATCCGCGAGGCTACATCCAAGAACCCCGCATCCGCCGAGAGCGGCGGCAGGACGACGCGGATCCACTGGACTGCGTTCGAGGCGGGTAGGTCAATC
>QWIH01000043.1 GCA_021405315.1 Leptolyngbya sp. PLA1
ACATCCTCCGTGAAGGGGGACATGCATCCGTGCGGGCGTGCGCTTGGCGCTCGGCTTCGCACCTGATGCTGGAATGGGGCCCGCGTCCGGTGCGGGCCGTCTGCCTCTGAATACGCGAAACGGTCGGGGAGCGGCGCAGGGTCCGAATCTCACCCCTCGTTCACCCCGACAGCGCGTTAACCACAACGCGCAGAGAGTTTGAGAGCGCGGAGAGACTTTCGGCCCCCAACCCCGGCGTGGCGACCGATCCGCCGTTAGGATGTCTCGGATTCGAGAGCGCCCGGCAAATCGCGGACTTTCAGGAAGTGCCACGATTCCCGAGAGATACGCGCGGTGGGCGAAAAGCCCAGACCGTTAACGAGAAAAGGCCTCTCTACGAGGCCTTTCTCAGAACTCCGTATCCACAACCTCGGCGAACCAATTCTCACAGGTGACCTGGGGCTTGTGGGCCAATTTTGCCGGTTGACGCGCGACAACGCCCCCTTTGGCCACGAAGGGTAGCCACCTGGTCGGGCGGAAAGTTCCCTGAACCGATAGCCCGGAGCCAACCGCCCGGCTAAAATCGAACCCGCGGGTCCGCAACGTCGTACCATGACCACCGATATACTCCAAGGAAGCATGCTCCATCGCGACAGTCCATTCCGGCTTCTGGTGACCGTGCTGCTCGCGGTAGCGGTGCCGTTTTGCTGCTGCAACTTCCACTCGTGGTTCAGCGGATGCATCCCGTGCCAGGCTCCTGCTTCGGATCGCCAAGGCGAGACGCTGGCCCATGTGCACGCCGACGGGTCGAGTCATGATCACTCCTCCCACCACGAGCACCAGGATGGGCCTGCGTCCAACAACGGGGACGATCACGCCCCCAAGCCGTGCGCGCCGGGCAACGACAAGCACGACTGCGACTGCGGCAAGAACAGCGGGATGATGCTCACGGTCGAAAAGTCGACCGTCGAGTTGCCTGCTCCCGTGGTCATCGCCGTTCTCGACTGGACCCTCTCCGTTGAGGTGCTTCCGACAGCCCTTTTCCGGGGTTTGGACCGGGAGCAGCGCGTCGTCGAACGACCGCAGACATCGCTTCTGCGCCTGCACTGCGCGCTCATCGTGTAGCAATTCGGCCCGTACCGACGATTCCCAGTCGCCGAAGCGCTGAAAGTGCGCTTGCAGACACCGGAATCGTCGTCGGGCTGCCGCGCGCCCCCAACGCGCTTCGGCGCACCCCATCCATCTGACTGACCTGTTCTTGCACCCCTCACCGGAGGTCTCGCATGGCACGCTCACGCGCGGCTGCGGGGCTGAGCGCACTAGCGCTCGCTACCGCGGCGATCTTGATA
This sequence comes from Leptolyngbya sp. PLA1, assembly GCA_021405315.1. Lineage (GTDB taxonomy): Bacteria > Planctomycetota > Phycisphaerae > Phycisphaerales > UBA1924 > RI-211. The sequence continues at coordinate 1,329 of QWIH01000043.1, forward strand.
CCTGTCTACGCCCACGAAGGGCACAACAAGCCAGCTGGGGCAACGTTCGACCCGAATGCGCCAAAGAGGGTCTCGGAGGCGACCGCCGCGGCGATTGGCCTTGCCACTGCCGAGGTGGACTTCGGGCAGGTCGAAGACGTCGTCCGCCTGACCGGTATGGTCCGGGCGCGTCCGGACGCGCTGGTGGCCGTCTCACCGCGCTACGCGGGCGTGGTTCGCCTGGTCGCCGTCCAACCGGGAGACTTCGTTGAGAAGGGCGCGACGCTGGCCGAAGTTGATTCGCCGGAGATGGCCAAGCTGCTCTATGACGTCCGCCGGCTGGAAGGAGAAACCGAGCGGCTGAACGCTGAGCTGAAGCGGGCTGAGTCGCAGGTGCAGTCGCTTGAGATCGAGCTGCCCGCCCTCACGCAGGGCGCGGAGCTGCTCGAGGCCGAGGTGCAGAGACTCACGAGTGCAGGCGAAAACGTCTCCGCCAACCTGCTGACTCAACGCAGATCCGAAGCGATCAAGCTGCGGGCCGACGCCGGTCTGCGCGGGGTCGCCCTGGAACAGGCTCGGGCGGAGCTCGTATCGCTGAGGAAGCAGGTCGCAACCACACGGGCTTCAGCCGAGGCCCTCAGGGGAACACTCCCAGCCGAGAGCGATCCGCACGCGGTCGAAGTGCTCGCCGACCCCGCTCGGCCGGGCTTGATCCGCTTCCTGGCACCGATCGACGGCGTGGTCACCACACGCAGCGCGGCGGTCGGCCAGGGCGTCGAAGCCGGTCAGCCCCTGCTGACGATCGGGGACTTCGCCCGGGTTCAGATCGAAGGAGAGTTGCCCGAAGGCCTCGTCGACCGCCTCACTGCTGCCAGCGGCAGCAAGGTCCGCATCCGACGCGGCGTCGGCGCGGCAAGCGATGTGGTCGCGGAAGGAACGGTCCGCTTCGTCAGCCCGGTGATTGACGCCACCAAGCGCACCGCGCACGTGCTGGTTGAAGCGGAGAACGCGAAAGGGCTGCTCCGCCAGGGCCAGTTCGTGGACCTGTCGATCGTGATTGCCGCCAACGACTCGGCGGTGGTGATCCCCGCGTCGGCCATCGTCAAAGACGGCCCCCTCCTGTACGTGTTCGTAAGGGAGGGGAAGGGTGACGACGTCATCTACAAGAAGCGCGACATCGCCGCGGGCGTCCGTGATGATCGGGTGGTTGAGATCAAACTAGGTCTGGTGCCCGGCGACGTGATCGCTGTGAGCGGCGCGTTCAGCCTCTCGCAGCTTCGCGGCTTCGTCCCCGGCGTGCCGGAGCCGACCTCGCCCGTGCAGAGCTCCGACGGCCACGGCCATTCTCACTGATCGACGCTTCCGCGCTTCGGCCCCGAAGAAGAGGACTCTCCCTTGCTCAACTGGATCATTCGATCATCTCTGAACAACCGCGTGCTGGTGCTGATCGCCGCGCTGCTCGTCTCCGTCTATGGGATGTACGTGACGCTGCGGACGCCCACGGACGTTCTGCCTGACCTCAACCGTCCGGTCGTGACCATCATGACCGAGGCTGCGGGGCTTGCTCCGGAGGAGGTCGAGGCCCAGGTCACGTACAACATCGAAACCGCCGTCAACGGCTCACCGGGCGTCGAAAGGGTGCGGAGCGTTTCATCGCTTGGGCTCTCGATTGTCTTCGTCGAGTTCCAGTGGGGCACGGACCTCAAGTACAACCGCCAGGTCGTCACCGAGCGGATGGGCACCATCACAGAGAAGTTGCCCCCCGGCGTTGTGCCGGTCATGACGCCCGCCACCAGCATCATGGGCGAGATCGCTTTGATCAGTGTTTCCAGCAAAACACTCACGCCGATGGATGTACGCACGGTCGCGGAGTTCACGCTGCGCCCGGCGATCCTCTCGATCCCCGGCATCGCCCAGGTAACGGCGATGGGTGGCGATCTCAAGCAGTTCCGAGTGCAGGTCGATCCCGACAAGCTCCGCTTGTTCGATCTCACCATCGAGGACGTCGAGAAAGCCCTCGCCGCCGCCAACCAGAACACCGGTGGCGGCTTTGTTGTCAGCGGTTCGCAGGAACTTGTCGTCCGCAACATCGGGCGGGTGCAGACCGCCGATGACATTGCACTCTCCCTCGTCGCCACCAAGCCTGGCGACCATGTCAGCCCGCCGCGGGCGGTGCTGGTGCGCGACGTGGCGACGGTCATCGAGGCGGGGCCGACGATCAAACGAGGCGACGGGTCGGACAACGGCACGCCCGCTGTCATCATGGCGATCCAGAAGCAGCCGGGGGCGGACACGATCACGCTCACCCGGGCACTCGATCAGACGCTGGAACAGATCAGGCCCACGTTGCCCAAGGGAATCGAGATCAACGCCGATGTGTTCCGTCAGGAACACTTCATCAAGTCATCGATCGGCAACGTCTTTGAAGCCCTTCGAGACGGCGCAATCCTGGTCGTCATCGTTCTGATCCTCTTCCTCATGAACGTGCGGACGACGATCGTCACGCTCACTGCGCTGCCGCTCTCGATCATCACGACGTTCCTGGTCTTCCACTGGCTGGACCTGAGCGTGAACACCATGACTTTGGGTGGCCTGGCAGTTGCCATCGGCGAACTCGTGGACGACGCGGTGGTCGACGTGGAGAACGTCTACCGCCGCCTGGGTGAGAACCGCCGCACTGCCACCCCCAAGCCGATCGCGCAGGTCGTCTTCGACGCCTCCAGCGAGATCCGCAATCCGATCATTCTCGGCACGATCATCGTCAACCTGGTGTTCTTGCCGACGTTCTTCCTCCCGGGCATCGAAGGTCGGCTCTTCGCGCCGCTCGCCACTGCGTACATCGTGAGCATCTTCGCGTCGCTGCTCGTGGCGCTCACTGTCACGCCGGTGCTGGCGTACTACCTCCTACCTGGCATCAAGCGCATGGAGCATGGCAAGGATGGCGCGTTGCTGCGGGCCTGCAAGTGGCTGGCGCTCAAGTCCTACTCGATCTCCATGCCACGCCCGGTCGCGGTGCTGGGAACGCTCGGCGCTCTGGTCGCGGTGGCGTTGTTCGTCGTCACGCGCCTGGGCTCGGAGTTCCTGCCGCCCTTCAACGAAGGAACGGCCGTCGTCTCGTTCTTTGGCCAGCCGGGCGTGTCACTGGACGAGTCCAACAAACTTGGCACCAAGGCCGAGGAGATGATCCTCTCGATTCCCCAGGTCAAGAGCACGGCCCGCCGCACCGGCCGCGCCGAGCAGGATGAGCACGCGCTTGGCGTGAATGCCAGCGAGATCGAGGTCGATTTCTGGACAAGGGAAGAGGCGAGGTATCCACACAAGCACACCACACCCGGGGGCAGAAAACCACCGCCGGTCAAGGACATCCTCCCGCGCGAAGAAGTCTTCTCGATGATCGAGGAGAAGCTGGCGGCTTTCCCAGGCGTCGCTACGGGCATTGGCCAGCCCATCAGCCACCGCATCGAGCACTTGCTCTCGGGCGTCCGCGCGCAGGTCGCCATCAAGATCTTCGGCGACGACCTCGGCACGCTCCGCACGCTCGCGGAGCAGACCAAGGCCGCGATGGAAGGCATCCCCGGCGTCGCCGACTTGCAGGTTGAGCAGCAGGTGCTGATCCCTCAGCTGCACATCAGCGTCAACCGCGCCGCGGCGGCCCGCGTCGGCTTCACGCCCGCGACGCTCACCGATGCGATGGAGACGGCCACCAAGGGCAAGGTCGTCGGCCAGGTGCTCGACGGCCTCAAGGTATTCGACATTACCCTGACCCTTGACGACCACCACCGCACCGATCCGACGGCGCTGGGCCTCGTGCGGCTCGTGTCTCCGACGGGCGCGATCGTGCTCGTGCAGGACGTCGCCGAGATCGTTGAGAGACTCGGCCCCAACGAGGTCCAGCGCGAGAGCCTGCGTCGCCGCATCGTTGTCTCCGCCAATGTCCGCGGGCGCGATCTGGGCTCGACGGTCGAGGAGATCAAGAAGTCCATCGGAATGGACGTCCAACTCCCGCAGGGGTACACGATTCAGTATGGAGGCTTGTACGAGGCCCAGCAGGAATCGACCCGCCTGCTGCTCGCCTTGGGCGCGGGCTCGCTCATCGCGATCTTCGTCATTCTTTTCACGCACTACCGCTCGGGCATGGTCGCCATCCAGATCATGCTCAACGTCCCCTTCGCGTTCCTGGGGAGCGTCGCCGCGCTGGCCATCACCCGCGAACCCTTCAGCGTGGCCTCGCTCGTGGGCTTCATCAGCCTCACCGGCATCGCCACCCGCAACGGCGTGCTGATGGTCAGCCACTACATCCACCTCATGACCGAGGAACGCCGCCCCTGGAGCAAGGAGCTCATCATCCAGGGCAGTCAAGAGCGAGTCGCCCCGGTGCTCATGACCGCCGTCACGGCGGGGCTGGGCCTGATACCGCTGGTGCTCAGCAAGGGCGAGCCGGGCAAGGAGATCCTGTACCCGGTCGCGGTCGTCATCCTCGGCGGGCTCATCACCAGCACGCTGCTTGACTTCTTCGTCACACCGTCAGTCTTCTACCGCTTCGGCAAGACCGCCGCCGAGCGGCTGGCGCGGGAACACGCCGAGAAGCATGGGGAGAGGTCGCCGAGCCCCCCTGCACCAGTGCCAACCGACAATCTTGTCAAGCCCACCGTCGCCGCGTCAGCAGGGGCGAACGACCGTGGAAGCGACGCCGCCCCTGCATTGCCCGAACCCGGCCGCTCAGTGGCCTCAGATCAAGGAGATCGCTCATGAATCGTTCACGGCTTTCGGTTCTGTCGCTAGTCATCGCTTCTGGACTCGCGCTCTCGACCGCTCCGAGCGCGCTCGCGCAGCACGGCCACGGGGATCAGCCCGGGCACAAGGACGACGGTCACTCGCACGGCGAGGTCGCCAAGGCCGGTTCGTTCGCCGATGCGGCGCAGCGCATCGCCGCCGATGTGAAGGCAATGGACGCCGCCCTCGCCGGCGGCTCCATCGCGGGCGTTTCGGACAAGGCCAACGCCGTCGCCACGCTCGCCAAGACGCTGGGGGCGCTCGCGCTCGCCAAGGACAGCGGCGTGCCGCGCGAGAAGGTCAAGGAGATCAACGCCGCCGGCAAGGAACTCGCCGAGGCGGCGGACAACCTGCACAACATCGCCGATGCCGGTGATCTCGCCAAGAGCAAGGCGGCGTTCGCGCCCGTGAAGGCGGCGGCAGCGAAGGTCGCGGCGCTGGCCCCGGCGATGGCGGACGACCACGCCCACGGGCACGAGACCGCCGCGCCGACGCACAGCGTCACTGTCGCGGCTGAAGGCGGCAAGGCCATCGAGGCGGGCAAGGCCGCAACGATGGTCTTCACGCTCAAGGACGCCAAGGGTGTGCCCGTCAAGGACCTGGACACGGTTCACGAAAAGGTGCTGCACCTGCTGGCGGTGAGCAAGGACCTCTCGTGGTTCGCGCACGAGCATCCGACTCGCCGCGCCGATGGCGCATTCACCATCCCCATGACCTTCCCGGCGGGTGGCGAGTACACGCTCTACTTCGACTTCACGCCCAAGGGCTCGCCGCAGCAGGTCGTGCCGGTGAAGGTGACGGCGAGCGGAACGCCCAAGGCCGCGGTGTCGCTGACGGTCGATGCCGACAAGCCCAAGACCATCGACGGCTTCACGGTCGCGCTCGACACCGAAGGGGCGATCACGGCCGGTGGCAAGACGCACATGTCGTTCACGATCAGCAAGGACGGCAAGCCCGTGACCACGCTCCGCCCGTACCTGGGCGCGATGGGGCACCTGGTCATCATCAGCCAGGACGGCACGCAGTTCGTCCACGCGCATCCGCACGAGGGTGGCGAACACGGGGCAGGCGGGCATGATGCCCACGGGGGCCACGGCACGGGCGGCGCGGATGCAAAGAACGATGACCACGCGGGCCACGGCGAAGCCGCATCCAAGGCGGCTGCCCCGACCGGCGGACCCAAGGTGGACTTCGAGGCCCACTTCAAGGAGCCGGGCACGTACAAGGCGTGGGGCCAGTTCAATGTCGGCACCGCCGAGAAGGAGCGGGTGCTGACCGTGCCCTTCACGTTCACCGTCGAGAAGGGCGCACTGGGTGCGGCCCCGGTCAACACCGTCTGCCCTATCACCGCCGACGCAGCGGATGCCAAGATCACCCGCGACTTCAAGGGCCAGGCCGTCGCCTTCCACGATGCGGCCTCCGCCACCAAGTGGGACGCGATGAGCGACACCGACCGGATGAGCAAGTTCGTCGCGGCGATCGCGGCCTCATCGGCCAAGGGTGGACATGATGGCGACGACGCCATGCCCGCGGGCGTGGACGCCGACGAGGAGCGGGCGCTGTACCTGACGCCGGGCGGCATTTACACTGAGGCCGACATCAAGGCCAACGGCTCGGTGACGGCGGGCGAGAAGTTCAAGGGCAAGATGGCCAAGCACGACATGAAGCCCAAGGCCGGGGACAAGATCTGCCCGATCACGATGACCAAGGCGAACCCCAAGTTCACCTGGATCATCGGCGGCAAGACCTACGAGTTCTGCTGCCCCCCGTGCATCGACGAGTATGTGCTGCTCGCCAAGACCTCGCCCAAGGAGGTGCTTGATCCCAGCGAGTACATCAAGAAGTAATCGCCGCCGCGCTGCGCGAGAGCCGGCGCGGTGGCATCCCGTGTGCCCACACCGTTGGGCCGTCCATCGTTCGTTCAACAGTCCCAATCCATGTTCCCCGGAGTCGACCCCATGAAGAAGACCCCCATCGTGTTCATTCGCCCACTCGCCGCGCTCGTGCTCGGCGCTGGAATCATCAGTGCTGCCGCCTTCGCGGCGCAGCCCCAGCCGCCGGCTGCCGCGCCCACACAACCCGCCGCATCAGCACCGGCGCAGCCCGCGCCCAAGCCCGTCAACAGACTCTGCCCGATCATGGAGAACGAGGTGGATGCCGAGTCGCCCACGCGGCAGTTCAAGGGCGTCACCATCGGCTTCTGCTGCCCCGGCTGCGACCGCAAGTGGGACCGCAAGTCCGACGAGGCGAAGATGGCGCTCCTGACCAAGGCCGCTCCGGAGGCCGTCGCGGCGATCAACGCGGCGAGCAGCCCGGCCCTGAAGGTCGCCCGCGATTACCTCACCGCGTGCGGCAAGGCCGATGTCGAAGCCCTGAACGCACTGTTCCTCGACAAGGGCCGCGCGACCGTGAGCGAGAACGCGGGCGATGAGGGAACGTGGGAGACGTACCGGGATCACCACCTGCTGCCCGAACTCAAGGAGATGCCCGGCTTCGTTATGACCGTGGCGAAGGAGGACGTGCAGACCTTCGGCACGACCTCGATCGTGCGGCAGATCGGCTCGTTCACCGTCCCCGACCCCAACCACCCCGATGCGTCGAGGAAGTTCCTGGCCGCCGTGACCTATATCGTGGTGGACGACGGCGGCACGCCCAAGATCGCGCACCTGCACTGGTCGAGCCGGGCGGAGAAGAAGCCCGCCGCCGACGCCACGGCGAAGCCGGATGCCCCGCATGGCTCAAGCGGCGGCCACGGGCACAAGTAACCACAAACACGGTCTCGCTCCGCCGACGCGGCGCGGGCCGATTGCACGAGCCGAGGCTCGCCGAAAGGCTCGGCGGGCCGAAGCAGTGTTCTTTCAGGAGATTGTCCCATGATGTCCGCACGTCCTGTCGTTCTCGCCTCCATCCTCACCCTCACCGCCGTGTTCGTCGCGGGCGGCTGCGCCAGCGACAAGCACACCATGACGTCGGCGCAGCCGGGGCAGGTCTCGGTCTGCACCAAGTGCTATGACGAGATCACCAAGGTGCGCGGCACGTACCACCCGCGGACGGGGTACACCGGCGACCGTGTCATCAAGACGCACCGGTGCGACGACTGCAAGAGCGACATGAGCGTCTACGAGCAGGACGGCGTGCTCAAAGTCCGCTGCGCGTCGTGCGCACCCGAGGGTGTGGACTGCGACCGGTGCGCACCGCGCGCTGCTAAGTGAGTGCCGCCGTCCCGCTGCTCTTCCGCCGCTTTCCCGGAGACTTCGTTCATGACCAGACATGCTCGCCATCTCATGCATCACGTCTCGCGCGGAGTCGCCACCGCTACGCTCGCACTGGTCGCGCTCGCGGGCGGGTGCGCCTCGCTTGATCCGAAGGCGGACATCGACCGCGCCGCCCACACGGTCAATGACCGATCGGGCGTTGCGCCCGGATGGGATGGTCCCTGGGATGTGTCGCTGTCAACGTGGGACGGACGCTCGCACCTCACGGTTGAGTTGGCCCTGGGGATGGCGCTCAGGAACAACCGCGACATCAGATCGAAGGTTGAACTGATCGCGGCTTCGCGGGCAGACCTTGTGCAGGCGGGTTTGTTGCCCAACCCCGTGGTCGGGCTGACGCTGCGATTCCCGTTTGACCCAGTGAGCGGGGGCACGTTTGTCGGGGCGCAGGTTGTTCAGTCCTTCGCGGCTCTCTGGCTCCGGGGTGGAAAGATCCGGGCAGCCGATGCGCGGCTCAACCAAACCGTGCTGGACGTCTCTGACCAGGCCCTCGCGCTGGTCGCGCAGGTGAAGGCCTCGCATACGCGCATCGCCTTTGGCCAGCGTGCGGTTGGGCTTGCAGAACAGAACCTCGCGACCATCCAGAAGTCGATCGACTCCCTCGACGCCCGAGTGCGAGGCGGCGAGGGGACGACGCTGGACGTCAACCGCGCCCGTCAGCAACTCGCGAAGGCCGAGGCCGAGCGGGTCGTGGTGATGCGAGAGCTGGCCAAGGAGCGCCGCCGGATGCTCGAACTGATTGGCTTTGCGGCAGAGAACGCGGACTGGGCCGTCGACGAAGGCGCAATGGAGTCTGCAACTCAGACGCTCGATGAGGCCACCGTGATCGCGCTGGCGGGGTCGCAGCGGCTGGATGTCGCGGCGGCGCGGTCGGTGGCGCTCGCCCAGAGCGCGGACCTCTCGGTCGAGCAACGGAGCCACCTGCGGGACTTGGGACTCGGTGCCGACTTCGAGCGGTCGGAGTCCGGCGACAAGTCCATTGGTCCGGTGGTCGAACTGGCAATCCCGATCTTCGACACCAACGAGGCCCAGATCGCCAAGGCCGGATCGATCGCCCGCGCGGCCTTCGCCAGCTACGAGGCGGCGTCGCAGCGTGCCGTGCGCGAGGCCCGCGTCGCGTGGATCGAGCTCGACAGCGCATCGCGGCTGGTCGAGCAGTACCGCTCGACGGTGCTGGCGCTCGCGGAGCGGAACCTGACGCTCGCGGAGGCCTCGCTCAAGTCCGGCCAGGCCGATGTGACGGTGCTGCTGGAGGCTCAGCGTGAGGTCACCGACGCACGGGCGCGGCTCAACGACCTGGAGCAAGCCGCGGCGCTCGCCCGAATCGAACTTGAGTACGCGGTTGGCGGTGGACTTACGAGCCCATTATCCCCCGCCCGTGATCCAATGGACCGAGGCCCAGCCAGCAATGGAGCGGCGACCCCACCCAGTAGTTTGGGTGAAGCACCGTCCGGAGAGCACCCATGAACAAATACCACCGGATCATTCCGATCGGGATCATCATCCTTGCGGGACTCGGCGGCTGCACGGGTACTCCGACTGCCTCCGAACGGAAGGCCCGCTCGGATGTTGACACCGTGCGTTCAATGTACCGTCCTGGGGACGCCAAGCCGACGCTCCCGAACCTCTCGAAGGACTCGCCCCTCGCGGACTACCTGCGCTTCGCCATGCTCAACAACCCGAGGGTCGAGGCTGAGTACTACGCGTGGGCGGCGTCAGTCGAGCGGATCACCGGGGCGCGGTCGTTGCCCGATCCGCGGATCACCTTCGAGGCTGACATCACGAATGTGCTTGAGACGGTCATGCCGGGCCTGATGATCGACCTTCCCGGCCCCGGCAAGCTGCGCGCCGCGGGGAATGTCGCGGCGGGTGAGTCCCGCGCGTCGTACTTCAAGTTCGAGATCGAGGTGCTCAGGACCGCGATGGCGCTCAAGTCCGCGTACTTCCGCCTGCACTTCCTCGAGGACACGCTCCGTGTGCAGCGGGAAAAACTGACGCTCTTGGGAGACCTTGAGACTCAGGCCCAGCAGCAGGTCGCGGCTGGCCGCAGCGGCATCCAGGATGTGCTCCGTGCCCAGATCGACCGGGAGCAGCTCACGACGCAGATAGCGAACCTTGAAGACTCCCGTGGTGTTCTGCTCGCGGAGTTCCGTTCGGCCCTGGGTCTGCGCCCGGATGACCAGACGGTGCCGGTCCCAGACACATTTGAATCGTCGCCACCGCCACCGCCAGCGGACCAAATCCTGGCCCTCGCGGCGGCCCACAATCCACAACTCCGGCAGATGGAGGCGGAGGTGCGGCGCGGCGAGGCGATGATTGACCTCGCGAGAACCAGCCGAGTGCCGGACTTCTCGATCGGCATCGAAGCCGATGTGAAGGCCAGCCCCGTGATGTGGCGTCCAACGGGGAGTATCACCCTTCCGATCTGGCGCGACAAAATCGCCGCGGAGATTTCCGCGGCGCAGTTCGAGAAGCGGTCGTCCGAGGCGAGGCTCTCCGCCGAGCAAATCGGAGTGGCCGCGGACCTGGCGGCGATGCTCTACATGTACCGCGAGAGCACGCGGAACAGCGACCTGTACGCGACGACGCTTCTGCCCAAGGCCCATCAATCGCTCGACGCCGCACGTTCTGGCTATGCGGTCGGGCGATCGTCATTCCTCGATGTCATCGACGCCGAGCGTCAGTTGCTGGTATTCGACCTCTCGCTTGTCGAGGCTCGCACTCAGCGCGAGCTGTCTCTAGCGTCGCTCTCGCTGCTCATCGCGGGCACAGCGCCAGAGGGTGCTCCGATCTTGCCGACCGCTCCTGCCCCGTCAAAGGAGGCCAACCCATGAAACGTCGCACCGCCCTCGTTCTCGTATCACTCCTCGTCCTCGTCGCAGTTGGGGCTGGGTACTTCCTGGGCTCCGCCCGTTCGGACTCGGGCGGACGATCGAACGTCACTGGAGCCTCGGGAAGTGTGGCCGATGCTCCACCGATGGCCAAGCAGGTCTACACGTGCTCGATGCACCCGCAGGTGCGGCTCGACCAGCCGGGCAACTGCCCAATCTGCGAGATGCCGCTGATCCCCGCGGCGTCGGCCACCACCGCGTCCGGAGAGGCGCCGATGCTCCAACTCTCGGAGCACGCGGTATCGATGGCCAGCGTCGAGACCGTCGCCATCGAGCGTCGGCCTCTTTCCCGTGACCTTCGTGCGGTCGGCCGCATCGAGTACAACGAATCGTCGCTCGCGACCATCACGCCGCGTGTTGACGGCTTCGCCGAGCGGCTCTTTGTGAGCTTCACGGGCGTTGAGATCCGCAAGGGTGATCACCTCGCGGAGGTCTACAGCCCTGAACTGCTCGTTGCGCAGCAGGAACTTCTCATCGCGCAGCAGGCCGGGGTGGGCAACTCGCTCGCCGAAGTGGCCAAGACCAAACTGCGACTGCTGGGATTGACAGATCAGCAGGTCACGGACCTGGTTGAGAAGAAGCAGACCACCGACCGGGTAACGCTGTATTCGCCCATCAGCGGCACCGTCATCGAAAAGAGCATCGTCGAGAAGGCTTCGTTCAAGGCTGGAGACGCTCTCTACCGCATCGCTAACCTTGACAGCGTCTGGGTTTATCTGGAGATCTACGAGTACGACCTTCCGTGGGTGCGCTACGGACAACAGGTGCGCATCACAGCGCAAGCGATTCCCGGACGGACGTTCGATGGAGTCGTGACGTTCGTCCAGCCAGTCGTCAATGAGCAGTCCCGCACGGTTCGCGTGCCGGTCTACGTGGACAACAAGGACCATGCCCTCAAGCCGGGCATGTTCGTGACGGCGCTGATTGCCGCGGAACTCACCAGCGAGGGACGGGCGGCGGCGACGGGCGTCGAGGGACGATTCTCGTGCCCGATGCACCCCCAGGTGCTCGCGGATGCGGCGGGCGAGTGCCCCATCTGCCAGATGCCGCTGGAGAAGATCCCGGATGGCGCGGCCGTCAAAGCAGTGCAGGACCAACACGCCATCCATGACACACTTACGCCCGCTCAGGTCGCGGCCAAGTACTACTGCCCCATGAAGTGCGAGGGCGAAAAGACTTATGACCAGCCGGGGCGCTGCCCGGTCTGCAACATGAAGCTCAAGGAGGTGCCGGTCGTGCCTGCAGCTACCGCCCAAGGCTCGGGGGTGCTGGCGGTCCCCGTCTCTGCGGTGCTGGACAGCGGAACGCGGCAGATCGTGTACATCGAAAAGTCGAGAGGCCTCTTCGAGCCGCGGGAGCTCACGCTCGGCCCACGCGCGGGCGAGTACTTCGCGGTGCTTGCGGGCCTCGCCGGAGGGGAGAGGGTGGTCACGCGGGGGAACTTCCTGATCGATAGCCAGTTCCAGGTCACCGGGCACCCCAGCCTCTTCTACCCCGGCGGCTTGCACGCCTCCATGGGCCACCAGCATGGAGGGACCGCAGCGCCGAGCGGCTCGAACGCGCCAACGCCCCCGGTTTCGCCGGCACCATCGGGCGACAAGCCACCGCAGCCGGCGCAACCAACTGGTGGCCACAAGCACTGAACGGAGGAGCGACTCATGGTGAATGCCATCATCCGTTGGTGCATGAAGAACACGTTCCTGATGCTCCTGATCATCATGGGCATCTGCGCAGCGGGCTACTGGGCGGTGACGCGCACGCCCGTTGATGCGATCCCCGACATCGGCGAGAAGCAGGTCATCGTCTACGCCGACTGGGAGGGCCGCAGCCCGCAGGATGTGGACGACCAGGTCACCTACCCGCTGACGACGAGCCTCACCGGGACGCCGGGCGTCAAGTCCATCCGCTCCATGTCCGGCTTCGGCTTCTCAATGGTGTTCGTGATCTTCGAGGACAAAGCCGATTACTACTGGGCCCGGTCGCGCGTGCTCGAACGCATGAACGTGGCGCAGCAGCGGTTGCCTGCGGGTGTTACACCGGTGCTCGGGCCCGATGCGACTGCGCTCGGACAGGTGTACTGGTACACCGTCGAGGGTGAAGGGTTCGACTTGGCCGAGCTGCGCTCGATCCAGGACTGGTACGTTCGGTATCAGATGCAGTCCGTTCCGGGCGTCAGCGAGGTCGCGAGCATCGGCGGCTTCGTCAAGCAGTACCAGATCGACCTGAACCCGGACAAGATGCGGGCCCACCGCGTCACGATGATGGATGTGTACGACGCTGTCCGCAAGAGCAATATCGACGTGGGTGCGAAGGTCGTCGAGAAGAGCGGCGTCGAGTTCTTCATCCGCGGCCTGGGCTTCATCAAGTCCATCGAGGACCTTGAACGGGTCGTCATCCGTCAGGAGGGCGGCACGCCGCTCTACCTCAAGAGCGTGGCCACGGTGCAGCTCGGCCCGGACTTCCGGCGCGGTGCGCTAGACAAGGGCGGCGTCGAGGCCGTGGGCGGCGTGGTGCTGATGCGCTACGGCGAGAACCCGCGGGAGGTAGTCGCCCGCGTCAAGGACAAGATCACCCAGTTGGAGGCGGGCCTCCCCACCAAGAAGCTGGCGGACGGTCGAATCTCCAAGGTGCGATTGGTCCCGTTCTACGACCGCACGACCATCGTGCGAGAGACGATCGACACGCTCAAGGAGGCTCTCTTCGAAGAGGCGATCATCGCGAGCCTGGTGGTCGTGTTCTTCCTGATGCACCTGCGCACGACCGTCACGGTGCTTCCGACACTCCCGCTGGCCCTTGCGGGCTCGTTCATCTTGATGTATTCCTTCGGCATCGACAGCAACATCATGTCGCTGGCCGGCCTGGCGATCGCCATCGGCGATGTGGCCGACATGGGCATCATCATGGCCGAGAACATCTACCGGCGCCTCGCCGCGGCCACCGACGAGGAGAAGCGCGAGAAGGGGCACTTCGGGATTGTGTACGAAGGGGCGACCGAGGTCGGCGGCGCGATCATCACCGCCGTCACCAACACCATCGTGTCGTTCATCCCCGTTTTCTTCCTCACCGGTCAAGAGGGGAAGATGTTCGGACCGCTCGCGTACGCCAAGACCTTTGCCATCGGCTCGTCCGTCGTGCTCGCCGTCACCGTCGTTCCCTTCCTGTGCTACCTGCTCTTCCGCCCGGTGAAGTGGAAACACCACATCACGCTGCTCGTCGCGGCGAGCGTCGGCGTGCTGGCCATGTTCTCCACGCACCTCGCGTTTATGTGGGGTTTGGGGGGCGGCCATGAACGTGGGTGGCTTGTTGCAGCAGCCGTGGGCGTCGCGGTCGGCCTTTGCGTCGTTCGCATGACCCGCGAGAAGTTCATCCCGCTGGACCGCAACCCGGTCTCGCGCATCATCGCCAGGGCATATGTGCCGACGCTGCGATGGGTGCTCTATCACAAGAAGACCTTCATGATCGTGCCGGTGCTGATCCTCTTCACCGGTCTGACGGTGTGGCTGGGCATCCACCGCACGCTGCAGCCCGTGGAGTGGGTGGTCAACATCCTCGCGAGCGAGAAGGCATCGCCGGAGCTGAAGAAGGCGATGTACGCCGACGCAAACGCGGATCTCGCACGCCCGCTCCTCGAACTCGACCAACTCCGCTGGCAGACCGTCCGCGACTCCGACGGCCGCTCGCGCACCCGGCTCCTCTGGCGGAGGCAGGACCCCGCCGAGCGCATCGCCGAGACCGCATCGGGCCTTGCCGTGCTCAAAGAAGGCCGAATCCTCCCCGGCCTCGGCCGCGAGTTCATGCCGCCGCTGGACGAGGGTTCTCTGCTTTACATGCCCTCGCTTCTGCCGCAGGCGTCGTTGTCGCAGGCCGTGGAAGTCAACAGCAAGCAGGACCTGGCGATCGCCACCGTGCCTGAAGTTGAGAGCGTGGTGGGCAAGATCGGCCGCGCCGAGTCCGCCCTCGACCCCGCGCCCATCGGCATGATGGAGTCGATCGTGATCCTGAAGCCCGAGAGCGAGTGGCGCACCAAGAAGGTCGAGCGTTTCTTCTCAGACTGGCCCGGCTTCCTTCGCACGCCGCTCTCGTGGATCTGGTCCGAGGAACGCCGCTTCACCAAGCAGGAAATCCTGGCCGAACTCCAGGAACGCACCGCCATCCCCGGCGTGCTCCCAACATGGCTCCAGCCGATCCAGACCCGGTTGGTCATGCTCCAGACCGGCTTCCGCGCCATGATGGGCGTCAAGATCTACGGCAGCGACCTCCGGGAGATCGAGAAGATCGGCCTCCAGATCGAGCAGCTCCTCCGCGAGGTGCCGGGCGCCACCGACATCGTCGCCGACCGCATCGTGGGCAAGCCCTACATCCAGATCCAGATCGACCGCGAGCGCATCGGCCGCTACGGCGTCAACATCCGCGACGTGCAGGACGTTATCGAAATGTCCCTGGGCGGCATGAACCTCATGGACTCAGTCGAGGGCCGCGAACGCTACCCCATCCGCATCCGCCTGGCCCGCGACTTCCGCGAGGACATGGAGGCCATCCAGCGGATCAACGTTCACTCCTCCACTGGCGCGCAGGTGCCGCTGGCCCAGCTCGCCGACATCTCCACCGTGCTCGGCCCGCAGGAGATCAAGGGCGAGCGCGGCCTGCTCGTCGGCTACGTCACCATGAACACCCGCGACCGCGACGAGGTCTCCGTTGTGCAGGACGCTGAGGCCGTGCTCCAGCAGGCCCTCAAAGAAGGCCGGCTCACGCTCCCGCCCGGTTACTACTGGGAGTGGTCCGGCCAGTTCGAGAACCAGGTCCGGGCCACCAAGCGGATGCAGGTGCTGGTCCCGATCACGCTGGGCATCATGTTCGTGATGCTCTACCTGGGCTTCCAGCGCTGGTGGATCGCTCCCGTGATCTTCTTCGGCGTGCTGGTCTCGGCCTCGGGCGGCTTCATCATGCTCGCGCTCTGGGGCGCGAACCTGTCGGTGGCCGTGTGGGTGGGGTTCCTGGTGCTCTTCGGCGTGGTGGACGACGACGGCGTGGTGATCGGAACCTATCTCGAGGGCGTCTTCAAGGACCGCGAGTTCAAGTCCGTCGCGGAGATCCGTGAGGCCGTCATCGACGCGGGGCTCAAACGCATCCGCCCGTGCCTCATGACCATCGCCACGACGGTCCTGGGCCTCATGCCCATCTTCTGGGCTACCGGCCGAGGCTCGGACGTGATGCAGCCGATGGCGATCCCGTCGATGGGCGGCATGGCCATCAGCCTGATCACGCTCTTCATCGTGCCGTGCGCGTTTTCCGCGGTGGAGGAATGGAAGTGGAAGCGCTCAATGAAATGACTCGGTCCATCGAAGATGAACAAGACACATCACAATCCGCAAATCGCAACTGGTGATAGCACTTCACCGGGCCCGGCATGGCACGGGCTGAGCGCGGACGATGCGA
The DNA here is from genome assembly GCA_021405315.1 of Leptolyngbya sp. PLA1. Lineage (GTDB taxonomy): Bacteria > Planctomycetota > Phycisphaerae > Phycisphaerales > UBA1924 > RI-211. Next base: position 17,680 of record QWIH01000043.1, read on the forward strand.
TCCGCACGCTGGGCTCCGATGCGCGGGCCGGGTTGTCCGCGGCCGAAGCCGCGGCGCGGTTGCAAAGTGTCGGGCCCAACACGCTCACAGCGCGCGAAGGGCGGTCGTGGTGGGCGGCGTTCGGCTCGCAGTTCGCCGCGGTTCTGGTGTGGCTGCTGCTGGTCGCCGCGGGCGTGTCGGCGGTGCTTGGCGAGTGGGTCGATGCCGGAGCGATCGCCGCGATCATCGTCATCAATGCCGTCATCGGCGCCTCGCAGGAGCACAGCGCGGAACGCTCCATCGCGGCGTTGCGCGGCATGACGGCACCCAAGGCACGTGTCGTGCGCGGCGGGGTGGTGGCGGTGGTCCCTGCCGCGAGAATCGTGCCGGGAGACGTGCTGGTGCTGGAAGCCGGCGACCTGGTGGCCGCCGATGCGCGGCTCATCGAGTCGGCCTCGCTCGCGGCGATCGAGAAGTCGCTCACGGGCGAGAGCGAGCCCGCCGAGAAGGATGCCGGGGCCATCGCTGAGCCGCCTCCTGCTGACACGCCGCTGGCCGAGCGGAGCGGCATGGTCTATGCGGGCACCGCCATCGCCACGGGCACGGCCCGCGCGGTCGTTGTCGCCACGGGGATGCAGACCGAGGTAGGACGCATCGCCACGCTTATCGCTGACGCCGCGACCGATGGGCCGACGCCGCTGCAAGCCCGCCTGGCCCGTGTCGGGCGATTGCTCGTGGTCGCGGCGCTGGTCATCGTCGCGGGGCTCTTCGGGCTGGGGGTCATCCGCGGCGAACCGCTGCTGTCTCTCTTCATGACCGCCGTGAGCATGGCCGTCGCCGCCGTGCCCGAGGGATTGCCGGCGATCGTGACGGTGGCACTGGCGCTGGGTGTTCGCCGCATGGCTCGGCGGCGGGCCCTGATCCGCCACCTGCCCGCGGTCGAAACACTGGGCGCGACGAGCGTGATCTGCACCGACAAAACAGGGACGCTCACCGTGGGGCAGATGACGGCGCGGGCGCTGGTGGTGCCCGTGGGGGGCGTGGGCGGAGTGTTGACAGCGTGCGAAGTGTCGGGTGAGGGGTACGCGCCGCACGGAGCGGTGACGTGCGCGGGCAAAGAGCTGATCGAAGAAGTGCGTGCCGCGGCGATGCGGCTGGCTCGCAACCTCGCGGGCGTGAACAACGCGACGGTGATGGAGGAGAAGGGACGCTGGGAGGCGAGCGGCGATCCAACCGAAGCCGCCATGCTCGTCGCAGCGGCAAAGGTCGGGCTGACGCGCGACACGCTAGATGCGGGTTCGCCGCGGCTGGCCGAAGCGCCGTTTGATTCCGACCGCAAGCGTGCGGCCGTGGTGCGCAGGGCGGACACAGGGGCAGATGTGTTTGTCAATGGCTCGCCCGAGAGCGTGCTTGCACTGTGTACGCAGATTGCCGAGCCAGATGGCTCGCGGAGCATGACCGAGGCGGATCGGGCAGCAATCGACGCGGCCAACGCGGCCTTGGCTTCCAAGGGCCTGCGCGTGCTGGCCTGTGCGGCGAGGAGCCTTCCGCAGAGCGAGGTGGCAGCGACGGTCGCCGATCCCAGCCCCGCGTCGCTCGAACGTGAGCTGACGTTCGTGGGCATTGTCGGCCTGCTCGACCCGCCGCGTGCCGAGGCCCGTGAGGCCGTCGCGAAGTGCAAGGCGGCGGGCATCCGCGTGGTGATGATCACCGGCGACCAGCCCAAGACCGCCCTCGCCATCGCGCGAGACCTGGGGATCGCGAGCGAATCGGACGCAGCGCTTTCCGGCGCCGAACTCGCAACGATCGATGATGCGGCCCTGCCCGCGCGTGTGGCGGGGACGGCCGTGTATGCGCGTGTCACCGCGGCCGACAAACTCCGCATCGTGCGGGCGTGGAGGGAGCAGGGCGCGGTGGTCGCGATGACCGGCGACGGCGTGAACGACGCCCCGGCCCTCAAGGGCGCCGATGTGGGCATCGCGATGGGCGCTTCCGGGACCGAGGTCGCCCGCCAGGCCTCTGACATGGTCATCACCGACGACAACTTCGCGTCAATCGTCGCCGCTGTCGAGGAAGGCCGCGGCGTCTATGACAACATCAAGAAGTCGATGCAGTTCCTGCTCGGGGGCAACTCCGCAGAGTTGCTCTTCATGGCCGCGGCCCTAGTGGCCGGGCTGCCCACGCCGCTCTTGCCGATTCAGATACTCTGGATCAACCTCGTGACCGACGGTCTCCCCGCGCTCTTCCTGGCCGCCGACCCTGCCCCACCGGGCGTGATGGAACGCTCCCCCCGGCCCCGCAACGCGGCGTTCATCGACCGGGCGTTCGTGGGCACGATGATCCTGACTGCGTTCCTCACGGCGGGCGTCGCGCTGGGCGTGTACCTCTACGGTCTCACCTACCACGACGAGACATCGGCCCGCACCCATGCTTTCGCCGCGCTGGTCTTCGCCGAGTTGCTCCGCTCGTTCGGAGCACGCAGCGAGACCGTGCCAATCTGGCGGATGGGCTGGCGGGACAACGCCATGCTGCTGCTGGTCGTTGGGGCGTCGTTTGCTCTGCAACTCTGGACGCACCACAATCAAACGCTCTCCTCGCTCATGAGAACTTCGATCATGGGATGGGAGGAGTGCATCCCGCTCATGGCCGTTTCGTGCATCCCGTTGGCGGTGCTCGAGCTAGTCAAGGTCCTGCGGACAACACGGAAGGAGCGTGGGTGATGGATAATGCAGTCGCGTTAGTGCAGGCATTCTTGAGACTGCACGGCTACCTCACCGTGACGGAGTTCCCGGTCGTGCGTGCTGCTCGAGGAGGCGGGCAAGAGTGTCTAACCGACCTGGATGTGCTGGCATTCCGGTTCGGCGAAGCATCGGGCCCGGGTGAGGCGATGCATCACCCGGCCGAGAGCGAAGCGAACGCGCTGCTCGGAATCGCCGGGGGCGTGCCCGACATGATCATCGGAGAAGTCAAAGAGGGGCGGGCCGAGCTCAACGACGCCGCCACCAAGCACGATGTGCTCACCGCGGCCCTCGAGCGGTTCGGCTGCTGCCGGCACAGTGACATCGACGGCATCGTGGATGAGCTGCTCCGCCACGGCAGGGCCCACACACGGCACGGCCACGGGGTTCGCCTTGTCGCGTTCGGAACGCTGGCACCCGGGCATCAGGATCGACGATGCCATGTCGTGCTCCTGGGCGACATTGTGGCCCACCTGCGTGCGGACATGCGACGCCACTGGGACGCATGGCGGGCGTCCGCGTCCAAAGACCCCGGGTTCGGAATGCTCCTGACGCTGGAGAAAGCTGAGCGTGGACATCTTCCGGCTGTTCGGGACGCCGCGCTCCACGCCGATCAATCCACCGGTCGCACTGGTGAGTCATACGGTGGACAACGTCATGGATGAAGAGCGCCGATACCATTTGAATCAGGCATTGCTGTGGGCGACGGTCATCACAGTCGCCCACTTCGTGGTTCCCTCGGCGGCGCACGCGTGGCATTGGCTCCACACCGCCCTCTCGGCCCTGTACTTGCCATTGATCTTCCGCGCGGCGGTATGGTTCGGGCTTCGTGGCGGCCTGTTGGCTGGTACAGCGTGCGCGGTGCTCTACCTGGGATACTTGGCTCTGCGATGGGCGGTTGGTGGGTCGCTCAACCACGATCAATTCGCATTCCCCGCGGTCTTTCTCTTCGTGGGTTGGTCGTCTGGGCTGGTCGTGGAAGATGCACGCTACAAGCGCTGGCAACGCGACGAGGTAATCCGTCGAGCCAATGCGGCCGAGCGCTTACGGCAGCCGCAGACACCGAGCACCCTGGACCCGGACAACGGACCGCGACATCGGGAATAGCCACGTGCGACGCACCCGCACTGGCTGAGGGGCGGGTGATGGCCGAGCGGGCCCGTTAGATCAGAATGCGGAGAACCGCGGACCACTTGGCGACGTATACTGGGGGGGAGTATATTTCTAACCCCCCTTGAAAGGACCCCATATGAACGCGACTACCAACTCCACTGAACGGCTGACGCTCTCGATCGACGGCATGTCGTGCGGCCACTGCGTGCGGACCGTCACCGAGGCTCTCTCGGGCGTTCCCAGCGTCAAGGTGTACTCAGTGGCGGTGGGTTCGGCGGAGATCGACGCGTCAGACCCGAACGCAGCGAACGACGCAATTGCAGCGTTGGGGAACGCGGGCTATCAAGCGACGGTGGCGCGCCGGGCAGCGGTGGCCAATCCCGCGCGGGCGGGACGGTGCTGCGGCGGTCCCAAGGGCTGCTGCGGATAAGAACACATGCTTCGAACTCCTGTGAGGAGCTGGGCGTGACCAAAGGCAAGGCGAAGTCGAACAGCGCTCGGCGCAACGCGGATTCCCCCGTGGATGCCGCAGCGTGCGCGTGCGGAGTGAACCAGGAAGCGGCGGAGACCCGCGTTGGCATAGGCCCCGGGGCGCACGCGGCGGGCGTGGATGCGGGGCTGAAGGCGGCAAACCTCAAGCACCTCAAGCGGATCGAGGGGCAGGTGCGGGGGATCGCCGCGATGATCGAGGAGGACCGCTACTGCGCCGACGTCATCCAGCAGTGCGCGGCGGTGCAGGAATCGCTGCGCTCGGTCGCCAAGAACCTGTTGCGGAATCACCTCTCGCACTGTGCCACCCACGCCATGCACGGGGACAAGGCCCAGCAGTCGGCGATGGTGGAGGAACTGGTCGCGCTGGTGGGGAAGATCGCTCGGTAGAGACGCACGAGAGCGAGGTTGGCCATGAGTTGCAACTGCGGATGCCATGATGACAAGACCCCGGCGACGGGGTGGAGGCGGTTCGTGCCGCTGATCGTGGGCGCGGCGGTCGTGGGTGCGATCATCGCCGCAGCGGTGCTCAAGAAGGATGACGCGGGCAAGGCCGCGTCGCACTCCCAGGCGGAGCGGATGACGACGGCGGCCACGCCCTGACTTTGGCCGAGAAAGCGAAGGATGACGATGACCAAGGCCCATGAACAACAGCATGGCAACGTGGCCGCACCGACGGCCAAGACAGTCAAGACGACCATCGAGCGGGCCGACCTGCCCATCGAGGGCATGACGTGCGCTTCGTGCGCGAACCGGATCGAGAAGCGGCTTGGCAAGCAGCCAGGAGTGGAGTCCGCGAGCGTGAACTTCGCCACCAAGGTGGCGACCGTGAAGTACGACCCAGCGGCGACAGGGCCGGAGAAACTCGCCAAAGCGGTGGACGACATCGGGTACAAGGCGGTTGTGCCCCCGGTCAGACTCGGTACGGTGAATCCCGCCCACGGTCACGCGGGCCACGATCACGCAGCGATGCTCGCGGCACTGACAACGGGGGAGCACGCGGGGCACGCGATGAGCGGTGGTGCGGAAGGCGAGGATCACTCGGCCCACATGAATGTGGGCGAAGCGGAGACGAGGCGACTTCTGATCAAGATGGTTGTGGGCGCGGTGCTGTCGCTCCCGGTGCTGGTCATCGCCATGTCGCACGGAAAGATCGAGGCGTTCAACGTCCCGTGGATCAACTGGCTCCAGCTCGCGCTCACGACGCCGGTCATGTTCTGGTGCGGGTGGCAGTTCTTTCGCTCGGCGTGGAAGGGTCTCAGGCACTTCAGCGCCAACATGGACACGCTCGTGGCGATGGGCACTGGCGCGGCGTACCTCTACTCACTCGCGGCGACGATCTGGCCGGGGTTTTTCGCGGGAGTGAGCGGAGCGGCGGCCCATGCTGCACACACCGAAGGCACGATGGGCGGCATGGTCATGGTCCCCGTGTACTACGAGGCGGCTGCGGTCATCATCGTCCTGATCCTGCTGGGTAAGTACTTCGAGGCCCGGGCCACGGGCCGAACCAGCGCCGCGATCAAGAAGCTCATCGGCATGCAGGCCAAGACGGCTCGGGTTATGCGAGACGGCACCGAGCAGGATGTGCCCATCGAATCCGTGGTCGTGGGCGACCGCGTGCTGGTGCGCCCCGGCGAAAAGATCCCCGTGGACGGGAAGGTGGAGAGCGGCCAGTCCGCCGTGGACGAGTCGATGCTCACCGGCGAGAGCGTGCCGGTCGAGAAAGCGGCCGGCGACAGCGTCTTCGGCGCGACCATGAACACTACCGGCGCGCTGCGACTGGTGGCGACCAAGGTCGGGGCCGACTCTGCCCTCCAGCAGATCGTGCGGCTCGTACAGGAAGCCCAAGGCAGCAAGGCCCCGATCGCCCGACTGGCCGACAATATCAGCGGCGTATTCGTTCCCATCGTGATCGCCATCGCACTCGCGACGTTCGTGGTCTGGTGGTTCGCATCGCCGGTGGACTCACGCCTCAGCATGGCGCTGGTTACGGCCGTGTCGGTGCTCATTATCGCGTGCCCGTGCGCCCTGGGGCTGGCAACACCGACGGCGATCATGGTCGGCACGGGCCGTGGCGCGGAGAAGGGCATTCTCATCAAGGGCGGCGAGGCCCTGGAGACAGCCCACAAGCTCACCGCCATTGTGCTCGACAAGACGGGCACCATCACGCACGGCAAGCCCGCCGTGACGGACATCATCCCAGCCGCTGCGGGCCCGCTGGATGAGAGCGAGTTGGTTCGACTGGCTGCATCGGCCGAGCAGCACAGCGAGCACCCGCTCGCCGCGGCGATCGTCCGTGAGGCCGCGGCACGCGGACTGTCGCTCACCGAGCCGATCGGCTTCCAGGCCGTGGTGGGGCACGGCGTCGAAGCCACGGTGGACGGACATGTGGTGCTGGTCGGCAAGGCGGCGTTGCTGGCTCAGCGCAGTATCCGGTCCGTGCTGGCGGAGAAGGCCGCGGGACTGGCGGCGCTGGGGCGAACGCCCATGTACGTTGCCGTCGACGGCCGCGAAGCGGGGATCATTGCGGTCGCGGACACGGTGCGCCCCGTGTCGAAGGACGCCATCGCCACGATGCACGCGCTGGGTCTCCGCGTGGTGATGATGACCGGCGACAATCAGCGGACGGCCGAAGCGGTCGCCTCGCAGGTCGGCGTTGATGTGGTCTTCGCCGATGTCCTGCCCAGGGACAAGGCGGACAAGGTAAAAGCCCTTCAGGCCGAGGGGCACGTTGTGGGAATGGTCGGCGACGGCATTAACGACGCCCCGGCGCTCGCGCAGGCCGACGTGGGCCTCGCGGTCGGAACCGGCACCGACGTCGCGATGGAGTCCGCGGACATCACGCTCATGCGCGGCGATCTCCGGGCCGTTCCCCAGGCCATCGCCCTCTCGCACGCCACCATGCGCACCATCAGGCAGAACCTCTTCTGGGCGTTCATCTACAACGTCGTCGGAATTCCCATCGCGGCCGGCGTGCTGTTCCCGTTCACCGGGTGGCTCCTTTCGCCGATCATCGCGAGCGCCGCGATGGCGTTCAGCAGTGTGAGCGTGGTGCTCAACAGCCTCCGGCTTCGATCTGCGCGTGTTTGATTGTGACATCAGATCGAGTATGTTCCGGTTCCCCCCGATCCGTTTGTGCTTGAACCGGACATGCTGCCCGAGCCACTGCTGGACGATGAGAAAGATGACCCGCTGGACTTGCTCCCCGATCCGCTGCTCGAAGAGCCGGAGGATGAACCGCTCGTCGAACCCGATCCCGAGGCCGACGCGCTTGCTGAACCGGACGCGCTTGTCGCCGATGTCGCGGAGGCTTCGTTTACGCCGCTCGT
>QWIH01000044.1 GCA_021405315.1 Leptolyngbya sp. PLA1
GGCACGCTGGGTCTTCGTCAACGGCCGGTGGACCCAGCTCCTTGCTCGCCCCACCAGCGCTCCGACCCCGGATGCCGGTGCGCCCGAGGAAGAACTCCTCACCCAGCGGGTCATCCGCGTCCCCATGGCCGACCTCCTCGCCGGCAAGCAGGCTGTCAACATCGTCGTAAGGCCCGGCGACGTCATCCGCGTGCCCACTCCCCCCACGGGCGTGGTCTACATCAGCGGACAGGTCGCCCGCCCCGGTGTCTATGGCCTGCCCGCCAACGGCATGACGCTCATGGCCGCCATCCGCGGTGCCGCCGGCGGATACTCCTCCATCGCCATCCCGGAACGCATCGATCTCACCCGCCGCGTCGGCAAGGATCGTCAGTCGACCATCATGCTCGACGGCGCCGCCATCGCCAGGCGTGAGCAGCCCGATATCTTCCTCAAGCCCAACGACGAGGTCGTGGTCGGAACGAACTTCTGGGCACTACCGCTGGCCGTCGTCCGAAGTGGGCTCCGGGCCTCCTACGGCTTCGGCTTCGTCCTGGATCGGAATCTGAGCAACGACATCTTCGGACCCGAAGCGGTCCGCCAGGTGCAGTAAGCCGTCTCCACGGAGTGGGGCGTGGCCGAGTATGTGGTCCTGCGAACCCCTCACGGACGAGGGGCGTAGGCGGCCTACGGAGAGCGGATCGACTGTGACCAGTGTGAGTTCCGAAAACCCCTCCCGATCCATCGACACCCCGGCCGTCGGTGCGCTCGGGCTCCCCTGGGATGCCTGGGTGCGCATCGGGCTCGTCCTCGCCGCCTTCTGCTGGCTCTTCCAGGACTGGATCCGCGCTCAATCGCTCCATAGCTGGGGAATGAAGCAGGACTGGGGGCACTCGTTCCTCATGCCCGCGCTGGGGGCCTATCTCATCTGGCAGCGCCGCATCGAAGTCCTCGCGACCCCGGTGTCGACCTTCTGGCCCGGCCTGCTCCCGATGGTGCTCGGGGTGGTCTGCTACTTCTTCTTCATCGTGGGCGTGCCCAACCACATGCTCCAGGGCTACTCGATGATCCTGACCCTCGCGGGGGCGGCGCTGCTTCTCACGGGCCCCGCCATGTTCCGCATCCTCTTCATCCCCATCGCCATGCTCGTCTTCGCCGTCATGGTCTCCCAGCAGGTCATGGAGAAGGCCACCTTCCCCCTCCAGCTCCTTGCCTCGAAGGGCGCCTGGTACGTGCTGAAGCTCGTCGGCATGCCCGGCGACTGGTTCCTTGTCGAGGTGAGCGGCAACACCCTCGAGGTCATCCACAAGGGCAAGGTTCACCCCCTCAACGTCGCCGAGGCCTGCTCCGGCATGCGCATGGTCATCGCCTTCCTCGCGCTCGCCGCCACCGTCGGCCTCTTCAGTTGCCGCCACTGGTGGCAGCGCATCGCCCTCCTCATGCTCGCGGTCCCGGTCGCGGTGCTCATGAATGTCTTCAGGGTCGCCATCCTCGGCCTTGTCACGCTGTATGACCCGACGCTCGCCACCGGCGACGCCCACATGATGATCGGGACCATCCTCCTCATCCCCTCCCTCTTCCTCTTCATGGGAGTGGTCTGGGTCCTCAACAAGGTGCTCCGAGAGGACGGAGCGCACCCGGGGGCCGCGTCATGATGAACGGCCGCTGGCTCGCGCTCCTCACCACCCTCCTGGTTCTCGGCGGGTCCGCCGCGGGCCTCTCCACCGTGCAGAAGGTCTTCAAGATCCAACTCCGAAAGGAGAAGATCTACCCCGCCAGCGGCCGGCTCCTCTCGGGCCTCCCCGTCGAGACCGCCTCCTGGGTCCGTCCCGCCGGCGCCGTAGACCGCCGCGAAGAGAAAGACGTCGAGGACGTGCTCGGCACGTCCAACTACATCTCACGCGTCTATCAGCGCAAAGCACCCGGCAAGCCCGGCCAGGCCGATGCCGCCCCCATCCTCATCCAGTTCCACGCCGCGTACTACACCGGCATGATCGACACCGTGCCCCATGTTCCCGACCGGTGCTTTGTCGGCGGCGGGATGATGCTCGGAGAGGTCATCGGAAACCTCCCCCTCGACCTCCACCAGGGCTTCGCGTGGCAGCCCGATGACGATGTGCCCCCGGACCTCAAGGGCAAGGTCTTCCGCATCCGCACCAGCGAAGGCCGATACGCGCGCCTCCCACGAGAGCCCGAGAACGTGCGACTGCGCACCATGAAGTTCCTCGACAAGTCCGGCGAGATCTACGCGGGGTACTTCTTCATCGCCAACGGCGGGACCGTCTGCCGCGCAGAAGACGTCCGCCTGCTCGCCTTCGACCTCAACGCTCACTACGCCTACTACATGAAGGTCCAGGTCACCAGCGTCGCCGGGATCACCGACGGCGAGCACCTCGCCCGCGAGGCATCAAGCCTCATCGGCGAACTCCTGGGCGACATCATGGAGTGCGCACCCGACTGGGTCGACGTCGACACGGGCGCGTACCCCCCAGACAACCCGAGGCGGGCCTCCACCCCGCCCGCTCCCTGATTCATCCCGTCCACTACCCCCGCCGGGCGCAACGCCCGACGCGGCTTCGGAGACTCTCATGGCTTCCAAGGTCAACGTCAAGTTCGTCGCGGTGCTGGGCACGGTGCTGGTCCTGCTGGGGGCCGGCGTCGGATATTCCGCGTACGCGATGCTGGTGAAGAGCGCCGACGACCACGCCCGGGCCGCCAAGGCCGCGGGCGCCGCGGGCGACTGGACGACCGCGGAGATGCACGCCTCCAAGGCCGTCTCCAAGGAGAAGGCCAATCCCGAGTACGTGAAGCTGTGGAAGGAGTCGCTGGAGCACATCGTCCCCCAGACGCAGGTCGCGTTCGACGACAAGCTGCGGCGCTGGTTCGGCGCGTGCCGCCAGCTCGGCGTCGTGCAGCGCGACAACATCGCCGCCCAGCGTGACTACCTGGAGAGCCGGCGGAAGACCCTCATCGCGGGCGCATTCAACCGCCAGGCGTGCGAGTTCATGGTCACCGAGTGCGACGCGTTCATCGCCATGCACGCGGGCAAGCCGGCCGGGGAGTGGGAAAAGCTCCGGCGCTTCCGCGGGCTGGCCCGCCTCCGCCTGCTCGCCGAAACTCCGGACGCCCGTCCCTCCGCCTGGACCGACTGCAAGGACGACTTCGAGGCAGCCCTCCGCGCCGACCCCGCCGACGGCGCCTCCGCCGTGGGCCTCGAAGGCCTCCTCCAGGGCATGGCCGCCCGAGCGGCCCAGCAGGGCGATCTCCAGGCCGCCGCGGACCTCGAAAAGGCCGCCGCGGAGGTCTTCACCAAGTTCCTCGCGGCGAATCCGAACAACACCGAAGTTCAGCTCGCGTACATCCGCCGCGGGCTCGGGAAGGCCGTCCGTGACTTCCAGACCGAGAGCAAGGCCCTCACCGACGCCGGCAAGGCTCCCCTGGACCCCGCCGAAGCCGGTCGCCGTTTCGCCGAGCAGTTCAAGGTGCCCTACGAGGCCGCCTGGGCCGGCGTCGCCGCCATGGACCCGTCCAATGTTGATGTGGACCTGATCTCCGGTCTGCGTCAGCTCGAGGCCACGCTGGAGCCCCAGACCTCCCCCGCACGCTGCCAGGAGCTGATCCGCCGGCTGCTGGAGGCCAACCCCACCAGCGCCGATCTCATCGCACTCCGCGCCGACCTGCTGAGCCAGCAGGACAGCTTCGCCGACGCCGCCGCGCAGCTCAAGGCGATCCTCGACCTCCCGCCCAAGGGCGTCGGTCTGGAGGGGGCGAAGCTGTTCCAGCAGAAATCGCAGGCCCGGTTCTTCCAGGCCATGTGGGCCCTCCGGGATGCCGTGAAGGCCACGCCCGAGACGCTGGAGGCAAAGGTCGCAACCGCCAAGTCGTACGTCGCCGCATTCGGCGCGACCGAAGCCGCCGACTCCAACCGCATGCGCCTCGCCGAGGCGTGGCTCGCCTTCGTCGAGGGCGACATGGAGAAGACCGACCGCGCCTTCGACAACCTCATGAAGGTCCAGCAGGGTCTGGATGTTGACTCCATGCTGCTCTGGGCGCAGGTCGCCGTTCGACGCCAGCAGCCCGGTGCCGCGAGGGATCGTCTCGCCTACGCGCTCCAGATGCAGCCCCAGAACTACAACGCGACGGTCGCGCTCGCGGAGCTGCACGTCTCCCTTCGTGAGTACGACAAGGCCAAGGAGATCTACGAGGGCCTCGCACGCGTCTACCCGGATCGTGCGGAGCTGAAGGAGCGCCTCAGCCAGGTCGGGGCCGCCGCGGACCCCACCAAGGCCGGCGACGTGAAGGACCCCGTGGTCCGCCTGCTGCTGGAGGCCGAGGGCATCAGCCGCAAGGGCGCCGTGGACACCACCGCGGACCGGCAGATCGCCGCCCTCCTCGAGACAGGCCTCGCGGCCCACAACTGGGACCCCCGCATCGCGCAGGCGCTCGCGATGGTCTACCGCCGCCTGGGCGAGACCGAGAAGGCGGGCAACGTTCTCAGGGACGCCGCGGCGAAGCACCCGGACAACAAGTCGCTCAAGAACCTCGCCATCGCCCTCGCGGAGCGGGACGAGTACACGATGCGCCTGAAACTCATCGAGCTCAGCGATCAGCCCGACCTCGAGAAGGCCCTCCAGCGCTATCAGGTCGCGCGCGACTACAAGAAGGACGCCGACGTCGAGCGCGCGCTCGCCGACCTCCAGGCGCTCGGCAAGGACAACGTGCAGGTGCTCGAGGTCTCCTTCATCGAGGCTCTGCAGAAGAAGGACATCGACGGCGCCAACAAGCTCGCCGACGAGGCCGCGCGTCTCAACGCCGACAAGTACCAGGGGCGCACCTTCCGCGCCCGCCTCCTCGCGGCTCAGGCCCGCTTCCGCGAGGCCGCCGAGCTCATGCAGGAAGTCGTGAACACCGGCGGTGCCCAGCCCGAGGCCTTCCGTCTTCTGGGCCGGTTCCTCCTGGCCGACGGCCGGAAGGAAGACGCCGTCGCGAACTACCGCGTCGCCCTCGCCCGCCGTCCCAACGACCCGGACGGTCTCAAGGACCTCATGAAGGGCCTCGTCGAGATCGATCGCGCCTCCGAGGCGCTCGCCGTTGCACGCTCCGGCCTCGCCGGCGGCCAGGGCGACCGCGAGTTCGAGGACATCTGGCTCAGGCTCGAACAGCAGGTCGGCGACGCCAACGTCGCCCGCGTCCGGCGCGAACGCATCGCCACCGTCCGCGAGAATGATCGAGACAACCTCCTCGCCCTCGGTGAGATCTACCTCCGGCTCAACGACACCGCCAAGGCCGAGCAGATGGTCGCCCGCGTCCGAGCCCTCGGCGAGGACCTGGACTCCGTCGGCCTTCAGGCCGCTCTGCTCTGGGCCTCCAACAAGCGGGCAGAGGCGGCGGCGGCCTACGACGCCTTCCGCGACAAGCAGACGCAGAACAAGGAAAAGCTCGACACCCAGATCGCCAGCGCCCGGTTCCTCTTCTCCCGCAATGATCTCGAGGGCGCCTCGCAGCGGCTCGACGCCGCCCGCGCCTACCAGGACCCCAAGGCCCTCGAGGCCGACAAGGCCATCACAGACCTCTTCATCTTCTCCGGCGTCCCCGCCCGCGCGATCGATGCCCTCCGTCGCATCCTCGAGGCAGGTGGCGACACCCCCGACAGCCAGTTCCGCAAGCGGCTCGTCGAGTCGCTCATCAGCCTCGGCAAGTTCCAGGAGGCCGAGACCGAACTCGCACCCCTGCTGAAGGTCCCCCAGCCCGACCACATCAGCCTGCTCCTCAACGCCAGCATCAGGGGCGGGCTCGGCGACTCCGCCGGCCAGCGCCGTGCCCTCGACGACGCCGTCGCCAAGTTCCCCAAGGAGCCCACCGTCTTCATCCGCCGAGGACAGTTCCTCGTCCTCAAGGACGAAACCCTCCGCGATGCCATCGCCGACTTCACCCAGGCCTCCCTCCTGGCGCCCAACATGTGGCAGACCTACCGCCTCCGAGCGGCCGCCTACGCCAAGGTTCGCGACCGCGACGGCAAGCCCGCGGAGACCGACCGTGCCCTCGAGGACCTCAAGCGAGCCCTCGCGCTCAACCCCTTCGACAACGACCTGCTCGTCGGACTCGTCTCCGACCTCGTCCGGCTCGGCCGCGACCAGGAAGCCCAGTCCGCTGTCGCGGAGGTCATCAAGGCCCGGCCCCGCGACCCCATCATCTTCGTGCAGATGGGCAACCTCTTCCTCGGTGGAGGCCGCGTCACCATCGCCCAGGACTTCTTCATGCAGGCCATGGCCCTGGACCCCAACGACGGCGTGGTCCAGCGCACGCTTGACGCCCTCCTCGACCCGAGGTCGCCGAACATCGTCCGCGCCGAAGAGGTCATCACCACCATCGGCAACGACCGCGTCTCCAAGAACCCCGGCTTCCTCATGGCCATGGCCCGAATCCGCGCCGCCCAGAACCGCAAGGTCGACGCCAACAAGGCCGTGCTCGATGCGGTCCGCCTCCTCGACCCGAGCAAGGAATCGCTCATGGTCCTCTGGCACCAGGACATGCAGCGCATCCAGCCCGACTCGGCGCAGCACATCGCGTTCCTGCAGGCCGCCATCAACCAGGGTGCCGTCGCCGGTGCCGCGGACTGGCTGGGCCACTTCCGCGCCGCCCTCCTCGTGCAAAGCCCCGAGACCTTCGACGAGGGCATCAAGGAACTCGTCCGGCTCGCGCAGGGCGCAAGGCCCGACATCGTCAGGCTCCTCTCCTATCGCCTGATGGGCGCCAAGCACTACGAGAAGTCCAAGTTTGACCTCGCCGAAAAGGCTTGGCGCGACGGCCTCGCCGCCTTCCCCAACGACCCCGAGCTCAACAACAACGTCGCCTACGTCACCGCCGTGGACCTCAACCGCCCCGCCGACGCCATCCCCTTCGCCGAAAAGGCCCGCCAAGCCGACCCCGAGAACGCCGACATCGCGGACACTCTGGCCTACTCCCTCTTCAAGGCCGGAAAGGTCTCCGAGGCCGTCGACATCTACACCGAGACCATCGACAAGAACCGGATTCGCTCGGCCCGCACGGGGGTGCACATGCTCTCGCACCTTGCCGAAGCGCTCATGACGCTCGCCCAGCAGGCCCCCACGCCCGAAGAACGTCAGCGGCTCACGAACCGGGCACGTGACTACGTGCGTATGGCCGAGAGCATCGTCAGCCAGCCGGCCGCGGCGATCGACCCCGCTGCCAAGGCGGAGTTCGAGCGGATTAGGGGTATGGTCGGTCAGTAGCCGCAGGGTCCCTGCCGAACGGGCGAAAGGCGCCCCGGGTATCGGACCGAATGTACCGGAAGGCATCCCGGCCCCAGGGGCGGCCCACGGACTGTGGGCCGCAGGCACGTGACGGGTATCGCAGTGCGGGTCAGCCCGCGGGAAGCACAGAAGGCAGCCATGAGCACGATCACTTCAATCCCTGCCGGCCAATCCGGCCAGCCAGTCAGGCCCATGCCGGGCGCCGCGTCAAGCGCCCCGGCGGCCGCCTCCACGATCGACCCCGTCAAGCTGCTCATCAAGTACGCCTGGGTGCTCGGCGTTGCCGCGGTCATCGGTGCCGCCACCGGCGCGGGCCTCCACTTCGTGCTGAAGCGGGTCGCGCCCGTCTGGTCGTCCTCCGCGCTGTTCCAGTGCAGCCAGCCCAGCGATGACCCCACGCGACCCAACTCCCACCCCGTCAGCGCCGAAGAGATGAACCGCTTCATGCTCACGCAGGTCCGGATCATGACCTCCGAGGACATCCTCCGAAAGGTCGCCGAGGACCCGGCCATCCAGAACGCCGCACCGCTCTGGTTTGCGACCTACGCCAAGGACGGCGTCATCGACCCCACGCGCGCCGTCCGCGACCTTCGCGATGACGTCAGCGCGCGCATGATCGGCGGCACCAACCTCATCGAGCTCTCGATGAAGTGGAAGGACAAGGTCGACGCCACCGCCGTGGTCGGCGCCGTCCGCCAGAAGTACATGGCCCAGGTCAACGAGGCCTCCCGCATCTTCATGGAAGGCTCGACCTCCGCCATCCGTGCCCGTCTCGCCGACCTCGACCGAGAGGCTTCCACTCTCGGCGCACAGAAGGAAAACCTGATCCAGACCCGAGGCCTGGACTCCATCGACAACCGCATCGAGTCCAAGCGCAACGAGGCCGCGGAAACCTTCGGGAGGCTCGTCGAAGTCCGGCAGAACCTCCGCGCACGCGAGACCATGCTCCGCCAGATGGAGGCCGAGCTCCAGAACCCCGGCGGCGTCGCCTACACCGACGACCTCCGCGAGGAGGTGGAGTCCCTCCCCGTCATCCTCGATGTCCGCCGCGACCTCCAGAACCTCCAGAACTCGCTCCAGGCCCTCATCCAGGCCGGCACGAGCAAGGAGCACAGGCAGTACGCCTCCCTCGAGGCCAACATCCGCGCTGTCGAGCAGAACCTCAACGCCAAGCGGGACGAGGAGCTCAAGAAGCGCTTCGGCTCGCAGCTCGACATGGCCCGGAAGTCCATCGACGCCCTCAAGGCCCAGGAAGCCACCCTCGACCAGCAGAACCGCGATGCCAACCTGGCCCTCGTCGACCTCTCCAGGGCGCAGTCGCAGCTCAACGACATGGAGAACAAGCTGCAGGGTGTCATCCGCGCCAGGTCGGAGCTCAACGCCGACCTCCAGCGGCTGCTCGCCAACTCGCAGCTCGCCGGCATCACCCGCGTCGAGCTCCTCCAGCCGGAGCGAATCCCCAACCAGCTCAGCTTCCCACAGCTCAAGATGATGGTCCCGGGCGGCACCGCCCTCATGCTCATGCTCACCGCCGGCGTCATCTTCATCCGTGAACTCATCGACCAGCGCGTCAAGGGCCCCTCGGACGTCACCATCATCCCACGCGCCCGCCTCGCCGGCTGGGTCCCCGATGCCGCCGAAGACCCCGCCGGTCAGGGCGCCGTCGAGACCGCCTTCCGTGACAGGCCCCGGGGCGTCGTCGCGGAGAGCTTCCGCCAGATCCGCGGCGTCGTGTCCAAGCGCATGCAGCCCGGCGACCACCGCACGCTCCTGGTCATGTCCGGCATGCCCACAGCCGGTGCCACCACCGTCGCCACCAACCTCGGCCTCGCCTTCGCCGCCGCCGACAAGAAGGTCCTCCTCGTCGACGCCAACTTCAGGCGCCCCTCGATCCACCGCGTCTTCGGGCTCGGCGAGACCCCCGGCCTCGCCGATGTGCTCGCCGGCCAGGCCGAGCTCTCCAAGGCGGTCCAGGCCAGCTCCTCGCCCAACCTCGACGTGCTCACCGCCGGCTCCAAGGAACACCGCGTGTTCGAGCGTCTCGCGGGCGAAGGGGTCGGGGCGCTCCTGGCGCAGTGCCGCGCCATGTACGACCTCATCATCATCGATGTCGCCCCCGCCGTCGTCGCGGGCGATGCCATGGCCCTCGCCCACCGCGTGGACGCCAGCCTCCTTGTCGTCCGCGCCATGGCCGACAAGCGTGGCATGGTCGCCCGCATCCGCAACGAACTCGCCGATACCCACAGCGACCTTCTCGGCATCGTTGTCAACGGGGTACAGTCCGCCAGCGGTGGCTACATGAAGCGCAACATCCAGACCGCCCACGAGTACCACAACGACTAGCCCGAAACCCCCCGC
Source organism: Leptolyngbya sp. PLA1 (assembly GCA_021405315.1). Lineage (GTDB taxonomy): Bacteria > Planctomycetota > Phycisphaerae > Phycisphaerales > UBA1924 > RI-211. Next base: position 9,612 of record QWIH01000044.1, read on the forward strand.
ACCGCGACCGAGCCCCCAGTTGTCTCATCCGCACGGTGCATCCCCAGACCGCACGCACAGCCGCGGGCCCTCGCGCGTGCTGATCAGCGGCGGCGCGGGGTTCATCGGCTCCCACCTCGCCGACCTCCTCCTCGCACGCGGGGACTTCGTCACCGTCGTCGATAACCTCTCCACCGGGCGACGCGCCAACCTCCCCGACGCGCACCCGAGCCTCCGCTTCATCGAGGCCGATCTCGATCAGGCCCTCGCCGCCTTCGGCCCGGGAGAGACGTTCCACGAGGTCTACCACCTCGCCGCCGCTGTGGGAGTGAAGCTCGTCATCGACGACCCCATCGGGTCCATCGAGACCAACATCGGGCAGACCGCCGCCCTCCTCCGCTTCGCCGTCCGTGCAGGGCCGGATGGCCGCCCCGCCCGAACGCTCATCGCGTCCAGCTCGGAGGTCTACGGCAAGTCGGCCAGGGTCCCCTTCCGCGAGGACGACGACGTGCAGTACGGCCCGACCACCGTCAGCCGCTGGTCGTACGCCCAGACCAAGGCCATCGACGAGTACCTCGCCCTCGCCTACCACCGCACGCACGCCCTGCCCGTCGTGGCCGTCCGCTTCTTCAACACGGTCGGGCCGCGCCAGGTCGGCGAGTACGGCATGGTGCTCCCACGCTTCGTCGGGGCCGCCCTCCGAGGCAACGATCTCCAGGTCCACGGGGACGGGTCCCAGTCCCGCTGCTTCTGCGACGTCCGTGATGTCGCGGGAGCGCTCCCCGCACTCATCGCCTCGCCCTCGTGCGCCGGCCGAGTGCTCAACCTCGGCTCCGACCGCTCCATCACCATCCGAGAACTCGCCGACCTTGTCGTGCGGGTCACCCAGTCTTCGTCCCGTCTTGCCTTCGTCCCATACGCCGCCGCATATGCTCAGGGGTTCGAGGATCTGCTCGTGCGGCGTCCCGACCTCACTCGTGTGCGGGAGGCGATCGGCTTTCACGCCCGTGTCCCGCTCGAACAGACCATCCGCGATGTCGCCGCATCCCTCCGCGAGGGAGCGGACAGGAGCCGCCCTTGACCTGGGCCTGGCAGATTCCCCCCGTCGTCAGCCCCCCGCCCGTGACGGCGACGGAGCCCTCCATGCTCTCGCGCCTTGGCGTCTTCGAGGGCTACATCGGCGTCCTTGTTGTCTCCTTCTGCGTGGCCTGCCTCGCCACTCCCATCATGAGGCGCCTCGCCATCGCAAACGGGGTCATCGACCGCCCCAACGAACGAAAGGTCCACCGCCAGCCCGTCGCATACCTCGGGGGCGTCGCGGTCTACCTCGGCCTGCTTGCCGGAGTCTTCTACAGCTACCTCTCCATCAAGTTCACCGATCTCATCGAATACCACCCCTCCAAGCACCTCGCGCAGTACGAGGACGGCAGCCTCCTGCCCGTGCCCATCTCCGTCGTGCTCGGAATGACCGTCATCATGCTCGTGGGCGTCATCGACGATGTCACGGGCATCAGCCCACGCGTGAAGATCGGCGGGCAGCTCTTCGCCGCCGCCGCGCTCGCGGTCAGCGACGTCGGCGTCAAGCTCGCCGCCGGGGTTCTGGTCCCCACGTTCAAGGCCCTCGGCGTCGCGACCACGCTCGTCAACGGCTTCGAGACCGTCCTCATCAACATCCCGCTCCCGTTCGAGGTCGGCGCCACCTCCTCCATCGGCATCGACGTCATCTACTGGGTCGGCACCGGCGTCATCGCCATCGGCGTGCTCGGCCTCTGCAACGCCTCGAACCTCATCGACGGGCTCGACGGACTTCTCAGCGGCACCACCGCCATCTCCTCCGTCGGCCTGCTCGTGGTCGCCCTCGGACTTGCCGTCGCCGACGACGGCCCCCGCGACGCCCAGCGAATCATCCTCTGCCTGGCCGTGCTGGGCGCCTGCCTCGGCTTCCTCCCGCACAACTTCAACCCGGCGACCATCTTCCTGGGCGACGCGGGCTCTCTCCTGCTCGGCTTCATGACCTGCGTCATCATCATGATGCTGGGCGATACCGGAAAAACCCACCTCGTCGCCGCGGGCCTCATCATCTACGCCCTGCCCATCATCGACACCACCCTGGCCATCGTCCGCCGCAAGCTCGAGGGCAAGCCCATCTCCGCCGCCGACGACCAGCACCTGCACCACATGCTCAAACGCTCCCTGGGCGTGAAGGGCGCTGTGCTGGCGCTGTACGGCATCGCCGCCACGTTCGCCGTTCTCGGCGCGAGCATCACGCTCATCCGTGCGCGGGGGATCTACTTCCTCGCCCTCCTCATCGCGGCGTACATCGGGGTCACCGCCATCAAGCTCTCGCGCCGCCGCGCCCACGAGGCCCAGATGGCCGCGCGCGAGGCCAAGGTCGCCGCCGGCCTCGCCGCCGCCCACCCCGCCGAGCCCCAGGCCCCCGCGCCCCCGGAGTCCGCGGGCGGCGCCGCTTCCAAGGCCTGAGCCTCGCCGGGACCCGACCCCCGGGTCGAGCGCCGTGCCCCTGCCCCTATAGTCGCCCATGCCCGAGGATTCGACCAAGCCGGTGCGGTTGATCGCCCTCATGAACCAGAAGGGCGGCGTCGGTAAGACCACCACGACCGTCAACCTCGCCGCCGCCATCGCCCGTGCCGGACGCAAGACTCTCGTCGTCGACCTCGACCCTCAGGCCCACGCCTCCCTCCACCTCGGGGTCGACGCCGACACACTCTCCTCCTCTGTCTATGACGTGCTGATCGACCCCGGCGCCGATGTGCGGGCCGCCATCCGCCCCGTTTCGGACATGCTCCATGTGCTGCCCGCGCAGACCGACCTCGCCGCCGCGGAGACCGAGCTCGCCGACGCGCCCGACCGCCAGCGGAGGCTCGAGCGTGCCCTGGCCTCCCTCGGCGACACCTACGAGTTCGTGCTGCTCGACTGCCCGCCCTCGCTGGGGCTGCTGACCGTCAACGCCCTCACCGCCGCCCGCGAGGTCGTCATCCCCATGCAGGCCCACTTCCTCGCGCTCCAGGGCGTCGGGAAGCTCCTCGAGACCGTGCGCCTCATCAGCAAGGGCGTGAACCCGCGCCTCCGCGTCACCGGCATCGTGCTCTGCATGCACGACCCCTCCAGCACGCACACGCGCGAAGTGGTGGGGGACCTCGAAGCCTTCTTCGAGGCCGGCCGCGCCCAGGAAAGCCCGTGGCGCTTCGCCCGGGTCCTCCGCCCGGCCATCCGCCGAAATATCAAGCTCGCCGAGTGCCCCAGCTTCGGCAAGACGATCTTCGACTACGCACCCGACGCCCCCGGCGCCGCCGACTACGGTGCCCTCGCCGAGGTCCTGATCAAGGAGTGGGACGCTCTGCTCCAGCGCCGCGCCGAGACGCCCCCTCCGGTCGTCGTCGTGCCCGGCGCGGCCGTCCAGGCGAGGGCCACCATGTGACCAGGGCCGCTCGGGCCGCCTTCTCGCTCTTCGCCATGGCGCTCTTCATCGCCACCCACTGGCCCGCACTCAAGGTCGAAGGGCCCGTGCAGCGCACCGATCTCTGGGTCCACCTCGGTGCCTTCGGCCTGTGGACCACCCTCCTCACCGCCTGCGGCTTCTTGGGCCGCCCACTCGCCCCGCGGAACATCCTTCTCAGCGCCGCCCTTGCAACCCTCTACGCCGGCCTTGACGAGGGCCTCCAGGCGATCCCCGCCCTCCAACGCACCTTCGGGTGGGACGACCTCGCCGCGGACGTGCTCGGCGTCTGGCTCGCCTCCGTCCTCCTCCTCGCTCTCGGCTTTGCCCGGCGTCCCCGGACCTCCGCCCCCTGAGTTCCTCTACAATCCGGCATGTCGAACGTGACGCGAGATCAGGCCCGTGCTCAGGTGCTCATCGTGGAAGACGAGCCGGACCACGCCGATGTCATGGCGGAGTCGCTCCGCAAGCCCGGGCACGTCTGCACGGTTGTCACCTCCGCTCAGGAGGCGGCGGAAGAGCTCAGGGGCGGCTCCTTCGACGTCATCGTCACCGACCTCCGGATGCCCGCCTCCGCCGGCGCCGTCATGCCGGGCGGGGGCGCCATCGCCGCCGACGGCGGAGACGCGGGCCTTCACGTCCTGCGCGCCGCACGCACCCTTCAGCCCGCGGCGGAGACCATCCTCGTCACCGCCCACGGCGATGTGCCCACCGCCCGCGCCGCCTTCAAGCAGGGTGCGTACGACTTCATCCAGAAGCCGCTCGATCTCGAGGTCTTTCGCAATCTCGTCAACCGCGCCGCGGAGACGGTGCTCCTCCGCCACCAGAACAGCCGGCTCACCGAGGAAGTCGAGAACGCCGGCTTCGCCGGCATCGTTGCCACCTCCGAGCCCATGCGCCGCGTGCTCCGCACCATCCGCACCGTCGCGCCGTCGAACATCCCCGTGCTCATCACGGGGGAGAGCGGCACCGGCAAGGAGCTGCTCGCCGCCGCCGTTCACCGAAACAGCCGCCGCGCCTCGGGCCGCTACGCCCCCTTCAACTGCGCCGGCCAGAGCGACAGCCTCCTCGAGGACGCCCTCTTCGGCCACGTCCGCGGCGCCTTCACAGGCGCCGACAAGGACCGCCCCGGCGTCTTCGAGTACGCGGACGCCGGCACCGTGTTCCTCGACGAGATCGGCGACATGCCGATGCCCATGCAGGCCAAACTCCTGCGGGTGCTTGAGAACGGCGAGGTCGTGCGACTCGGTTCCAACGAGCCCCGCCGCGTCGACGTCCGCTTCGTCTCCGCCACCAACCGCGACCTGCGCCACCTCGTCCAGCAGGGCACCTTCCGCGATGACCTCTTCTTCCGCATCAACGGCACGCACGTGCACGTCCCCGCGCTCCGCGAGCGCCGGGAGGACATTCCCCCGCTGGTCGCCCTCGCCGTGGACCGCTTCGCGAACCAGCTGGCGACCAGCCCCGCCCAGGCGGTCGTCCCTTCCGTCAGCGACGGCGCCATGATGCGACTCACCGCCTACCACTGGCCCGGCAACATCCGCCAGCTCTTCAACGTCGTGCAGAACACCGTCGTCCAGTGCCTCGGCGAGGGCCGCCCGCCCGGCGAGGCCCCGGTCATCGAACTCCGCCACATCCCCGATGAGGTCCGCGCCGACAGCCCGGCGGACGACGACGCCCCGCACGCCGGCGCCAGCCTCGCCGGCACCAGCCTGGAGCACATCGAAAAGCGGGCCATCCGTGAGACGCTGCGACTCACCAACGGCAACCGCGAGCACGCCGCCAAGCTGCTCGGTATCGGTGAACGCACGCTCTACAGAAAGCTCAAGGACTACGGACTGAGGTGAGATGTGACGACCGCCGGAGTGGAGCCCGCCGACGAACCACTGGTGATCGATGTGCTGCGCGACCAGCTCGCGGCGGGCGGGGCCTTCCCGCTCTGGCTGCTCTCCGAGTGTCTCCCGATCCCCCATCCGCTCCGGGCTTCACTCGCGGACACGCCTTCACCTCAGGTCGTCCGCGTCGATCGCCCCGCGCCCGACACGCTCGATGTGTGGTTCGAGCACCCGACCGCGGGCTGGAGGCTGCTGGTCATCATCACGGCGCGCATCGCCACGCCGCTCACCCGCGCGCAGCACGACGCGGTCCGTGCCCGCGGTCAGGCCGCCAAGGAAGGGCAACTCGCCAGCGGCTACCTCGCCGTCATCCTCGGGCCCCGGCGATTCGTCCGCGACTCCGGCAATGCCCACAGGTTTACCCAGCGCGTCACGACGGAGAGCCTCGCGGACTGGCTCCGCGAGCGCGCCGCGACCATCGAATCAGGGAACGCCGGGCCCAACGAGCCGCCGCACAACGCCGCCGAGCTCCGCTCCATCGCCGCACGTCTGCGGGAAGGCGCCGAGCACCAGGTCCGCGTCGCGGCGGACTCGGCCCGCGCCGCCGCCGAGCGCGTCTGGGGGGACTACGACGCGCTCCTCCAGCCCTACAAGGCGCACCTCCGCGTCGAGAAGCGACCTCCCACGCCGGGCAGCGACGTGCTCTTCACGCTCTCGCCCCTGCGCCGCGTCGAGCACCTTCCCGTCATCCAGCTCCGCCACGCCATCCGCGAGCACCGCGCCGCGCTCGACGTCCTGGGCCTGGGCGAATCAGCCCCGCAGGTTGCCGCCCGCCTCCGCGATGACATCCCCATGGACCTCTTCATCGACCTCTCGCCCCGGGCTCTCACGCTCTGGCTGCGTCTCCCGCCCCTGGACTTGCGCTCGCCCCTCGCGCAGCAGGCCGGCGATCTCCGCCACGCCTTCGGAGCGCTCTGGCGCCTGAAGAACTGGTATCTCTCCACCCTCGACCGCTGGGCCGCGTGGCGGGGCCTCGCCTCACCGCAGAGCAGCGGCGACCTTCCCCGCGAGTAGCGAGCCCTCGCTGGCATCCAGCTTCCCGGGCTTCCACACGAGCCCGAGCCCCTCCCCGCTCTCATACTTCGGGATGATGTGCACGTGCACGTGCATCACCGCCTGATGCGCCGCGCTCCCGTTGTTCTGCAGCAGGTTGTACGCCGACGCACCCGTCGCGCTCATGACCGCGCGGCAGATCCTGGGGAGCGCACGCCCCAGCCCCGCCGCGGCCCCGTCGGACAACTCCGCCATCGTCGCCTTCGCCTCCTTCGGGATCACCAGCGTGTGCCCGCGGCTCAGCGGAAAGATGTCCAGAAACGCGAGCACCTGCTCGTCCTCGTACACCTTGTGGCACGGAATCTCGCCCCGGATGATCTTCGAGAAGATGGTCTCGCTCATGCCGCCATCGTACACGGCGGCCCGCGAATACGGTTCCCCGTGGACTACTTCACCGCCGATCTTCACCTCGGCCACGCGAGCATCATGAAGCACTCCCGTCGCACGGAGTTCATGACCGATTCTGATCGCGCCTCGCTCTCGCTGGCCCTCGCGGATCCGCAGGTGTACAAGGCCTGGAAGCCCTCCGGCGAGTCGCTCGACCGCATGGACCGGGGCCTGATCGCGCGCATCAACGAGCGCGTGGACCCCGGCGACCGCCTCTGGATCGTCGGGGACTTCGCGAGCCCGCGCAAGGCGACGACCGCCGCCATGCGGGCCTATCGCGACGCCATCCGTTGCCGCGACGTACGCCTGGTCTGGGGCAACCACGACCCGCGTCACCTCTGCGACGGGCTGTTCACCGCCACCTACGAGGCCGTCCGCCTCATCATCTCCCCACGCCGCACCCTTGTCGAGGCGGATGCATTCCGCACCCACGCCCAACGCAGCCTCAAGGACCGCCTCATCGCCGGCCGCCGCGCCCGCGTCGTGTTCCTCAGCCACTACGCACACGTGGTCTGGCACCACAGCGACCGCGGGGTCTACCACCTCTACGGCCACTCCCACGGCAACCTCGAGGCCTGGCGGAACGAGCACATGCCCTCGGCCCTCGCCCTGGATGTCGGCGTGGACTGCTGGGACTACCGCCCCGTGAGCTTCGCGGAGATCGACCGCCTCCTCGGCGAGAAGCACAAGCGCGTGCCCCCCCACACCGTCGATCACGCGGGCCGCATCGGCTGAGTTGCCCGCTACAGCCAGCCCAGCGCGCGCAGGTCCGCTGTCGGTTCATCGAACGAGCAACTGCCCATCGACAGCGCAAACGCCTCGCGCACCTTCGCGAGCAGGCCCGTCTCCAGCCCGTGGCCCCGCCAGCTCACCACGCCGTCCGCGAACCGGAACTCCGCCGCGTCCTCCTCCACCAGCAGCGCCTCGGCGACGCCGGCGTCCACGCGCTTGATCCGCACCAGCGCCGCCGCCAGGAACACGTTGAGAAACCCGTACATCGGGCACGTCGCGCTCCCGGGCTCATATGTCAGCCGGTAGGGCCCGCGGATCGGGTGATGCAGCCCCGCCGTCGCCTTGAACGGCACGTCCGCCGCCGCGCACGCCCCGAGAAACGCCACGACCTCCGACGGCGTCGGGAAGGCCTGCGGCGTGACGCCCCCCATCCGGATCTTCGCCGCCGCCGACTCGCCCGCCAACGCGGCGATCAGCCCGCGGCAGTCCTGCGACGCCGTGATCTCGAAGAACGGAAACACGTCCTCGGGCAGTTCGTCCAGCGCCGCGTCGATCTCATCGCCCGTGGTCACCTTCATCTCGACCGCGTCCACGACCGCCAGCCCCGCGTCCACGCTCGCGTGCCGCCGGTTGAACTCGTCGATCGTCTGGAGCGCCGTCTCCAGCGGCGCGTCCAGGGTCACAGACAGCCGCCACGCGTCGCCCCGCCCCGCCTCGCGATACCCGCTTGTGGCCTGCGTGCCCGGCAGGAGCAGCCCCGCCGCCTTCTCGAACTCCCCGAGTCTGGACACCGGGCAGATGAACCGCCCCAGCATCCACTCGTCCCCGCTCATCAGCGCCCGCTGATACGCCTCCGCCGCATGGGCCATGCTCAGCGACGCGGGCGGGAAGAGCCCCGCATAGTCCACAAGGTCCGTCAGCAGCGTCCGCAGCGAGTTGGGTGTCATGGCGGCCCTCGCACCAGCGTAGCCCTATCGCCCGCCCTTGCCCGTCTGTCGCTTCTGGGCCTCCTCGGCCATCGCCGTCAGCTTCGCCATGAAGCCCGACGGAGCCTTGGCGCCCTTGGCGCTCCGCTGCTTCTGCCTCTCCGCCCGCATCTTGTCCAGGTCGAGCATGCCGTGCTTCTCCATGTGACGCCGGATCCACTTGCTCTCGAGGATGCCCAGCGTGGAGTTCGCGATGAAATAGATGGACAGCCCCGCCGGCGCGTTGTACATCAGGAGCGGGAACATGAACACCGTCATCCACTTCATCATCTTCATCTGCATTTCCTGCTCCGGCGTCGTTGCCTGCGTCGTCGGAGTCATGTACTTCTGCTGGATGAAGAACACCACCCCCAGGATCAGGGGCAGCACGTTCACACTCCCGATCTTGCCCATCAGACCCGACAGCACGGGGATGGACAGGTACTTGTCCGGCGAGCCGGCGAAATACCAGAAGCGGTCCGGCTCCGCCAGGTCTCCCAGGAACCACCAGAACGGCGATCCCTGCCCCTGGATCGACTGGAACACGCCGTAGAACGCCCCCTGGTGCCGAAGCTCGAACGCGAAGTAGAGCGTCGCGTAGAGCGCGATCCACACCGGGGTCTGCAGGAACATCGGCAGGCACCCGAGGAACCCCGCCGGAGAGATCCCCTCTTCAGCCCACAGCTTCCGCGTCTCCTGCTGCAGCTTCATGGGGTCGTCGCGGAACTTCTCCTGAAGCGCCTTCTGCTTCGGGCCCACCGCCTGCATCTGCTTCCCGAACCGCGCCGTCTTGATCTGCGACCACCGCGTCACCGGGTGCAGGCACCCGCGCACGATCACCACCAGGAAGATGATCGCGAGCGCCCAGTCCCGGAACACGGCGTCGTGCAGGAAGTGCAGGATGCCGTACAGGATGCCCGTCAGCCACGCGAACGTGCAGAACCCGCACATCCCCCCGAAGTTGTAGTACACGAGGCCCGCCACGCCCAGCGAATCCAGCGACGCATCCTTCCGGATCGTCGCCTTGTCCAGCGGCCCCGCGTACAGCCCCGCCGAGAGGTCCACGCTCGAACCCGCCTGCCCCGCCGGCGTCAGCGCGAAAGGCTTGCTGTCCAGCCTCAGCGCCATCACCTCGTGCCCGGGCCCCGCGTCCAGCACGATCCGCGTCACGTGGTCCACCCACGACAGCGTCTTGTCGGGCTGCTTCGCCGCCGGATCGACCAGCGGGTGCACCGCGGCGCCGAAGTACCGGTTCGTCACGCCGACCCACGTGAGGGTGTACTTGCTCCCCATCGTGTCCGCCGTCGGCCACGCGGTCGTCTCGCCAAAGCCCGTCGCGCCCCGCTCCCCCAGCACCTTCGCCCGGGGCAGGATCATCCCGTCGGAGACAACCACGCTGCGCGTCGGGTCCATCTCCGGTGACAGCAGATACCCGAACCGCACACGCCGCTTCTCCCCGCCGTACCCCGCGTCGTCCACGGGCATGTCCACGGGGCCCACCTGGAACCACCGGCACGAGACCGCCGCCCCGCTCACGTTCTCGATCCGCTGGTGAACGTCCAGCCCGCCAAGGTCCGCTCGCAGCTCGTACCGCCTGTGCACCCGCAGCACCGGGTTGCCGGCGCTGTCCCGCACCTCCGCCACAAACGTCGCCGGCGTCACCGGGTCCGGCTTCCAGTGCCGCTCGTCGAACAGGGCCAGCGTCTGGGCCGTGCCCCCCGGCAGCGTCACCTCGATCGCCAGCGCCGCCATCGGCGCCAGCACCGCGTCCGCGCCCGTCGCCTGCGTCAGACGGTGCTCTGCCTGCACCACCACGCGCTGCTCGCGCTTGATCGTCAGGAACGATTCGTTCAGCCAGAAGGTGCCGACGCCCACGCCCGCGCGGCTGAGCTTCACCTGCACCTTCGACACCCCGGGCAGTTCAGACCCGAGCGTCGGTGGGGGGGGCACAGGCCCCCAGTCCGCCAGCACCAGCGGGCCCGCCGCAATCTCGGTCGGGGCCGGTACCGCCGCCGGCTGCGCTCCCGCCGCCGACGGCGTTGGCGCTGGCACAGACGCCGGGATCACCGCCGACGGTGCGCCTCCCTCCGGCGTTGTCTGTGTAGTCTGCGTTGGTGCTGGGGCGGGCTTGTTCGCCGAACTCCGGAAGAACAGCCACACCAGGGACACGCCCAGCGCGAGCACGATCAGCGGAACGGCGATACGGAGGGCAGTGTTCGGGGGTTTGGGCATGCGCGGAGTGCTCGGAACTTCAGGGCCTGGACAACGCCCCAGGCTCGGCGAGCCCGGGGGCCAAGCGTAGGAATGCACTCGCCACGGGTGCCCCTCACGCCAGCCCGGGCTCAGCGGCCCTCGTACAGGCGGTCCGCCAGCCAATCCGGCAGCGCCTCGATCGCCTTGATCTTGCTCGCAGTCGCGGCCACGTCATACTCCACACGCACGAACTGCACCCGGTCCGCGTGCAGCAGCACATAGCTCGCCCTGGGGTCAAAGTCCCGGGGCTGCCCCACCGACCCGACGTTGATGACCGCCTTCTCGCCTTCCTGAAACTTGTACCCGACCTCGCCCAGCTCGCCCGGCGGATAAAAATCCGGCTCGTCGCTGAACACCCCGGGCACGTGCGTGTGCCCCACCGTGCAGATCCGGGGCACGCGGTCGAAGATGCTCTCCATCTTGTCCGGCGAGTTCACCGCGTCATCCGGAAAGATGTACTCGTTGATCGGCCTCCGAGGTGAGCCGTGCACCGCCAGAAGCGGGATCGCCGCGTCATTCACGCCCGGCTTCAGGGGCTCGGCCCCGTCCGCGCCGATCCGCTCGACCACCCGCACTCGCAGCCGGTTCAGAAAGTCATACCGCTCCGCCCGCTTCGCCGCGTCCGGCTCCTGGTCGAACTGCGCCCGTGTCCAGAACGCCGCCGACTCCGCTCCGGGGTTGAAGTTCGTCGGCTCGTACAGCACCCCGTAATCGTGGTTCCCCATCAGCGCCCAGTCGCACCGTGCCCGCACCAGGTCCACACACTCCAGGGGATCCGGCCCATACCCCACCGTGTCACCGAGACAGATGATCCGCTTCACGCCACGCGAATCGATATCCGCCAGCACCGCCCTCAGGGCCGCGGCATTCGCATGGACATCACTGATGACGGCTGTGGGCAAGGTTCAACTTCCGGAGAGGGGCCAACGGGCGATGAAGATTCTAGGAAGCCCACGGTGCTCCCGTGACCCGGCTTCGACCCCGCGCTCCACGCGCATCGCTTCTCCTACTCTCACCCCTCGATGAAGCTCGTCGTCGGCCTCGGCAACCCCGGCCCCCAATACGCCAAGACCCGCCACAACGCCGGGTTCATGCTCATCGACCGCCTCACGCCCCCCGGCGCCGTCCCGAAGTCCCGCTTCCAGTCCTCGCTCATCGACGCCGAGCTCGCCGGCCAGCGATGCCTCCTCCTCAAGCCCCTCACCTTCATGAACCGCTCCGGCCAAGCCGTCGCCGAGGCCCTCGCCTTCTACAAGCTCTCCCCAGCCTCCGACCTCCTCGTCATCGTCGACGACCTCTACCTCCCCTCCGGCTCGCTCCGACTCCGCCCCTCCGGCGGCACCGGGGGCCACAACGGCCTCGAAGACATCACCCGCGCACTCGCCACCGACGCCTACCCGCGCCTCCGCATCGGCGTCGGCATGCTCCCCTCCGGCGGCAAGCCCGCACACTTCGACCAGGCCGACTACGTCCTCTCCCGCTTCGACGACGACGAACTCCCCCTCGTCGAATCCGCCATCAAACGGGCCGCACCCGGCGTCGAACTCTGGGCGACCAAAGGCCTTACGGCCGCCATGAACCGCCTCAACGCCCCCGACCCCGCACCCCCAAAATCACCCCCGCCTCCCTGACCCGCTGGCCACCGGCCCCGGGCCGTCCTACCATCCCGGCCCACGAGGATTCACAGATGACCAAGGTCCGCACGTACAACTACGAAGCCATGTTCCTGCTCAGCCAGGCCGTCGCCGCCGACCTGAACAGCGCCATCGAGCACATCAAGGAAATCATCTCCCGCGGCTCCGGCGAGATCATCGCCATGCGCAAGTGGGACGAACGCCGCCTTGCCTACGAAATCCAGGGCCAGAAGCGCGGCTACTACGTCCTGGTCTACTTCAAGGCCCCCGGCCCGCAGATCGCCCACATCGAGCGCGATTGCAACCTCTCCGAGAAGGTCATGCGCGCCATGATCCTCCGCTGCGACCACCTCTCCGTGGATGAGATGACCGCCGCCGACGCCCGCAAGGAACTCGAGATCGAGGCCAAGATGCGGGCCGAACGCCCCGCAACCCCGGCCCCCGCCGAGGCTGCCGCGCCCGCCCCCGCGCCGGCCGCAGAAGCCGAAGCCGAGGCCTGATCCCCGGCCCGCCGCGGCGACCCGCGGACGCCCCACGAAAAACTCAATGCACCCCACGCCGCCGCCCACCACGGGCGGCGGTTTTTTTGTTGCTGGTCATGCCGAAATGCACAGCGTGTTCCACTGCTTCCGCTTCCCTACAAGGTCAAAGAGTGCCCGGTCTCCATTTCATGAGTTCTTAGGTTCGGGGACAGTGACCAACGGGCGCTACGATGTCCTGCTCGGGAACAGCCCTGTGGATCAGCCACGCGGGCATCAGAAGGCCAAATCACATGCTGACCTCGTTAAGTCTGGCCAATTTCAAGGCTTGGCGAACCATCGACAAGATGCGGCTCGCGCCAATCACGGCCCTGTTCGGCACCAACTCCTCGGGCAAGTCGAGCATCCTGCAGTTCCTGCTCATGCTCAAGCAAACGGCGGACAGTTCCGACCGCAGCGTGGTTCTCCACTTGGGGGACGACAAGAGCCCCGTGAACCTCGGGACAGTGTCCGATGTTGCTCACGCGCACTCGGAGAGTCCCGCGTTCAATGTTGGCGTGGAATGGATGACCGCCAAGACGTTGGACATCAAGGACCCGGACACCCAGAACAAGTCCTTGTGCAGGTCTGACAAGCTTTCGTTTTCATCGCGTGTCGTGGCAAACGGCGGCGGCAAGCTGACCGTGCCCGAGATGACTTACGGGCTTGGTGGAACAACATTCGGGCTTTCCAAGAGCGACGCGAAGGACGGTTACCAACTCTCGACAAACCACGCGACCTTCAAGTTCAAGCGTGCGGAGGGCCGCAAGTGGCCGATCCCCGGCCCGGTCAAGTTCTACGGCTTCGCCGACGAGGTCCGCACCTACCACCAGAATGCTGGTTTCTTGTCCGAAATGGAGTTGGCGTTCGAGAAGATGCTCCGTGGCGTTTACTACCTCGGGCCTCTACGAGACTACCCCAAGCGAGAGTACACCTGGGCGGGCGGTGATCCGGCGGACATGGGCCGGCGCGGCGAATACGCCGTCGCGGCAATCCTTGCAGCCCGAGAGCGGGGCGAGAAGATCTCGCGGGGCAAGGGCAAGCCGAAGTACTCTCTTGAGCAGTACGTCGCGCATTGGCTCAAGGAACTGAACCTCATCGACGAGTTCCGCGTCGAGGAGATTAAGAAGGGGACAAACCTCTACCGGGTTCACGTGCGGCGGTCGCGTGGCTCTTCGGAGGTCCTTATCACGGATGTGGGCTTTGGCGTTTCTCAGGTGCTGCCGGTGCTGGTGCTCTGCTATTACGCGCCCGAGGGTTCCACAATCCTGTTCGAGCAGCCGGAGATCCACTTGCATCCGAGCGTTCAGCGCGGCCTTGCCGACGTGTTTATCGATGCTATGAAGGTGCGCAAAGTCCAGATCATCGTCGAGAGCCACAGCGAGGATTTCCTTCGCAGACTCCAGCGGCGCGTCGCCGAGGCACAGGAGATCGACGGAAAGCAGGCCGCGATCTACTTCTGCGACATCGAGAACGGCTCGGGAAGGCTGACCGAACTGCAACTCGATACATACGGCAACTTCCTCGCATGGCCCAAGGACTTCTTCGGCGATCCGATGGGCGACATCGCCGCGATGCAGGCCGCGGTGATGAAGCGCAAGGGCATCGCGGAGGAGTGAATGGGCGTCGTCGTTGATACAAATGTGACTATGGTGGCTTCGCGCCACACGCCCGCGGCTGATGAACGGTGTATCAACGCTTGCGTCCAGCGCCTGCGCGAGATTCAGCAGTCCGGTGGCCTCCTTGTCGATGACAAGGGTCTGATCTTGCGCGAGTACACCAGGAAGCTTGGCTTCAAAGGCCAGCCCGGCGCGGGCGAGGCATTCGCGAAGTGGGCCCACGACAATCAGGCGATCCCGGGAAAGGTGAGTCAGGTACCGATCACGCAGAGGTCGGACAACGGCTGGCGTCGGTACGACGAGTTTCCTGACCTCGCTGACCTTGAACGCTTCGACAAGAGCGACCAGAAGTTCGTCGCCGTCGCTTTGGCCAGTGGAGAGAGCCCGCCGATCGTCAACGCGGTGGACTCCGATTGGTGGAATCATCGCAATGCCTTGAATGTGGCTGGCGTCACCGTCGAGTTTCTCTGTCCGCAGCACGCAGGTGACGATCGCGTTGTGCGTACTAGCCAGCCGTCGACTCTACGCTGAGTGCCGATCCCGCTTTCTAATGTTCCCGGCCGCGCTCGCCGACCGGCCCGCGATAATGCTGATTGGTCGCGAACTCGGTCGGCGATCGCCCCCCCGCGCGCACCCGCGGCGCGCGCATCCGCGGTCCTCTCCACTTTCTCACTCTTTTTCTCCTGCCCTCTCCGGGCTCGCCCCGCGCCGCTTCGGCCTCGCGGCTGGGCACGTTCCGCTGGCCCTGCCTCGCCCACACGGCACACTCCGCCCGCCCCTCTCCCCGCCCCTCCTGCGCGCGCACCCACGGACCTCCTCCGTGACTCGTAGCGAGCGCGCATGCACGACCTCCCCGCACAACCTCACCTCCCCGACGCCCCGGCCGC
>QWIH01000045.1 GCA_021405315.1 Leptolyngbya sp. PLA1
GGCCCAGTCCAGGACCCAGCGCCTCACCACGCCGGGCAGCACAGGGCTGGGCAGAACCGCTCCCGCCGGGCCGCGGAGCACGGGCGCGTCAGTCGGCCCGTCATCCCCCGCCGCCACCTCTTCCTCCTCGCCCCGCGCGATCGGAGTCATGAGGACGCCATCCTTGACGACAAAGGCGTTGCTCACGCACCCGCCGCAGAGGTGGTTTGTGATGGAGAAGACCAGCGCCTCGTCGGCCTTCTTGGCCGCCGCCGCTTGAAGCTCGCGCAGCCTCCCCCAATACGCGGGAGTCTTGTGCCCTTGCATGGGGTCCAGGGGGCTCACCCGCAGATCCGCGAGCAGCACGAGCGCACCGCGCTCGAACATCGCCGCCGGATACTCCGTCGCGGGCTGCGCCACGATGAGCAGGGTCGGCTGGTGTGCGGACCCGGTCCTCGCCAGCAGGTTGAGGTCGCCGCCCGTCAGCGTGAGCCTCACTCGCCATCGCTTCTGATCCGGGGATTGCGCCGCGGCGTGCGCGACCGTCCGCTGCACGGCCTCGCCGAGCGGGCCCAGGTGCAGCGTCTGTGCCAGCCCCAAGCCCACCGCGGAGCCCCGCAGCCTCGCCAGATGCTCGTGCAGGTGGAGCACGCGCGCCGGCTCTCCGGCTCCCCTCACCGCGAGCATTGTCTCAAAGAGACCTACGCCGTGCTGCAAGGCAACGTCAAACGCGGACACACGCGCGTCCGCCGCCGGGACGATCGCGCCATCGAGGTACACGGTCACCATGCCGCAGGATAGCGCCGGCCGGTTGGCCCTCGCCCCGGCGCTACCCTCCGGAGCGTGAGCCGTGAACCGATCGTCGGCATCGACCTGGGCACGACCAACAGCCTCGTCGCCATCTGCGACGCGCGGGGCCCGCGCACGATCTCCGACCGCTCCGGCAGCCCGCTCGTGCCGAGTGCTGTCACATACACGCAGGGTTCGGCCGTCGTGGGTGCAGACGCCCGGAGCGGCGCGCCGGCCCACCCGCGCCACACGATCCTCTCGGTCAAGCGCCTCATGGGCCGCTCACTCCCAGAGGTCAGCGCCGACCTCCCCTTCCTCTCCTACGCCGTGGAACCCGGCCCCCGGGGCACCTGCCGCGTGCGGATCCCCGGCGACGCGGGCAACGCGGACCTCGTCCTGAGCCCCGAAGAAGTCTCCGCCTCGATCCTGCGTCACCTCAAGCAGCTCGCGGAGAGCCACCTCGGCACGGAGGTGCGAAAGGCCGTCATCACGGTCCCCGCGTACTTCGACGACGCGCAGCGCCAGGCGACCCGCACCGCCGCCCGACTCGCCGGGCTCGAAGCCGTCCGGCTCGTGCCGGAGCCCACCGCCGCGGCGCTCGCCTATGGCCTTGGCCTCTCCGCCGGCGACCGAACCCCGCGCCACGTCGCGGTCTACGACCTCGGGGGCGGCACCTTTGACATCTCGATCCTCCGCCTCACGCCCGCCGAGGGCGACGATCCGTTCTTCTTCCAGGTGCTCGCCGTCGGGGGTGACACGCGGCTCGGCGGCGACGACGCCGACCACCTGATCGCGGATCTCTTCCGGCGGGAGATTCAGGACCGCACCGGCGCCCCGCCCGCACCGGACGCAGCCCGGGGCCTCGTGACGCTCGCCGAGCAGGTCAAGGTCCGGCTGTCCGAACATGACACCGCCCCCGTGCGCATCGACCTCGGCCCATCGGGCGTCTACGAGCGCACGCTCGCCCGCGAGGAGTTCGAGTCGCTGATCGCGCCGCTCGTGGATCGAACCATCGACCGCTGCCGCCAGGCGCTCGCCGCGGCCGCCGCGGAACTGCGCGGAAAGTCCCTCGACGCCGTGGTGCTCGTGGGCGGCAGCACGCGCATCCCGCTCGTGCGCCGGCGCGTCGCCGAGTGCTTCAACCTCGAACCCTACACCGCGCTGGACCCGGATCAGGTCGTGGCGCTGGGGGCCTCGGTGCAGGCGGCGGTCCTCTCGGGCGACCGCAGCGGCACGCTGCTGCTGGACGTGATCCCGCTCTCCCTTGGAGTCGAAACCGTGGGTGGCGCCGTTGCCAAGGTCATCATGCGCAACTCGCCCGTGCCGGCCCGGGCCACGGAAATGTTCTCCACAAGCGTTGACAATCAGACCGCCTTCCGACTCGCCGTCTTTCAGGGCGAGAGAGAGATGGCCTCCGACTGCCGCAAGCTCGGCGAGTTCCACCTCCGGGGGCTCCCCCCCATGCCCGCGGGCATTCCGCAACTGGAACTCACCTTCCTCGTCGACGCCAACGGCGTGCTGGGCGTCTCGGCGCTCGAGCGCCGCAGCGGCAGGCGCGCCTCCATGCAGGTCATCCCCAACCACGGTCTCACGCCCGAAGAGGTCGACCGCATCGAACGGGAGAGCGTCACCCACGCGCGAGAGGACATGACCCGCCACCGCATCGTGGATCTCATCGCCAACAGCAACCTCGACCTGAAATGGATCGGCGAGCGATACGACCGCTTCTCGCACGAGTTGTCCCCCGCGGATCGCGAGACGCTCGCCGCCTGCATGGCCCGCCTGCGCGAACTCGTCGCCCGCGCGAGCGCGGACTGGAAGAGCGTCCCGCCCGACGATCTGCACCAGGCCAAGGAAGCCCTCGACCGCGCCAGCGTGCGCCTCCAGGAGATCTCCATCGCCGCATCGCTGCGCGGAGGCCCCCTGCGCCCGGGCTAGTCCTCTCCGGGCACCCCCACGTCCTCGTCCCACAACTCGGGATGTGCCGCGACGAACCGCTGCATGAGCGCGGTGCACAGCGGGTCGTTCATGAGCCGCAGCGCCACGCCTTCCTGCCTCATCCAGTCCTCGCGGCCCACAAACGTCTGGTTCTCCCCCACCACCACCCGCGGAATGCGATGCAGGATCGTCGTGCCCGTGCACATCGCGCAGGGCGAGAGCGTGCTCGCGAGCGTGAGCGTGTGCCAATCCCGACGGCGGCCCGCGTTGCGGATGCACACCGTCTCCGCGTGGGCCGTTGGGTCGCCGCTCTGCACGCGGAGGTTGTGCCCGAGCGCCACGATCACGCCCCGGCGGTTCATGAGCGCCGAGCCGATGGGGATGCCCCCCTCGCGGGATGATTTCAACGCCTGCTCGTACGCCGCCTCGAGCGCCAGTGCGTCCAGCCTGTCCTGGTCCATGCGCGATTGTTGGCCCAGCCCGCGACCGAGGCCCGCGGCCCGCCCCCGCTATCCTGCCCGCATGGGACGCCCCCACCAGACCTTCCCCAACGTGGTCGTCTTCGATCACCCGCTCATCCAGCACAAGCTCACCTACCTCCGCGACAAGACCACCAGCCACCGACCGTTCCGGGCGCTGCTCTACCAGATCGCCGGCCTGATGGTCTTCGAGGTGACACGCGAACTTCCCGTGATGCCCGTCGAGGTCCAGACGCCCGTCGAACGCACCACGGGGGCGCGCCTCTCCAAGAGCGTGACCGTCGTGCCCGTGCTCCGGTCCGGGCTCGGCATGGCCGAGGGCATTCTCGAGATGATGCCCGAGGCACGGGTGGGCCACCTGGGTCTCGCCCGCGATGAAAAAACGCTGAAGCCCGCCGTCTATCTCCGCCGCCTCCCGCGCGACATCGACGCGGGCCCTGTCATTCTCGTGGACCCCATGCTCGCCACCGGCGGCAGTGCCAGCGAAGCCGTGCACATCCTCCGCGAGGCGGGCGCGCGCGACCTCCGCATGATCTGCCTCGTCGCGGCGCCGGAAGGAATCAAGAGGCTCGGCGCCGATCACCCGGACCTGCGCCTCTACACCGCCGCCATCGACGACCGCCTCAACGAGCACGGGTTCATCTGCCCGGGCCTGGGTGACGCCGGCGACCGCATGTACGGCACGGTCTAGCCCTTCAGGCTTTCGGGCCGATCAGGCCCACCATCCGCCCCGTCACACCCCGCTCGCGCCGATGCGAGAAGAACCGCGCCGGCTCGCCGACGGTGCACCCGGGCAGCACCTCCGGCGCGGACACCCCCGCCTCGACCAACTGCCTTCGGAGGCACTCTCGCAGGTCCACCAGGCCCTTGCCGTCCCGGCGCTCGGTGATCGGCGCCGTGGCGCCGAACACGCGCCGGAACTCCGCGAGCACCTCCGGCCCCACCTCGAATGCCTCGCGGGAGATGCACGGCCCCACCGCCGCGAGCGCCGCAGGACCCCCCAGTTCCCCCATCGCCCTCGCCGCCGATGCCACCACGCCCGCGACCACACCCCGCCACCCCGCGTGCACCGCCGCCACCACCCGCCCGTCCGCCGAGGCCATCAGCACCGGCGCACAGTCCGCCACGCGCACCGCAACCATCCGCGACGGATCGTCCGTCACCAGCGCATCGGCCCGAAAGTCCCGGGCGCCTTCCGGGCCGTCGTCACGCGAGGGGCTCCCCGCCCTGAACACGCGGCAGGCGGCCCCATGCACCTGATACACCTGCACCACCTCGCGCCCAGACGCACCGGTCGCCGACAGCACCCGCCGGAAGTTCTCCTCGATGTGTGGCACCGGATCACGCGCCTCGCCCGAGAGGTCCATCGGGTTGCCGAAGTTCAGCGAAGAAAACACGCCCTTCGAAACGCCCCCGGCGCGCTCCGAAAACCCGTGCGGCACGCCGATCCGCGAGAACACACCGACCGTGATCACGCCGACCTCCGTGCCGGCCTTGGTGTCCACTCAGTTCTCCGGTCAGTTCTCCGGGATCTCGTCGCCCGAAACGATCTCGCGGAACTTCATCCGCAGCTTGTTCGTGATCGGCCCTTCGCCATCGCTGATCCGGGTCTCGTCCACCTGCGTCACCGCGATGATCTCCGCGGCGGTGCCGGTCAGGAACACCTCGTCCGCCTCCAGCACCTCCTCGATGCGCATCAGCTTCTCTTCCACCGCCAGCCCGCACAGGGGCGCCAGTTCCTCCTTCACGAACCGCCTGGTCACGCCCTCGAGCAGTCCGCCCCACTCGCGTTCGCCGCTGACCAGGGGCGGAGTAAAGATGCGCCCGTTCTTGATGACGAAGATGTTGTCGCCGGTGCACTCGGTGACGTAGCCGTCGAGGGACAGCATGATCGCCTCATCGCAGCCGTGCTCGATGGCCTCGACCTTCGCGAGGATGTTGTTGAGGTAGTTCAGGCTCTTGATCCGCGGGTCCAGGCACGGGATGGGCGTCTTGGGCCGCTTGGCGACCACCACCCGCATGCCGGACTCGTAGAACTCCGGCTTGTACAGGCTGATCTGATCCGCGATGCACACCACCCCGGGGATGGGGCACTTCCGGGGGTCGAGCCCCAGCGTCCCGTAGCCGCGCGTCACCACCAGACGGATGTACCCGTCGGTCAGCTTGTTCGCCGCGATGCAGTCCCGCTGCACCTGCACCATCTGCTCGGGCTCGACGGGGATGCGCAGGTGGATCTTCTCGGCGCAGCGGTACAGCCGCTCCATGTGGCTCTGGCACTTGAAGATCTTCCCGCGGTACACGCGGATGCCCTCGAACACGCCGTCGCCATAGAGCAGCCCGTGGTCGTAGACGCTGACCATCGCCTGGTTCTTGGGCACCAGCCTTCCGTTCACCCACACCAGCGGCGTCTTGGGGATCTCCGCCTCGCCCGACCAGATGTGCCGGAGCGCCAGGCTGGGAAGCTGCTTCGGAACAGCCTTCGGAACGGACGCCGGAGCGCGGGCTGCGCCGTTGGCCGCCTTCTTCGGCGCGGGTGCCGTCTTCGCGGGCTTGGCGCCGCCGCCTCGGGAGGTGCTGCTCGTGCGCGGACGGCTTCGGGTCTTCACTGCCATGGCCGATCTCCCTGTACTTGGTCGCCTCGGGCGCTCCGCCCGCCCCGGCTCGCGGAATCGTAGCGGCCCCTCGCCCTCGGTCCCGCCCTTCCCGCCCCGCCCCCGGAAAGTTCCGTCCCGGCCCGCTCTACACTTGGCCCGCATGCCGGAGCGTCGCGTCATCATTCTCGGGTCCACGGGCTCGATCGGCACCCAGACGCTCGACGTCATCGCCCGCCTCAACCAGTCCTCTCCGAGATTTCGCGTCGTCGGGCTTGCTTCCGGCTCCAACGCGCCGCTCCTCCTCGAACAGGCGGCACGCTTCGATGTGCCCACCATCGCGCTGGCCTCCGGGGGCTCGTCCCCACCGCCGGGCGCGCTGACGGGCCCGGACGCCGCCCTGCGCCTGGTGCAGCGAGTGGACTGCGATCTGGTGGTGGCCTCCATGGTCGGGGCCGCCGGGCTGCCCGCGACCCTCGCCGCCATCGAGCTGGGCCGGGACGTCGCCCTGGCGAACAAGGAGACTCTGGTTGCCGCGGGCGGGCTGGTCATCCCCGCCGCCATCCGCTCCGGATCGCGCCTTCTGCCCATCGACAGCGAGCACGCGGGCGTATGGCAGTGCCTCGCGTCGGCGTGGGGCCTGAGCGCCCCCCCGTTCACCGCGCCCGCCGGGGTGAGCCGCGTCACGCTCACCGCCTCGGGAGGACCGTTCCGTGCGTGGGACAAGGCCAGCATTCACGCCGCCACGCCCGAGATGGCCCTGCGCCACCCCACCTGGTCCATGGGCCGCAAGGTCACCATCGACTGCGCCTCGCTCATGAACAAGGCGCTGGAGCTCATCGAGGCCCACTGGCTCTTCGGCGTGAACGCGGACCGGCTGCACGCCGTCATCCACCCGCAATCGCTCGTGCACGCGATGGTCGAGTACGCCGACGGCTCCACGCTGGTGCAACTCTCGCCCGCGGACATGCGCTGCCCCATCCAGCTCGCCATCACCTGGCCCGATCGCGCCGCGGGGCCCGTCAGACCCCTCGATCCCGCCGCGCTCTCCGGTCTGCAGTTCGAAGCCATCGACACCGACCGCTTTCCGGCGATCTCGCTGGCGCACCGCGTCATCCGGGCCGGGGGCACGTCCGGCGCGGTGCTCAACGCCGCCAACGAGGAGGCCGTCCAGCAGTTCCTTGAGGTACCCGGCATGCCCTTCGGGCGCATCACGCAGGTCGTCCAGGAAGCTCTTGACACCGTCCCGCAGGGCCCGCTGCACTCGCTCGACGACTTCTCCCGCGCCGACGCCGCGGCCCGCGCGCTCGTCCGCGCACGCCTGGGCACGCGGGCACGCCCGACCGCCACGGCCCTGTGAGCGGGAACGCACCGATGCCCGGCCACTCCCCGCAACTCGCCGCCAAGCTCTCGCAGGTGCACTCGCTCCTCGAGCGGGGCCTGCACGCCCAGGCGCGCCCGCTCGTGCAGAGGCTCGCCCAGCAGCACCCGTCGGAGCCGGCGGTCGCGGCCCTGGCCTCGCTCACCCACTACCACCTCGCCGAACTCACGCAGGCCATCTACCACGCGAAGCGCCTGGTCTCGCTCGCGCCCGGATCCGCCGAGGCCCACGCCACGCTCGCGGGCCTCTTCATCGCCGAGCGCCGCACGGACGAAGCGCTCGAGTGCCTCCGCGCCGCCGCCGCGCTCGCGCCCTCGGACCCATCCATCCCGCTCCGGGCAGCACAGGCTCTCGCCGACGCACACCGCTTCTGCGCCGCGCTCGCACAGACCGACGCCGCCCTCGCGATCGGCCCCGCCACGCCGCCCCTGCTGTCACTCCGGGCAACCTGCCTCCTCAACCTCGGCCGCATCGAGGAGTCCGTCACCCTCCTGCGGGCCGCGCTCGCATCGGACCCGGGCAGCGCGGAGATCGCCAGCCAGCTCGCGCTCGCGCTCAACTACGCGCCCGGCGCGACGCCCGCCGAGGTGCGCGACGCGCACCTGGCATACGCGCGACTGCTGGACTCCGCCGGGCTGCCCAGGCTCACCCCCCCACCCCGCGGGCCAAGCCGCCCGCGCGTCGGCATCCTCTCGCCCGACCTTCGCACGCACTCGGTGGCGTTCTTCCTGCTCCCCTGGCTCCGGCACCGCGACAGCGCCGCGATGGACCTCCACGCGTACTACACCAACCGACACGCGGACGGCCTCACCGGCACGATCCGGTCCCACTGCACCCGTTGGCGCGACATGGGCAACCGATCCGACGACGCCATCGCACGCGCCATCTCAGAGGACTCGCTCGACCTGCTCATCGACCTGTCGGGCCACACCGCGGGGCACAGCCTCGGCGTCATGCACAGACGCCCGGCGCGCGCCCAGGCCACGTACCTCGGCTACCCCAACACCACCGGACTCGCCGAGGTGGACTTCCGCATCGTCGACGCCATCACCGACCCGCCCGGCGAGGCCGACTCGCGATGCGCCGAGTCGCTCGTGCGCCTCCACCCATGCTTCCTGTGCTTTGAGCCCCCCGCCGACGCCCCGCCGGTCTCCCCTCCTCCGAACCTCCGCGGCGCCGGAATCACCTTCGGGTCGTTCAACGCGGCGCCCAAGATCAACGACCACGTGCTCTCGGTCTGGGCTCTCCTGCTCTCTCGCGTTCCCGGCTCGAAGCTCCTCCTCAAGGCCGTGCACTACAGCGAACCGGAGGCACGCGACCTCCTGCGGGCCCGCTTCGCCCGGGCCGGGGGCGACCCCGCGTCTCTCGAAGTCGCGCCGCCCACGCGCTCCCAGGCGGAGCACCTCGCGCTCTACTCCCGCGTCGACGTTGCGCTTGATCCCTTCCCGTACCACGGCACCACCACCACGCTCGAAGCCCTGTGGATGGGGGTGCCGGTTGTGACGCTCGCGGGGCGCGTGCACGCCTCCCGCGTCGGCGTCTCGATCCTCTCCGCCGCGGGCCTCGCGGACCTGGTGGCAACGGACCCCGAGTCGTACATCGCCCTCGCCGTGTCGCTCGCCGCGGATTCCGCCCGCCTCGGCTCGCTCCGCATGAGCCTCCGGCCCGCGCTCACCTCCGGCCCGCTCTGCGACGCGAAGACCTTCGCCTCGCGGTTCGACGAAGTGCTCCTGACGCTCGTGCGCCGTGCCGGGCCGATCGGAGCCCCCGCATGAGCCAGATCGAATCCAAGGTCTCGCAGATCCGCACGCTCCTCGGCGAGCACAAGCTCGAGCAGGCACGCGTGCTGACGCAGCGACTCGCCCAGGCGCACCCCCGCGACCCGCGCGTCGCCACCCTCGCGGCGATGGTCATGACCCAGTGCAACCTGCCCGCGCAGGCCCTCCACTACGCCACGCTCGCCGCGAGGCTCCTCCCGGATCACCCCCAGCCGCGCGTGGACCTTGGCCGCCTCCACTCCATCGCGGGAGACCACGCGAAGGCCGAGGCGGCGTACCGCGAGGCGCTCTCGCTCGCACCCCACGATCACGCCGCGCGGGCGGCACTCGGCTCGCTCCTCTTCGACCGCGGCCGCTTCCATGAGGCGCTCGAACTGTGCATGCGCGAAGGCGCGCTCGACCCCGGCCTTGCCGGCATCGCCGCAGGCTGCTACCTCAGGCTCGTCCGCCCCGCGGACGCCTCCCACGCGCTCGAGATGCTGCTCACGCAGTTCCCGGATGACATCAACGCCATCATCGGTGCCGCGCTCGTCCTCAACTACCGCGATGACGCCGCCCCCGCGGACGTCTTCGCGGCCCACCGGCGCGTCGGCGAGTGGTTCGCCCGCCGCCACCCGCCTCAGCCAGTCCCCTATCACCCGGCGCCGGGGCCGGGTCAGCCCGTACGCGTCGGCATCCTCTCCCCGGACCTCCGCCAGCACTCCGTAGCGCACTTCATCGAGCCCCTCCTCCGACACCACGACCCGGCCGCCATCCGCCTCACCGTCTACTACACCAACCGCATCGAGGACCACGTCACGCGCCGACTCAAGCCTCTCGCGGACGCCTGGCGCCCGGCGGACACGCTCGACGACAACCACCTCGCACAGGCCATCTACAACGACCGAACCGACGTCCTCGTCGAGCTCTCCGGCCTCACCCACGGCCACTGTCTGCCCGTCATGCAGATGCGCCCCGCGCCGATCGGCGCCACCTACATCGGGTACCCGAACACCACGGGCCTCTCCTCGATCGCCGTCCGCCTCGTGGACTCCATCACCGACCCGCCCGGTGCTGCCGACACGCTCGCAACGGAGCGCCTGGTGCGCCTGGACCCGTGCTTTCTCTGCTACGCGCCGCCCTCCGACGCGCCGGAGCCCGCGCCGCGCCCGGAAGGGTCGCCGCTCGTGCTCGCGTCCTTCAACGCCGCGCAGAAGATCTCCGCGACCACCATCCGCCTGTGGACGCGCGCCGTCCGCGCCGTCCCCGGCTGCGTGCTCATGCTCAAGTCCGTCAACTTCGAGGACGCCGCGCTGCGTGATGACATCCGCGCCCGCTTCGTCGCCGCCGGAATCGAAGACCACAGAATCCTGATCCTCCCACCACGCGAGGGCGTCTCCGGCCACCTCGCGGCGTACCACGAGGTCGACATCGCGCTGGACCCCACCCCCTACAACGGCACCACCACCACCTGCGAGGCCCTCTGGATGGGAGTCCCGGTCGTCACCCTCGCCGGGGGTGTCCACGCGGCCCGTGTCGGGTCCAGCCTCCTTTCCGCGGCGGGCCTCGCCGATCTCGTCACGCCGGACGAGGACTCCTTCGTCCGCGCGGTGTCCGCCCTCGCTTCCGACGTGGAGCGCCGCCGCATGCTCCGCGGGTCGCTGCGGGGCATGGTCCGCACCTCGCCCCTCTGCGACGGGCCGGCATTCGCCAGACGCTTCGAGGCCGCGATGCGATCACTCACCGCCACGGCCCGCTGAGGTGCCGCACCCGGGGCGATATCCTCTCCAATGCTCACACACACGCTCCTGGTGGCGCTGGGCGGCGCCTTGGGCTCCGTACTCCGATTCCTTGCCTCGCTCGCCCTCGTGCGCTGGGTCGGTGCCCAGTCCCCCTGGCCGACAGCCATCGTGAACGTGCTGGGGTGCTTCCTCGCCGGACTGGCGCTGGGAAGGCTCGCGGGTTCCCCGCCGGATCACGTGCTTCGGTCGTTCCTCATCGTGGGTGTTCTCGGGGGATTCACCACCTTCTCCGCCTTCGCGGGAGAAACCATCCTGCTGCTTCAACGCGGCGAACTCCTGCCCGCGATGCTGGGCGTCGCGGCGTCGCTCGCCCTGTGCCTGGGCGGCGCCGCCTTGGGCCACTGGCTCGCCACCTGATTCTCTCGCCCCCCCCACCGCTCTCCAAGGCGCGATACCCTGTGGCCCCGTGCCCGAGATCACACACAACACCCCCACCGCCGTCTCCGTGCGAGAGATCACGAAGACCTACCCGGCACACGGCGGGCAGGGCGTCAGCACCGCCGTCAACGCCGTTTCGCTCACCATTGAGCCCGGAGAGTTGTTCTTCCTCCTCGGCCCCTCAGGCTGCGGCAAGACGACCCTCCTCCGCATGATCGCAGGGTTTATCGAGCCCACTTCCGGCTCCATCTCCTTCTCCGACGCCGCCGGCACCCGCGACGTCACCCACCTCGCCCCCGAACGGCGCAACACCGGCATGGTCTTTCAGAGCTACGCCCTCTGGCCCCACATGACCGTGGCCCAGAACGTCGCCTTTGGTCTAGATGTTCGTGGTTTGTCAGGTATCGAGAAGGCCGCGAGGGTGAAGGAAGCCCTTGCCGCAGTCCGGATGGACGGGTACGAGGCTCGCAAGCCAACGCAGCTCAGCGGCGGGCAGCAACAGCGGGTCGCGCTCGCCCGGGCCCTCGTCGTCAGGCCTGCGGTGCTCCTGCTGGATGAACCGCTCTCCAACCTCGATGCGAAGCTGCGGCACGAGCTGCGGTCGGAGATCCGAAGAATCTGCAAGTCTTCGGGCCTCACCACGGTGTACGTGACGCACGACCAGAAAGAGGCACTGAGCATGGCGGACCGGGTCGCCGTCATGTCCGCAGGTCAGGTCCAGCAGCTCGGCCCACCCCGGGAGCTCTACCGACGGCCTGCCAGCCGCTTCGTCGCGGAGTTCCTCGGGGAAACCAACATCCTCTCGGGCACTGCGGCGGATGGCACGCTCACGCTCGGCACAGGGCGACTCCGCCTCCCCACCGCACTCAGTGGCGCGGTGACCCTCGCCGTCAGACCGGAATCAGTGACGCCCGTGCTCGCCGGAACCGTGGGCTCGCTCGATGCCGTCATCGCCGAGTCCGAGTACCTCGGCGAGTCGGTGCAACTTTCCGTCCGCGTGAGTGGGGGGCCGACGCTCCGCGCGTCGGTGCTGAACCCCGGTGATTCGGACGCGCTTCGTCCCGGCGCCAAGATCGGGCTTGCGATTCGGCCCGAGGATGTGACTGTCCTTCCCGACGTCCAGTGACAACGCCGCGCCGAGAGCCCTGGGAAAAGGCGCCATGCCGTTGCGTCTGCCGGATCGGCGCAAGGACTTGCTACCCGGTGTCGCGGCGTTCCACGTGGAACACTTCCTCCGTCAAGCGTCCCGCCTACGCCTGCCCGATCCAGGGCCCGCCGCCGCGGATCAGCCAGTCTGCGTGCTGCTGCGGGAGAACCTGCACCTCGGCGAGCGTCGACAGGGGGTGCCAGACAAAATCAATGTGATCCTCCAACGAAGGGACCGGCATGGGGGGATCACCGCCCCGCTCGCCGGGGAGTTCCACGTGGAACACCAGCGAGACTTCATGCTTGAGCTTCCCTCGCTGCCGAAACACCTGCTCGTGCGCGAAGCAGAACTCCCCTACTTTCACCGCGAGCCCGCATTCCTCCTCAAACTCCCTGGCAAGCGAGGCCGCCGCAGATTCACCAAACTCGACGTGGCCCCCCGGGAGATAGCAGTAGCCGTGCTTCTTGTTCCGACAAAGCAGCACGCGGCCCTTCACCCTTACGACCCCGCGTGCGATCACCTCAATTGTGATTCCGTCCTCTCCCATTCTGTCGATTCCTCCTGAAGAGCGCGCTGCATGATACTGTGTCCGCCAAGTTGAACCACGGAGGAGCGCCGGCATGGAAGCAACAAGCAAGAGTTCAGATCGACCCCGCAAGCTGGGCCGCGGCCTGAACAGTCTCCTAAGCAGCGGTCCAGCAGAGGTTTCCATTCACCTTCCACCCACGCCTTCGGCACCGGCAGTGTCGCCGACCACAACGCATTCCCCAGGGGTCGAAACATTATCGGACGTTGTTCGTATTCCGATTGGGTCGATTTCGCCGTCTCCGTTTCAGCCACGTCGGACGTGGGACGCGGCAACGCTCTCCGCGCTCGCGGATTCGATCCGCCGCACCGGCCTTCTCCAGCCCATCCTCGTCCGAAGAGCGGTGGGGGGGTACGAACTTGTCGCGGGCGAGCGCCGGTGGCGGGCCGCGACCGAGGCCGGGCTCACGCACATCCCCGCGATCGTCAAGACACTCACCGACGAGCAGGCGGCGGAGCATGCCCTGATCGAGAATGTCCAGCGCGAAGACCTCAACGCGATGGACCGCGCCCACGCGCTGCGCGCTCTGGGAGATCGCTTCTCGCTCACGCACCAGCACCTCGCGGAGCGGCTCGGGCTTGACCGGAGCACCGTCGCGAACCTGATCCGCCTCACGGAGCTGGAACCCGCGATCGCGGCGCTCATTTCTTCCGGATCACTCAGCGCCGGCCACGGCAAGGCCCTGCTGGGTGCTCCCGGAGGGCCCGCAAGGGTGACGCTCGCCGAGCGGGCGGCCAGGCAGCAGATGAGCGTCCGCGAGCTCGAACGCCTGTGCAAGGCCGATCCTGCGCCGAAGCCCGCCGCTCACATCAGCGACCGCGACCAGGCCCGCCTGGCGGTGCTGGGAGACCTGCAGCGCCAGATCGGGCAACAACTCGGGACAAAGGTGTCCATCGTAACGGACCGCCGAGGCAAGAAGGGCCGGGTCACGCTGGAGTTCTACGGGCTGGACCACTTTGACTCGTTGATGACCCGGCTCGGCGTCAAGGTGCACTGAGCCGCGATCGTAACATGCGCCATCCTTCGCGAATGGCTCCCCGGCGTGTTGCCGCGGGCCGCCTCCGGCATATGGTTGTTGTGCCGTCACGGGTCCGTGCGGCTCAACTTCGTGTTACGGGGGTTGGAGCGATAGCTTGGCAAAGCGAACGACGATCGGCCTCTCCGCTCTTTCCATAACTGATCTTCGCCGCGAGATGGAGCGCCGCCAGCGGGGTGCCGCGAAGCTGGTGCGCAAGCGCAACGCGCTCCTCGCCAGAGCGGCAAGGCTCGACGCGCAGATCGCGGAACTGGGCGGGGCTTCGGTTCCGACCCGCACGGGCCGTAGGAGCCGGGGCGCCGGACGCTCCGTCGCCGCCACCACCCGGAAGGTCAACGAGGGCGGCCTCTCGACGGCGCTGCACAAGGTGCTGAGCGGGAAGACGATGGGTGTGACCGAGGCCGCGAAGGCCGTTGTCGCGGCGGGGTACAAGACCGGCGCGGAGAACTTCCGAACCATCGTCAACGCCTGCCTGCTCAAGCACAAGAAGCTGTTCAAGAAGGTCGCCCGGGGCAAGTACACCGCAGCCTGACGGGCACGTTCACCCCATGACCGGCTGGTGCGCGGGCGCCTGTCCGGCGCGCACGTCGGCGAGCGCTCTGGCCAGGATCGTCGCACGCGCGGCCCAGGTGTGATCTCGCTCGATGCGCGCCCTCGCGGCACCTCCGAGCTCTGCGGCGCGCGACGGCGAGTCCCTCAGCGCGCGCAGCTCGCGGAGCGCGCCGTCCGGCGTGTCGAACGTGATGACTTCCCGCGCCGGATCGAGCAGTGCCTCGATCCCTGCACGCCGCGCGCAGAGGCACACGCGCCCCGACGCGCCGATCTCGAGCGGCTTGAGGTTCACGCCCACGTCGTCCTGCCAGCGCATCACGTTCAGGCCCGCGAGGCCGCGGCCGTACCACTCCGTCATCTGCTCGAACGCCACCTCGCCCGCGCGCGTGGCGACGATCGGCCAGGCCTCGCTCAAGGCCCCGAACACCGCCATTCGGCATCGGCGTGAAAGCCATGAGATGGTGAACGCACGCGCGGACTGGTCGACCGAGCGAATCGCTGCGGTCGTCTTGACCCATCGCCCGGCATCGCCCAGCAGCGCCGACATCGCCTGCGCCGCCCGGGGCTCCGCTCGGGCGATCTCCCTCGCGCGTGCCAGCATCGGCGTGTGCGGACTCGTGAGCTGCGACTCCAGGAGCAGCGAGAGCACACGCGCATCGGCGTCGGTCGCGGCGAGCGACCGGAGCGACTCCGAGGCGAGCCGCGCTCGCTCGGCACGGATCGCGGGCATGTCGGGCACCTCATTCTCAAGCTCTCGCAGCTCGATGGCGGTGGGGGGCGGATCGCCCGGGCCGCAGGAGACGACGAGATCAAACGGCGCCGCCTCCGCACGGATCGGGCCGGGACGAAACTCGCGCGTGTCAACGCCATACGCGATCGGGACCGTTCGCCCGAAGCCCAGCACGCCGGTCATCTCGTCCGCGATCCCCTGATTGTTGACGGCGTGGAGGAGCATTGGGCCCGCGATGGCGGGGTGGCCAAAGAGCGACGCGGCACTCCCGCCCGCGGCCCAGTGGGGCGCATCCAGCCAGTAGAGGAGGTGGGGGACGCCCAGCACGTCGAAGACGGTGGAGGGCCGGCCGGACGCCATGCCGCCCGCGAACGTCGAGATGCCATTGCCCCACATCGCAACGGTGGCCTCGGCACGCTCGCGGCGGATGAGGTCCGCGAGGGCGCGTGTGGCCTCGCCCATGAGGGCTTCCCGTCTGGCGGGCTCCCGCGTGTAGGCGTTCCAGAACGGGGCGAGCTCGAGCACCATGGCGTGGTGCCCCGCGTCGGCGAATCCGCGGATGAGCCCCTGGAAGATGCTGCGGGAGTTCTTGCCGGGTTGGAGAAGGAACAGCAGCCGCATGCCGTAGTATCGGTCTGCGGGGTACAGTCGCCGCATGAACGACCACCGCCTGGCGACCGACACCGACGATGGGCTCGTGCTGATCATCAGCGGGCCCAGCGGCGCCGGCAAGACGACGATCACGCGGGGCGTGGAGCGGTCGATCCCGGGGTCGGTCTTCTCCGTGTCGTGCACCACACGCGCCAAGACCGAGGCGGACGTGGAGGGCGTGGACTACCACTTTGTATCCGACGAGGAGTTCGAGAGGCTGCGGGCCTCCGGCGAGTTCCTGGAGTCGGCGGGGGTGTACGGCAAGAAGTACGGCACGCCCCGCGCCTGGGTGCACGAGCAGATCAAGCGCGGGCGACTGGTGATCCTGGAGATCGACGTGCAGGGCGCGGTGCAGGTCAAGAAGCATCTGCCCGATGCCTTCGCGATCTTCATCCTGCCGCCGAGCGAGGACGAACTCCTGGCCCGCCTGCAGTCGAGGAAGCGGGAGTCGGAGGCGCTGATCGCGGCGCGGTTCGCCGCGGCCAAGAGCGAGATCGCCTCCGCCCGAGCCTCGGGCGTCTACGACGTGTTCCTGGTCAACGCCGATCTCGACGAGGCCATCGCCCGCGCCGTGGACCTGGTCGTAAGCGAGCGTCGGCGGCGGCGCGAGACGCGCGCGGCGGTCCGCACTCCTTAGTCGCAGCCGCTGCCAGCGACGACGCCGATAAGAGTCCAGACATCGTCCTGATCGACGTTGCCGTCCTCGTTGATGTCCGGCGAGTTGGGTGGGAACGAGCTCTCACCGGCGGCGACGTCCTGGATCAGCGCCGCGACGTCGTCCTGATCGACGTTGCCGTCACGGTTGTAATCGCCCAGGCACCCGCCGTCCACGACGCCGCCCGTCGCGATCCACGCGTAACCCTGAGGCCCCTCGTTGACTCCGGCGCCTACGACGCGCACCCGCCACAGGCCGATCTCCGGGGCCGCGACGAGCACGATTTCGAGGTTGTTGATCGCGTCCGCCGTGCCGCCCGGCTGCGAGACGCCGCCCGCGAAGGCGTTGCCCCGGTACTCGACGCCCGAGGGTGAGGTCACGACCAGATCGAGGTTGTTGACCGGCGTGAACGACGCGTTGACGACCGCGGGGAAGTCGGCCCATGCGAGCGCCACCTTCAGGGGCGCGGACGCGGAGTCGACCCACACGCGGGCCACGGATTCCTGCCCGGTCTGGAGTGCGCCGGCGCTGGTCGTGCGCACATCGCGGAGCAGCGTGCGCGACACGTCGCCCGGGAAGAACGCCGCGGCATCGCCCAGCACGCGCCCCCAGCCCTCCTTCACGCTCGGGTAACCCGCGACACCCGTCAGGTCCGCCCCGCTGCTCGCGAGCGTGGCCCGCAGCAGCGAGCCGCTGGGAACAAACGCGTCCCATGGGTTTTCG
Source organism: Leptolyngbya sp. PLA1 (assembly GCA_021405315.1). Lineage (GTDB taxonomy): Bacteria > Planctomycetota > Phycisphaerae > Phycisphaerales > UBA1924 > RI-211. The sequence goes on from QWIH01000045.1 coordinate 17,175, forward strand.
ACGCCCGAGGGGTAGAACCCGCGGGTGTAGTACTCGCGGATCAGCGTGGCGAGCCCCGCGACCGCGGGGGTCGACATGGAGGTGCCGCTCAGCGAGGACGTCGAGCAGCCCGTGCTGCCGGAGGCGGAGAGGATGGAGCACCCGGGCGCGCCGACCTCGGGCTTGCGCCTGCCATCGAGCGTGGGCGCGGACCCGCCGAAACACCAGTTGCCCTGGCTTGGCGGCTGGCTGGTGGCGAAGACCGCAACGCAGTTCTTCGCGTTCTCCGGGTTCATGACCAGGGGCATGAGGTCGGTGACGGCGAAGAGCACGAGGTCGTCCTCGTACTGGTGGGTGAAGGCGTCCACGCCCCGCGCCCCGCCGTCGTAGTCGCGGAAGGCGTCCGTGCCCCAACTGTTCGTGTGAATGAACGCCCCCTGCGAGTGGTGCAGCTCGAAGTGCTCGAACATGCTCTGCTCGGTGCCGTCGGGGTGGGTGTTGTAGACGATCTTCGCACCGTAGGCGACGCCACGGGTGTTCCCCGTGGTCCCGTCGTCGCCCGCGGCGGTGCAGGCCACGTGCGTGCCGTGCAGCCCGTACCAGGGCGAGACGTTGTACGCGAGGATCTTGCGATGCAGGGGGCCGATCGGGTTGGCGGGATCAACAAACGCACAGTGGTTGACCGCGACACCGGAGTCGATGATGCCAAGAACCTGCCCGACACCCGTCATTCCCCGGTCGTAGAACGGCGTGACGCCCTGCACGTTGCTCTGCACAACCCAGCGCGTGGTCGCGTTGCTCCGATCGGCGTACTCCGGAACGGGCTCGACGCACTGCACCGCGCCGAGCGCCGCAAGGTCGTGCTCCAGACCTATGGGGACCACCAGGCCCAGGCTTCGCGCGCCCAGCGTGGTCTGATCGGAGCGGATGGAGGCGCCGGGCGTGGCGTTCACGAGCGCGCGAACGGCCGCGTCGTCCGAGCCGCCGAAGAGCCAGACACGGAGGCACTGCCGGCCGGACGCGGCGATGGCACGTCGCTCGTCACTCGCCCATGCCCAGCCCCGCGCCTCGGCGACACTGGGCGCAATCTTCCACTCGTCGCGGAATCGCACGGCCCAGCGCACAAATCCCAGTTCGGCGAGCGCCCGCGGCTCCACGCCTTCGAGTCCCACGATGAACGCGTCCGTCGGGAGGTATCCCTTGAGGCTGACGCCGATCGCACCGAGCCGCGCGCGGCGGTCCGGGGTCATCGGCCCGTCGAGCGAGATCACGTGTGGCCTGCCCCGCTCGAACGCCGCGACACCGAGCTGGTTGTCCCCCTCGCCCGGAACCCATTCGCCCGTGCGCAGTTGCAGCGCGCCGGGTCGAGGCCCGACAACCCCGGCTTGGTCTGCGGCACACACCTGCCCCGCCGCAAGGCATAGCGCGAGCAGGCCGAGAGTCCCAGAACCATGAAGCGGGCAACGGCGCATGTGAGGTGCCTATCGGGTCTGAACGACAGAAGGTACAACGCACCCGACAGAATGCGAGTGCACAAAGCGAACTACGAGCGCAGCACCCCAGAGGATGCAGCGCTCACGCAGTTCGTTGGTCGTGTTGTGTTAGGACGCCCGTGATCCCACGGGGATGTCGAGCAGCCTGGCCACCGCGAGCCTCCAAGGCGCTACCTCTCCCGCGCCGAGCCGGTTCAGAGCGTCGGTTCGAGAGCGGGTGAGCGTCAGGTGGCGCGAGAGCCCGGTGGATTCGAGCACACGCCAATCGCGGAGGGGCATCCCCAGCAGCACGAGATCGCCACCCATGGCCCGGCAACGGCGGGTCACCGAGAGAAGCTCGTTGATCCAGGCACAGGAGAACGAGCCCACCCCCCCGACCTCCAGCACGATCCGGCCCCCCGTGTGCCCCGTCAGCTCGCACAGATAGCGTCCCAGCACCTCCGCCTGTCGCTCTCGGATCGCGGGACAGGTCACGTTGAGCACCGCGATGTCCCCCACGCGGCTGAGGGTGAACATCGTTTCAGGGAGCGGGTCTGCCATGAGCTGCGCCATGTGTCTCTCTCCACGCGGCACGAACCGGGCGGGGGACGGCCCCGCGGCGGACTCGTGCGTCCGTCGAATAGAGTGCCAAACAAGGCCGCCGCCGCCCACACAAGTCATTGCCTGAAGGTTGTTTGTGTTCTGAGTGAACCGCCTGGAGGGGTCGGGCGACCAACTCCGGCCTTGCCGGACTTGAGCCCGGATCGCATCCGGGATATCACCTTGGGCCCCGGCGCAAGTCGTGGGACCGGGGCGAGGGACGTTGGGCATGAATGACGGCAAACCTGTCGAGAGTCTGATCCGGCTGGAAAACCTGTGCAAGCACTTCGGCACCGGGGCCACTCGAATCACCGCTGTCGAGAGCGTGACGTTCTCGGTCGGTCCGGGCGAGGTCCTCGGGTTTCTGGGACCGAACGGGGCGGGCAAGTCCACGACGATGAAGATGCTTACCGGCTATTTGCCGCCGACGTCCGGCCGCGCGATCGTGTGCGGCCGGGACGTGCAGACGGACCCGATGTGGGTGAAGGAGCGTGTGGGATATCTGCCCGAGGGGGCGCCGGCCTACCCGGACATGACTCCCGAGTCGTTCCTGAAGTTCTGTGCGCGGGTCCGCGGGCTGACGGGACGTGCGGGCCACGAGGCGGTCAGCCGCGCCGTGGCGCTCACGCACCTGGAGGGTGTCCTGCGCCAACCGATCGAGACACTCAGCAAGGGATTCAAGAGGCGGGTTGGCTTGGCGCAGGCGGTGCTGCACCGCCCGCCCGTGCTGGTGATGGATGAGCCGACCGACGGGCTGGACCCGAACCAGAAGCACGAGGTGCGTCGGCTGATCCGCGACATGGCGCGGGAGGGGGGACGTGCGATCGTGCTGTCCACGCACATCCTCGAAGAGGTGGAGGCGGTCTGCACGCGCGTGGTGGTCATCGCCCGGGGGCGGGTCGTCGCGGACAGCACCCCGGCCTCGCTCGCGGCGAGATCGCGGTACCGCGGCGCGGTCACGCTCTCACTCTCGCCCCCGGCGGGGCGAAGCCCGCTCGACGTGCTCTCCGCGCTCGACGAGGCGGCGCAGGTCGAAGATCTCGGCACCGCGCGGACGCCCGCGGGCGAGCTCGTGACGTACACCGTGCTGCCTCGTGCCGGCAAGGACCTCCTCGCAGCGGTGGAGCGTGCCGCCCGGACCAACGACTGGAAGGTTGACCAGATGAGACTCGAACCCGGAAGACTGGATGATGTCTTCCGCGACCTGACGGGAGGGGCCTCCCGATGATGCGTGGCTGCACGGCGATCCTTCGTCGCGAGCTGGCGGGCTATTTCGTCACGCCGGTCGCGTACATCTTCATCGTCATCTTTCTGGCGCTGACCGGTGTGTTCACGTTCGAGCTCGGCGGGTTCTTCGACGCGGGCCAGGCGGACCTTCGGTCGTTCTTCACCTTCCACCCGTGGCTCTACGTCTGCCTCATCCCCGCGGTGGCGATGAGGCTCTGGGCCGAGGAACGGCGTGGCGGCACGCTCGAGCTGCTTTCCACACTCCCCGTCACCCGCGCCGGCGCGGTGCTGGGGAAGTTCCTCGCCGCGTGGGTGTTCGTGGGCCTCGCGCTCGCGCTCACCTTCCCCATGTGGATCACGGTCAACTTCCTGGGCGAGCCCGACAACGGCGCGATCCTCACGGGCTACGTGGGGAGCCTCCTGATGGCGGGGGGGTTCCTCTCCGTCGGCGCATGCGTCTCCGCCGCCACCAGGTCGCAGGTCATCGCGTTCATCGTGTCGGTCGTGGTGTGCCTGGGCTTCCTGCTCGCGGGGTACCCGGCGGTGATCGACTTCTTCAAGGGCTGGGCTCCCGCCAGCGTGGTCGACGCGGTGGCGTCGCTCAGCTTTCTCACTCGCTTCGACGCGATGGCCAAGGGTGTGATCGACGCGCGCGACATCGTGTTCTTCGGTTCGCTCATCGCGGTGTGCCTGACGCTCAATGGGCTGCTGCTCGACGCCGGCAAGGGTGATTGACGGGTTCGACCCGAGGGGTTTTCATGCGAGGCGGGATCAAGCTGGGTGTGGCGGTGGTGGTGCTGGTGGTGCTCTTCGTGGCGCTGAACATGGTCGCGGGCGCCACGCTCCGGGGCCTCAGGCTCGACGCGACTCAAGGCTCTCTCTTCACCCTCACCGCAGGGGCACGGAAGATCGCGAGCTCGCCCGACGAGCCGGTGACCCTTCGGTTCTACTACTCGGCCGCCGTTGCGCAGGGCCGCCCGGAGATCCAGAGCTACGCCCAGCGAGTCCGCGAGACGCTCGAGGAGTTCCGCCGGGCCTCGGGCGGCAAGATCAACCTCCAGATCATCGATCCCCAGCCGTTCTCCGAGGAAGAGGACGCGGCGGTAGCCGCGGGCCTGACCGGCGTGCCGGTCAACGCCTCAGGCGACTCGCTCTACCTTGGTCTCGCGGGCACGAACACGATCGACACCCGGGAGACGATCCCGTTCTTCGACCCGCGCAAGGAGCGCTTCCTCGAGTACGACATCGCTCGGATGGTCTACTCGCTGGCTCACCCCACCAAGCGCACCGTCGGGCTCATCTCGGGCCTGCCCATGGAGGGGGGGTTCACCATGGACCCTCGCACGCGCCAGCCCGTGCAAACGCCGCCCTGGCAGATGATGAACGAGATCAAGGGCGCCTTCGAGGTGCGGACGCTCACGGGGGAGGAGCCGATCCCGTCGGACATCTCCGCCCTGGTCGTGGCACACCCCGCGTCTCTCTCCGACGCCGCGATCTTTGCCATCGACCAGTGGGTGCTCTCGGGCGGTGCGACCGTCATCTTCGCCGACCCGCTCTGCGAAGCGGACCTCTCCGCGGGCCAGGGGAGCCCCGGCGTGCCGTCCGCTTCCGGACTTGCGCGGCTCTTTGACGCGTGGGGCGTGGAGATTCCCGATGGGCTCGTGGCCGCGGACGAACTCCTCGGAGAGCCCGTTCTCATGCGGTCGGGCAATCGGCCCGAGCAGGTCACGTATCTTGTGTGGCTCGGCTGCGACAAGCGGGCGCTCTCCAGGGACGACGCCGCGACAGGAAACCTTTCCAAGGTGAACTTCGGCACGGCCGGGATCATCCGCGCGAAGGAGGGCGCCGCCAAGCCCGCCCTGCTCACGCCCGTGATCACGACGACGCCCCGCGCCATGGCGATGCCCGCGAGCGTGATCGGCTTTCCGCCTGATCCGAAGGCGGTCACACGAGCCTTCGCGGCGGGCGACAAGGCGCTGACGCTCGCCGCCAGGCTCGGCGGGCGGGTCGCCAGCGCGTTCCCGGGCGGCCCGCCCGAGGGCGCGAAAGTCGCAGAGGGCGGCGCCCTCACCCAGAGCACCAAGGACATGAACGTGCTGCTCGTCGCGGACTGCGACGTGCTGGGCGACGGCCTGTGGGCACGCCCGCAGAACTTCTTCGGCCAGCAGGTGCTCACCAAGATTGCGGACAACTCGGACTTCGTCGTTGGTGCGATCGACAACATCTCCGGCGGGTCGGACCTCGTCTCCGTGCGTGCCCGCGAGGAGTCCACCAGACCCTTCACGACCGTCCAGGACATGGAGCGCCGCGCCCAGGCGAGCTATCTCGCCGAGGAGGAAGCCCTCGAGGCCCTGAAAAAGGAAACGGAACAGCGGCTCGCGCAGCTCCAGCAGCCGGCGACGGACGGCGGATCGCTCGTGCTGACGCCCGAGCAGGAAGCGGAGGTTCAGAAGTTCCGAGCACAACTCCTCGATACCCGCAAGAAGCTTCGCGAGGTCAAGAAGGGGCTGCGCGACGATATCGATCGCCTGGGAGTCCAGCTCAAGCTCATCAACACGGCGCTCGTGCCCGCGCTGGTAACCATCTTTGCGCTCGGACTTGGGTTCTACCGACGCTCACGCCGGGCGGAGTCACTCGCGAAGGCCGCGAAGGGGGCCGTGTCATGAAGGCTCGCACCCTGCTCATGCTCGTGGGCGCGGCGGTGGTAGTGGCCGGGGCTGCTGCGCTCCTGGTTCGTTCCGGTTCCGCCCCGGCGCCCGCCCCTCCCAGCGCCGTGTTGTTCCCGGACCTGAAGGCGCGCGCCGCGGGCATCAATCTGCTGCGCGTTCGGGGGGCGGATGCGTCCGTGGTCATCCGACGGTCGGACTCTGGCTGGGTCGTCGAATCCAAGGCCAACTACCCGGCGGACGCGAAACTGGTGGGCGATGCCCTCCGCGGCGTGCTCGACGCCACGGTGATCGAGACGAAGACATCCAAGCCGGAGCTCTATCCGCGGCTGGGCGTCGAGGGCCCCGATGTACCGAGGTCCACATCGGTGCTCCTCACATTCGAGGACCCAGCCGGCCCGGCGGCGTCGCTCATCGTCGGCAAGCGGCAGTGGGGGGGTGGCGCCGACGGGACCGCCGCGACGACATTCGTTCGGCGCGATGGTGAGGCCACGGCGCTGCACGTGAAGGCAGAGCTGCGCGCCGACGCGGCTCCCTTGTCGTGGATCGATCGGACGGTCGTGGATCTCAGGCCGGAGCGCGTGCAGAGCGCGACGATCTCGCACGGCATTCCGAACGGGATTGTGCCGCCGACAACACTGTCGATCCGCCGCGACAAGTCGGAGTCGGGCGAGTTCACCCTGGAGTCGATGCCCGCCGGACGCACGCTCAAGGACCAGTTCGTGCTGGCGCGCGTCGCGAACGCTCTCAGCGGCGTGACGCTGGAAGACGTGGCCCCCGCGGGCGACGTGGACTTCGAATCGCCCGAGCGCGTCCACTTCACGTATCGGTGCTTCGACGGCCTGGTGCTCGAGGGGCGGCTGGTTACCCGCGGGGGAAAGCCCTGGGCCCGACTTGGCGCGTCGTATCTGCCCGGGGAGGGGCAGCCCGCGGAGCCTGGCGAAGCTCTCGCGACGGAGATCGCTCGCCTGAACAAGTCTCTGTCGGGCTGGGCGTACGAACTCCCGGAGTGGAAGGCCGCGACGCTGCGCCTGAAGCCGGAGGACCTGCTGGCACCCGAAGCGTCGGCACAGCCCGAGGCCGGGGCCGCGCCGACGCCGTCCCTCCCGGCACCCGGCGGCAGCTAGCCGACCCGTGATCGATCGACCTAGCGCCCACGTGGACCACCGCCACCGCCGCCGC
>QWIH01000077.1 GCA_021405315.1 Leptolyngbya sp. PLA1
GATGTTGGCGAGTCTGAGCTGTCCCTGGCGGGCGCGGATCTTGTTGTTGATCGTGATGAGTTGTCCGAGAGCCGCGGACGAGAGGTGCTCGACATTGGCGAAGCTGAGGAGCATCTTTGGGGCCTGCTCGGAGTCCACAAGGGCCGCGACCTGCTCACCGATGGCCTGGATGTTGCCCTCGTCGAGGATGTTGCGATCCACGAACTCGACGTGGATCACGCCTTCTGCTCGCTTGACTCGGATTCGGGGTTCCTGGCTGGACATCGGGGTGTCTCCTGTGAGGCAGCGAGGATCATAGCGGGCGACCGGACGGGAGTGGCGCATGAAGAAGCCCCGGGACGGCCCGGGGCTCGAGCGTTCGGGGTAGGGCAGCCGCTCAGCCGGGCAGCCGGAGGGAGTCGGCCAGCCCCGGGAAGTTGCGTTCCTCTTCCTCGTTCTGGATGAGGATCGTGGGCTTGAGGAGGATGAGCAGGGTCTGCTCTTCCTTCGACATCACCCGGTTGGAGAAGAAGCGGTTGAGGATCGGAATCTTGGAGAGGACGGGGACGCCCGTCTCGGCTTCCTGCTCGGTCACGAGGCGCTGGCCGCCCAGAAGGATCGTGCCCTGGTCAGGGACGGTCACGGTGGTCTGCACGCGGGTGACGGTCGTGGTGGGCACCTGGATGAAGGACTGCGTGGCGGCGGAGTTGACGAGCTGTCCGCCGGCGATCGCGGTCACGGGCTGCGTGCCGAACCCGTCGATCTTGGCGATGGAGGCGTCCACGTTGAGCGTGACGTAGCGGCGGTCGGCGGAGATGGTGCCGTCCACCAGCAAGCGAACGCCCTCGTTCACCGCGTTGAGTTCGGGGTCGAAGCCGACCGCGGACTCACTGACGATGGGCTGAAGGTCGGAGACGAAGGCGACCTGGGTCGCGACGTAGATGTTGGAGGTCTGGCCGTTGGTGAACGTGAGTCGGGGCGCCGTGAGCGTGACGCTGCGGCGGTCGGCCTGCGTGGCCTTCACGAGGAAGTCGACCTGGATGTCGTCGAGGAACTCGCCGCCGATTCCCAGTGCGGGGGAAGCGCTGATGAGCGAAGGAGCGAAGTCGCCGCCCAGCAGACCTTCGACGAGGCCCAGGCTGTTCTGGCCCGCGCCGATGACGGACAGGGGGCTCGGGAGGGGCGTGTTGTTGGTGTTGGCGCCGGTGCCGGTGGTCGGGAAGGTCGGGGAGATGGAGCCATCGGGGCGGAAGAAGTCGCTGGGACGGTTGGTCGGGCGGGTCGCGCGGGCAATCCGCTGCTGGTTGTTGTCCGCGTTGAAGTAGACATCGAGGTCGACGCCGATCTGCTCGAAGAAGTCCTGGGCAACGAGGAGGAAGCGGGTCTCGACGTTGACCTGCATCGCGCGGGACTCGCGGAGCTTGGAGAGCAGGCCGTGAACCTCGCGGTGGTTCGCGGGGGTCTGGGTGATGATGAGGTTGCCCTGGAGCTGCTGGATGAAGCCGGTCTGCCCGCCGTTCTCCTGCCAGCCCTCCTGATCGACGTTGGTGGTGATGATCTGGATCAGGTCGTTGGTGCGGTCTTCGAGGGAGCGGCGACCGGCGCCGGCGGGGCCCCCGCCCTGCTGGTTGTCGCGGAAGGGGCTCTGACCGCTGCCGCCACCCTGCTGGCCGGTGCTCTGGAGCACCGCCTGGAGGTCGAACTCGGGGGCCTGGTTGTAGTCCGGCACCTCGATGAGGAGGTCCCGGATGTCGTAGATCACCAGCACCCGGTTGCGGTTGATGACTTCCTTGGACGCGATGGTGATCACGCCGTCGTTGATGGACCACGCCGCCCCGTTGGCTGCATCGGGGCTGACCCGCTCCACCACGCGGTCGAGGATCGTGCGGATGGGCACATTCGTCAGGTTCAGCGTGACGGGGGACTCACGGTCGATGCTGACCAGCTCGAGGCTCTGGTAGTCCACGTCGAAGTCGAGGTTGGTGACCGCCTTGAGGAAGCCGACCACCGTCGTGAGCGGGGTGTCGGTGAAGTTGACGGGGATCTTCTTCCGCTCGATCACCGCGAGGGCCCGGCGGTTTTCCTCGGTGTCGTTGAAGGCGATGGGCTCGCCCCGGCGGTAGCTGATCGCGGGCCAGTCGGCGCTGTAGCCCAGGATGTTGACGGGCGGGACGACCGCTTCGGCGTTCGCGAGCTCGTGCTCGTTGATGTTGATCTGCTTGCGGCGCTCGAGCACGCCGTACTTCTGCGCGATGATCGTGTCGATCAGGATGTCACGCAGCACCAGGCCCGTGGGGTTGATGGGATCCAGGAAGAGGATCTGCTCGACGACCTGCAGGGCCTCCTCGTACTTCATCTCACGCTGCAGGGCACGCACGCGCTGCACGGCCTCGTTGATCTTCTCCGCCTTGGTCGCGGCGGTGCTCGCCTTGATCCGCGCGGCTTCCTCGGCGAGGCGACGCTCGCGGTCGGCGATCTGACGGGCGCGGATGTCATCCTCCGCCTTGTCGATCGCGGTCCGCAGTTCGCCCACGCGGGTTGCCATCTCGGCCATCTCGGTCTCGGACAGGAACTGACGCCCTGAGTTCAGGCGGAGATTGGCCTGGGCCGCGAGGTCGCGGGCGGCCTTCGCGTCGCCGCCGGCCAGGGCGCCGGAGGCCTGGGCAAGGAAGTTCTCGAACTCGGCGATGGTCTGGTCATGGGCGATCTGGCGGCTGCCAAGCTGGTTGTCCAGAAGGTTCGCGCCCGAGCCGGGAGCGATGTTCAGCCGGAGCTTGGCCTCCGTGAGTCGCTGCTCGGCATGCGTCTTTGCCCCGGCGTCCACCACGTCCGCGTAGCTGCTGAGCACCTTCTGGTACTTGGCGGCGGCATCGGCGAACCGGGACTGGTCGAATGCGACATCGCCCTCGGACAGCAGCGCCTGGGCCTCGAACTTGCGGGCCTCCGCGATCGGATCAACCGGCTGCGGGGCGGGATCCGCCACGGGCTGGGCCACGGGCTGGGTGGGGGCGGGCTCGGCCGCGGGCTGAGCGGGTTGAGCAGGCTCCGCCGCAGGCTGAGTGGGTTGAGCGGGCTCGGCCGCGGGCTGGGCGGGCTCGTCGGTGCGCTTCTTGATCACGCCGGGCTGCATCATGCCGGCGTCGCGGCGGGAAGTTTCCAGATCGAAGATCGAGCCCTGCAGCGAGGCGAGCGTGCGGGCCTGGGCCTCGTCCAGCGTCACGCCGCTGCGATTGATCTCATCGAGGAGCAGGCGGCACTCGGAGACCCGTCCGGCCTCCCACGCCGCGGACGCCGCCGCGAGCTTCGCGGGAATCTGCGGGGCCAACTCGGCCTGAGCCTTGTCGGCGGCGGCGAGCAGGTCGCGGGCCTGGTCAGCCTGCGCGTTGGTGGCGCGGGGAGCCTCGATCACACCCTGCGCGTGGCGACGGAGCGTGAGGTAGTCCTGCCGGAGGAGGCAGTCCTCGGCGGTCTGCAGGCTCACGTCGATGGGAGAGAGCGACTTGATCCGGTTGCTCGCGTTGGAGAGGAGCGCGTGAAGCCGCTTGCGCTGCGCATCGGGCAGGTCGGCGCCGCCCGCGAGCGGGGTGAGCAGGCTGCGGGCCTGAACGACCTTGCCCTCGGCGAGAAGGTCCGCGGCGCGGTTCAGCGTCGGAAGCACGTCCGCGGGAGCCTGCGTCGCGGTCTGGGCCTGAGCCGCGGCGATGGGCGCGATGAAGGCCGGGGCGGCAAGGCCAACCACCGTCAGAAGGGAACGAACGCAGAAGGTGTCGCGGCTCAACATGTGCAACTCCAAGCGGGGTCAAAATACCTGAACCCGAAAAGTCCGACTCCAAATCCCCAAGGATCCGGTGTGCTCCGACACACCGCACGTACGCCCGTGGGGGGCGATGCCGACCGCGTGGTCGCGACGGCTTGGTCTGCGGGGCGGGCTTCGCGCCACGAGGCTTCGCGGCAAGCATCCCGCCAAACGGGTGTCCGTCCACCCGCCCTCCGGGTCCAAGGGAGCCCGGAAGATAATCACCTTTCGCCCAACTTGCAAACCGCCTCGCCCGGTTTTTGGAAGGGGGGCCCTACTCATCCAGCCAGCGAGAGCCGATCAGCCAGCCCGTCCCGCCGTCTGACCGACGGAGCTTCCGAGCCTGCGTGCGAACCGGGCCCAACTGTTCGGGTTTCAGACGGTCAGAGGCAACCACCAGCACGTCGCGCGGGTCGCCTGTACCTGTCCGCTCCAGCAGCTCGTCCACCGCGTCGAACGCCGTTTCTTCGGCTTCTCGCAGACACCCTGCGCGCAGCACGACTTCCACGTACCGGCTGGGGCCGGTCGGGAACTCGCACCGGAGGATACACCGCCAGGCCGTCACGCCGAGCGGTCGCCCCTCGTCGTCGAGGTTCTGGTCCGGATCGACGTTGAGGATCAACTGCCAATCG
>QWIH01000046.1 GCA_021405315.1 Leptolyngbya sp. PLA1
AAGGTCTCCCGCAGCACCGTCGTGAACATCTTAAAGGATGCGGGGCTGCCAACCGGCCCGGAGCGCGGCGAGGCGACCTGGGACCAGTTCATCAAGTCCCACGCCAAGACCCTGTGGGCGTGCGACTTCCTGCGACACCGGATCGTCACGAAATGGGGCTTCCGCGACGCGTACATGCTCGTCTTCGTGAACGTCGCCACGCGCCGGGCCGTCGCCACGGCGAGCACGGAACACCCGGATGCCGCGTGGGTCGCGGCGCAGGTTCCGCTGTTCAAGGCCGCGGCTGGCGACGGCGCAACCGAGTGCCGCGTGCTCACCCGGGACAGCGATACCAAGTTCGGACGGCCGTTCGACGAAGCCCTGCGAGCCTGCGACATCACGCCGGTGCGTCTGCCGCACCGTGCACCGAACCTCAACGCACACGTCGAGCGGTTTATCCAGACCGTGCAGGACGAGTGTCTCGACCGGTTCATAGTGCTCGGCACGCGACACCTCGATCAGGTGTCGAACCCGGCTCGGTGGCGTGCTGAAGCACTACTACCGATTGGCGGCGTAGGTGCTCCGTCGCCGCGCGGCAGCAATCACCACGATCGGTTCGATCGCTTTGCCTCGAACGCGGCGGCGGTCTCCTCGAAAACCGCAACCATGTCGGCGAGGTCATCGCCGAACCCGTAGCCGATGTCGCGGGCAGCTTTGGCGACGGCTCGGACTCGAGGCAAGAACACGCCGGCCCACTTCTGCCCGCTCTTGTCCCGGCACAGCTTCGAGGTCTCCGCGGCCACCGCACCCATGCTGTTGTACGGCCGCTCCTCGTCCCAGCCGATCTCGTTCACATAGTTCGTGCCGACCTCGACGTAGTGCAGACCAAGGTCAATGGTGCCGCGGATGTCGAACCCGCCGAGCATCTCGGGAACCGTGGTGACGCGGCGATACTCCTTGATGAGGCGTCGGCACAGCGCCAGATCGCAGCCGCCGTTGAGCCTCGGTCCTCCCCCCCGCCCACGCGATACGAACTGGGCCGTGATCTTGGCCTTGTACCCGTCAAGCAGTTCAACCGACGCATCCTCGTCGCCAATCCAGGCCGCCAGGAACGCGCGGTTCTCCGGGGCAAGTTTGTAGAGATCGTGCACCAGGCCACGCAGAGATCGATCGTCCATCTCATCGAGCATGGCAGCGATGTTCTTCCAGAGTTTCGGCTCGGGCGTCGGCTTGGGCATCGGGGGATGATAGTTTCCCGATGCGGCGGGACTGCTCTCGGCGTAGGCCTTCAGCACGAATACTGCGACGGCAACAGTTCATCCGGCGCGGACCGCGGGCTTTTTCGAGAGCCGGTCGTGCCGTTCGGCCTGTTTCGTCGCCCAAGTGGTACATTGATGCGCCCCAGTTCTCGAGTTTGGCCGTCCGTGTCTCCGACCTAGGCACGTCAGCCGATCACGCAGGCGCGTTCAGGTTCGTGACCGAACCCGCGGCGACGGGCACCATCAGAGTCGCCCGCTCCGGTATCGCCTTGGCAAGTCGGTAGTCTCCTCGTGCGAGGCAATCGGAGAGGACCGGCAACGCCGCGGCAAGGTAGAACCCAGCGCACGGATGGGGCCGATCGGTTGCGGCCAACACCGCCAGGCAATCACGTCGCAGTTCAGCGGCATGCAGAATTCTCCATCCGTCGTTCGCCGCGAAGCTCGGCATGTCGCCCGCCAAAACGAAGACCGGCCCGCCCCAATGCAGAAGCGCCGACACGATCCCGCCCATGGGGCCGACACCCGCGTGCTTGTCCGGGATGATGCCGTCGGCGAGCGGGAGGATACTCGGATCGCACTCGCCCACGAGTTTGACGCGCGGGCCGAAGATCGAACGCAGCGCCTCGATCGGGCGCTGCACGAGAACCCTTCCCGGCTCTCCCCACGGCTCGCGGAGTTTGTCGCGTCGGAAGCGCCGGCTCTTGCCGCCGACGAGCACGATCGGCTGGACGCTGGCGAGGAACTCGGGTGACACGGAGGCGTGCTCATCGCTCATGACGGATGACCTTCCCGGTGACGGCGGCGGCGTCGGGCCGGCCGTCGTCCTGCACTTCGCCGCGCAGCGTCTCGACGGCGTGGGGCAGGATGTCCAGCAGGGCTTCGAGATTCTCACTGGAGCCGCGCACGGAGCCCGGGAGCGTGAGGATGAGCGTGCGTCCAATGGTGCCCGCCACGCCGCGGGAGAGGAACGTGCGCGGTGTCTTGCTCATGCAGCGCAGGCGGGCGAGTTCCATCAGGCCGCTGTGCTCGCGCTCGAAGACGCGCTTGGCCGCCTCGGGCGTCACGTCGCGCGGGGCCAGGCCGGTGCCGCCGGTGCTCAGAACGAGGTCGATCCCGGCCTCGGCGCGGCTCCACTCGACGAAGCACGCGGCGAGGGCGTCTACCTCGTCGGGCAGGCAGCGCGTCGCGACGATCACCGCGTTCAGGCGCGACCGCAGCATCTCGCAGAGGCCGGGGCCGGAGGTGTCCACCGCTTCGCCGCGAGAGCAGCGGTCGCTGACGGTGAGCACGGCGGCCCGGATGGGGTACGCCTCGCCGCTCATGGGCGGACTCCCGGCGGCGTCGGCGCGGTGTTGTACGACCCGCTGCGCCCGCCGTGCTTCTCCAGCACGCGCACGCCCTCGATCACGAGCCCCTTGTCAATGGCCTTGCCCATGTCGATGACCGTCAAGCACGCGATGCTCACGGCGGTGAGGGCCTCCATCTCGACGCCCGTGCGCGATTGCGTGCGGACCGTCGCGGTCACGCGCACGCGGCCCTCTTCGAGGCTCGCCTGCACATCCACCGCCTCCAGCGGCAGCGTGTGGCAGAGCGGGATGAGTTCGTCGGTGCGCTTGGCGGCGAGAATCCCGGCGAGGCGGGCGACCTCCAGCACCGAGCCCTTCTTGACCGTGTTCTCTCGGATGGCCCGCGCGAGCTCCGGCGAGATGCGGACGAATCCCTCGGCGGTCGCGGATCGCGCGGTGATCGGCTTGTCGCCCACATCCACCATGCGCGCGGTGCCGTCGGGCGCGACGTGGGAGAGCAGGACAGTCGCGGGTGATCCTGGGTGGTTCGTCATCGATAAATCCTGTCTCTGCGCGGGCGCCGCGGCGCGAGTGAGGGACGTGTCGGCACAGGCACGGCGCATCCGTGCCCGCTACGTCGGCCACGGATAGAAGGGTACGAGCGCGGGCGTGGCCCGTGCGGACGCGGTGCAGTGCGCGGCAGTCGTCGGAGGCACCTCGATGAACCCATCGCTGCGCCCGCCGGCGATGATGTCCCCCGAGCCGCGTCCATCGACCAGTTCGGCCATTCCCGCCCCCCCCACGGCGTTGATCCGCACCAGCCGGTGCCACCACAGGTCGAGCGTCTTGCCGTCGGGATTGGCGAGGGTCACGAGCCGCGGCACGCCCACGACCGGCGCTCGATCCGCCGAAGCAGCCGCGAGCGAGGCGAGGACCGGGAGCACGATCCGCGTGCAGGTGACCATCGCCGAGATCGGGTTGCCGGGCAGGCCGAAGACGGGCACTCGCTCATCGGCGCTCGCACCGCCCACGCGACGCACCACCGCCCCGAGCATGGGCTTTCCGGGTCGCTGCGGCAGGCCGTGGAAGACGATCTCCGCCCCGCCCTCGGCCGCAACCGCGGCGCAGCGTTCCACCGCCGCCCGCACCGGGTCGCGGTGCCCCATCGAGACGCCGCCGGTGAGCACAACGGCATCGGCGTGCCCGATGGCGGCTTTGAGCACCGCGTCCAGCGCACCTTCCTCATCGCCCGCGTGCATGACCGTGCCATCCGGGCGCGTGACGAGTTCGATCCACGCGTGCGACCCGAGCACCGCGCGGATGACTGCAGCGTTGCTGTTGCGGATCTGGTATGGACCGGGCGTCGCCTGCGGGGACACGAGTTCATCGCCCGTGGTGATGACCGCCACACGCACGCGCGGATGCACGCGCGGCCACACGCACCCGACCGCCGCGAGCGTGCCGAGCGCAGCCGCGGTGAGCACGGTCCCCGCCGTCAGCACCGTCTCTCCTGCGCGGGCGTTCTCGCCGCGACGCCGGATGTTGTTGCCAATGCGCACTCGGCCTCTTGTGGCCACGCTCGGCGCGAGCGAGATCGAGGTGATGCACTCGCCGTCTGCTGCCAACCCCGCGCCGTGCTCCACGACATCCTCCCGCCGCAGCACGGCGTCCGCGCCCTCGGGGATCGCCGCCCCGGTCACGATGCGGATGGCCCGCCCTCCCACGCCAGCAGGGGCGGCGCTCATGCCTGCACCGTGCGGCTCGCCCGGCAGCACCGGCGGCGCGTCCCCGATGCGGGACTCTCCAACGACCGCGAGCGTGACGCTCGCGCCCGCTTCCGCGCTGCGCCACACCGCCTCCACGTCCGCCGCACGCACGGCGTACCCGTCCATCGCCGAATAGTCGAAGGCCGGGCTGTCGCGGTCAGCTCGGACATCCTCGGCCAACACCCGCCCGCGTGCAGCGTCGATCGCGACGACCTCGGGCGGACGGGCCGCGCCAGCGCCCGCGAGGCGCGAGATCATCCCCGCCACCGCCGCGGCGGGTGAGTCGAAGGCGTAGTCCTGACCGCGAAAGCCCATGCACGAATCTCCGGCGTATTCAGCCGCCAAACCATACACTCCCGCGATGCAAGTTGAGGTGCTCATCTTCGGCGCGGCGTCCTTCGGGGCCAAGACCGACCGAGTGAAGGTCGAGGTGAGCGCCGCGCCGACGGTACGCGAGGTACTGGCCGCATTGCACGCGCAGCACCCGGCGCTGAAGTTCGCTCTGCCGCCGCCAGAGTCGGGCCGCCTCGCCGTGAACCATTCCTTCGCCAGGGGCGACCACGCGATCCGGCCGGGCGATGAGGTCGCGCTCATCACGCTTGTGGGGGGCGGCTGATGGTCTTCGCGCTCATCATCGATGGCCCGCTCACACCCGAGTTTGAGGCCCGCGCACTGCTCGCCCACGCGGACCAGTGGCGCTCGCTCGCGCACGACGGCACGATCGGGGCGACGCTGCGCTTTGAGGGAGTCGTCCGCCGAGCGGAGCGTGACCCTGAGGCGGCGGACGTCGAGCGTGACCTGCTCGCGCTGGACTACCAGACCTACGACCCGATGGCCCAGCGCGGGCTGGAAGCGCTGGCCGTGAGCGTGGCCGAGCGGCATGGGCTGAAGTCCATCGTCGCGCTGCACAGCCGGGGACGCGTGGGCGTGGGCGAGGTCTCGTTCGTGCTGGAGGTCGCCGCGCCGCACCGCGCCGAGATCCTCGCCGCGGTCGCCGACTTCATCGACCGGCTGAAGCAGGACGTCCCGATCTGGAAGAGGGCGGTGTGGGCGGGGTGAGTCGTCGATGTGGTGTGGGCACCATCGGGGCACGAGCGGAAGGCGGGAGAACCGGGGCATCGGTCTCGGCCACAGTCATGGAGTGTAATCCCTCATGAAGACCATCATCGAGCCGTTCCGTATCAAGGCCGTCGAACCAATTCGGATGACCACGCGCGACCAGCGGGATGCGCTACTCCGCGAGGCTCACTTCAACCCGTTCCTGTTGCGTGCCGAGGATGTGCTCATCGACTTGCTGACCGACTCCGGGGCGAGCGCGATGAGCAGCGAGCAATGGGCCGGGATCATGCGGGGCGACGAGAGTTACGCTGGAAGCCAGTCGTTCTGGCGGCTCAAGGAAACGGTGCTGGGCCTCACCGGGTTTGCGAACCTCCTGCCGACGCACCAGGGGCGCGCGAGCGAGCGCATCCTCTTCGAACTCGTTGGCGGCCCGGGCAAGGTTGTGCCCAACAATGCCCACTTCGACACCACGCGTGCCAACATCGAGCACAGCGGCGCACTGGCCGTCAATCTGCCGATCCCCGAAGCCTCCGTTCCCGCCAACCGTCATCCGTTCAAGGGCAACATGGATGTTGCGGCGCTCAAAAGCCTGGTCGCCAAGGTCGGAGCCGAGAACATTCCGCTTGTGATGATGACCATCACAAACAACACCAGCGGCGGTCAGCCGGTCAGCCTCGCCAACCTCAGAGCGGTTCGGGCCGTCTGCGACCGCCACAAGCTGCCACTCTTCCTGGATGCCTGTCGCTTTGCGGAGAATGCCTGGTTCATCAAGATCCGCGAACTCGAGTGCGCAGCGATGAGCGTGCGTGAGATCACGCGAGCGATGTTTGATCTGGCCGACGGCGCCACGATATCGGCGAAGAAGGATGGCCTCGTGAACATCGGTGGAATGCTCTTGATCAAAGATCGGGCCCTGTTCGACAGAGCCTGCAACCTACTCATTTTGACCGAGGGTTTTGTCACCTACGGCGGGCTCGCCGGGCGAGATCTCGAAGCGATGGCCCAGGGCTTCAAGGAGGTGATGGAGGAGGACTACCTCTCCTACCGCATCCGCAGCGTCGCATACTTGGGAGAGAAGCTGCTCGCGGCGGGGATCAGGATCATCGAGCCGCCAGGCGGGCATGCGATTTACATCGACGCTGGACACTTCTGCCCTCACATCCCTGCGGAGCGTTTCCCGGGACAGGCGGTTGTCTGTGGACTTTACCGCGCCGCGGGTATCCGCTCGTGCGAGATCGGCTCGGTGATGACGGGCCCGCGCCCGGCCGCACCGCCGAAGATGGAACTTGTGCGACTTGCCCTGCCTCGCCGCGCGTACACGCAGAGCCACTACGACTACGTGGCTGAAGCGTGCGCGGAGCTGTTCGGCAAGCGCGAGGAGATGCGTGGGCTGCGGATTGTCGAGGCTCCAGAGGTTCTGCGGCACTTTACGGCGAAGTTCGAGGAGCTTTGATACGGGAGCGCCCCGCACTCCGCGGTGGTGCTCGCCCCAGGCGGGCGGTCCACGCCTCGGAGAGCCCCGACGCCGCGGCAGGGTGACCGGCGTCACGTCGCTCGGCGCATCGTCGCCGATGCCCTTGGCGTACTGTGAGTCTTGCACTGCGTGCATCGCTGCGTCCGCGTAGTCGATCGCAAGGAGCCCCGTATGGCCGCCCCACTTCTCGATGCCACCACACCCGAGTTTCTCGATCTGTTGCAGATCTGCCCGATCGTGCCCGGCGCCACGGTGAGCAAGCCGCTGCTCAACCTGCCCGAGGGCAAGGTCGTGATCTTCGCGATGGATGCCGGGCAGGAGATGAGCGAGCACCGGGCGCCGTTCGTCGCCACGGTCCATGTGCTCGATGGTCGGCTGCGCTTTGGTGTGGAAGCGGCTGAGAAGATCATGGGGCCGAACGATTGGCTGCTGATGCCCGCGAACGCCCCGCACCGGCTGACGGCGCTCGAGCCCACGCGTTTCGTGCTCACGCTCTTCAAGCGCGCGTGATGTACGCCGCCGCCCGCCTCGTGCGAAGCACACGGCCCCGCGTCTCAGCCGCATCCGTAGGCTGTTGACCGCGGAAGCCGCGCAGTTGGGTGCAGTCCCGTGGGCGTCATGCCCGAATTCGACGCGTTGCAACCTATGGATGTCGCTCACGGCGAGAGAAGTGTGCTCGTCCACGCCGCGCCAGCATCGGTCGATCCGCGACGCCACACGATGCGCTGGTGCAGGCGTCCGTCGCGCCCGGACCAGAGTTCCACGGACCGGAGACGAATGCGATATCCACCCCAATCCTCGGGGCGCCGGATCTCCTGGCCCATGGCGACCGACTTCGCGAGCGAAAGGGCCGCCTCGACGAGCTGCCGCCGCGATTCGATCGGCGTGCTCTGGCGGCTGATGCTCGCGCCGATACGTGAGAGCAGCGGGCGACTCTTGAAGTACGCGTCGCTTTCGGCCTCGGTGAGTTTCTCGATGGTCCCCTCGAGACGAGCCTGGCGTTTGGCGTGGGGCCAATGGAAGACAACCGCCGCGAGCGGATTGTGCTCGAGTTCCGATCCCTTCCTGCTGCCGTAGTTCGTGTAGAAGTGAATAGCGCCGGTATCTGCCTCAATGCCCTTGCACAAGACGATTCGAACGGAGGGCCAGCCATCGGGTGTCGCGGTGGCGAGGCTCATGGCGTTTGAATCGTCGTACTTGCCGCACGCCTCGGCGTCCCTGAACCACCCCACGAACAGCGGCATCGGATCTGGCGGTGCAGGCTCGGGCAGGTCGTGTGCGGAAAGCAGAGCGGTAAGAGATTCGGTGATCATGACGGTGTATCGTTGGCGCTCTTCGCCGCCACGACAGGCACATCGGTTTAGGTCGCCGCGATCGGGCGACCATCAGTTGAAGAACGCGAGCACCGCTCGCGACGCAAGAGACCGCAGCGTAAGTGCCCGCCCACAACCGTGCGGATCGCCAATGGCACACACGCTGATGCAGATCGCCGACCATGGGACTAGCCTCGCTCCGCGGCTTGCCCGAATGCTTCGGACTCCATACTATATGCAAGCCGCCCATGCCCCCGAGCACCAACACCAACCCGTCCACGGCCGATCGAGTCCTCACCGGCCTCGCCAAGCTCTCGCTCGTGATGCGGCACGAATCGTGGCAGTCCGCCGGGAGACGCGGGCTGACGCCGACGCAGACTCAGATCCTGTCGATCCTCGCGGGCTCGCCCGAGCCCATCGGTCTCAAGGAAGTATCGAGACAAATGGCGATCACGATGGGGACGGCCAGCGAGGCGACCGCCGCGTTGGTGGCCAAGGGGTTGGTCCGCAAAGCACAGTCCAAGTCTGACGGACGGGCCATCATCCTCGCGCTCACAAAGCGAGGGAACACGGAGGCGGCGACCGCCGCGGAGTGGCCGGCATCCTTGGTCAAGGCCATCGACGCGCTGCCCGAGCCGGAGCGGACGGCGCTGCTGCGGGGCCTGATCGGGATGATCCGCACGCTTCAGGACCAGGGTGCGGTGCCGACGGCGCGGATGTGTGTCGGCTGTACGTACTTCCGACCCAACGAGTACCCCGGGCGACCCAAGTCGCATCATTGCCTCTTCATCGATGCGCCGATCGGCGATTCGGATCTCCGGATCGACTGCGGCGAGATGCAGCCGGTCGCGGCCGCACTTCGCCCGCGCCTCTGGAGCGTCTTTGTGAACGGGCAAGCACTGGACAATCAAGGACCGGGCACACGGCGGAGCCCATCGAAATCCCGCCGGACCATTCATGTCAGCACGTAGGAGCACATCATGAGCACGAAAGCCACGTTCTACCACGCCGGTTGCCCCGTTTGCGTCGCCGCCGAGCGGACGGTTGCCGAGGGCCTCGATCGGACGAAGTTCAACGTCGAGATCGTCCATCTCGGGCAGAGCAAGTCCCGCGTTGCCGAGGCGGAGAAGGCCGGCGTGAAGTCGGTCCCCGCGCTGGTGATCGGCGGGCAGGCGTTCCACATCAACCACGGCGCGGACTTGTCCGTGCTCAAGGGCTGATCCCCGGCGAGTTCGTCATCGGCCAGGCACGACGGCTCTGATGCCGGTCCCGCGACCGGCATCAGAGCGTCGCGCGCCGTCTCCATGATGCGAGATAGTCTTGGGAGTAAGGACCGAAGTACGTACATGAGTTCTCACGAAGATCCCAACGACACTGGCCACCAACTCCCGCTGACCGCGCCGAGTCGCCCCGCCGCGCCCGTCTTGTCTGCTGACGAGGCGATGATCCGAACGCTGGTGGACACCTTCTACGAAGGCGTGCGTGACGATTGCCTGCTCGGCCCGATCTTCGCGCGGCACATCGCGGATTGGTCGCTGCACCTGCCGAAGATGTACGACTTCTGGTCCACGGTGGTGCTGCGCTCGGGGCGATACGCCGGGCACCCGCTCGAAGCGCACGAGCGCCTGCCCGGACTCACCGAGGCCCACTTCGCCCGCTGGCTCGACCTGTGGCGGCGGACCGTCGAGCGTGTCGTACCCGAGGCCGCCCGGGCCGCGTTCACGGTCCCGGCCGAACGCATGGCGGCGAACATGCGTGCGGCCCTGCTCCGCGGCGGGCCCGCGAAGTAGCAGACGCGTTGGGCCCGCGCCTCCCCGCCAACCAACGCCGCACGCCCGACGTCGCTCCCCATGTGCGGCGGTTTCGAAGCGGGGGGTGCCGGTGGACCATCCTGCGGACGGCATCTCAAGACCAAATCACTCGGTTCTGGCGTGCGACACACGCCGCGCCGCGCAGCACTCAAGCCGCAATCGTCGCCTGCGCCTGCTCGCTCCACGGCCCGCGCTCGCCGGTGGGGCTGACGCGCCGCAACGCCTATGGCCCGTGGAGCGAGACCAGCAGCGAGACGGTGGCGGCGTGAGTCTGCTCCGCAGTCGCGGCGTGCAAGGACCTGCACCTCGCACGGGAGCACACGCCGCGGCGCATCCCGGTTGCGCCACGGGCCGCCGGCGGCGAGATATCGGCCGGCTCGATACAGTTCGGCATGCGGAACGACGTCATGCCTAGGCCGAAGCAGAGGGGATGCGCCGGGTGGAGGTCATTGGTGGTCGTGCTCACGTCTGGGCTCGGGGCTTTGTCGCTCATGGGCTGCGACGCACGCGGCCCGGCGACGGCGCAGCCCACTCCCGCGCAACGCGTGGTTGGCGGCGGCATCGACGGGCCGGACGGATGGCAGGGCGCGCCGGCGGAACTCTCGTGGCAGGACACCAGCCCGGGATGGACCCAGCAGGGCCAACGGATCAAACTCACGGGCACGATTCTCCAGCCCGACGGGCGCACGCCCGCGCCGGGTGTCGTGCTCTATTACTACCACACCAATACGCAGGGGCGGTACATCCACGACGCCTCCGAGCCGCGCAGCATGCCGCCCAACGAACTCGGGCAGACGCACGGCGCCATCCGCGGATGGGTGAAGACGGGGGCCGACGGGCGGTACGAGATTCTGACGGTTCGGCCGGGGACGTACCCGACGCGGGATGCGCCCGATCACGTTCACGCGACGATCAAGGAGCCGGGCCTCGATGCCTACTACATCGACGACTTCGTCTTCGACGACGATCCGCTGCTCACCGCGAAGGAGCGGCGCAAGCTGGAGAATCGATGCGGCAGCGGCGTGCTTCGGCTCGTCAAGGTCGGCGACCTCTTCGTCGGCGAGCGGGACATCATCCTGGGCCGCAACATCCCTGGGCACCCGGGCGCGAAGCCGCAGGGCGTCGTCTCGGGACCCAACGTCGGCGAGGACGTGGTGTCGTTCACGCCGCGGCACGCGTGGGGGCCCGACAAAGGGACCAGCACGTGCCCGGTGTGCAAGTACGGCTGGTACCACGGCGTGCTCTACGTCGTCGCCAAAGACCCGAACTGGCCCGAGATCAAGTCGTGGCTGGCGTTCTTTGAGCGCGAGAGCGCGGCACGGGAGGATCGCCTGAAGGTCTACTTTGTGTACGCCGACCCGCGCGGGTACAACGCGGCGGTGCGCGAGCGGGAGCTCGAAGCCCTCGGGCGAGAACTGGGCCTGAAGCACGTGGCGCTGACCTTCGTTCCGTCGGTGACGGACGAGGCCTCGGAGGTGGCGCTGAACCGGATCAGCCCGGACGTGGGGAGCACGATGATCCTGTACCGGCGCAGCCGCGTGATCGGCACGATGTTGGACGCCAAGCCGACACCGGAGAACTTCGCGCGGGTCCGCGAGCGGCTCGACCGCACGCGCAATGAGTACTTCGACGTGCCCAAGTAGACGACCGCAACCCACAGGATCGTCTCTGCATGCTCCGCGGATGCGGGGGGACGATCGGGACGACCGATGGATAGCCCGGCCTCGCCCACGGCTACACCCTAAGACGAAGCTTCAACCCACCACGCGTCCGAGGATGTCGTTGCCGTGATCTCGTACCAATCGCAGCAGGGTGGGATGGAGGCGCACTCCCTGGCGCGCAGGGTCACGCGGCGCAGCGTCTACGGCCCGTGGAGCGAGACCAGCAGCGCGACGGTGGCGGCGTGAGGTCAGCGACGCTGCTTCTTGCTTCTGCTCGTGACTCGGAGCGGTCTTCGCACACTGAGGAGAGTTCGCGCAGTCTTCTCCGCGCGCGAGTCCGCACCAGCGGCCCGGAGCGCGGCCTTGAAGTGCTTGCTCGCCCAGCGGTAGTGGGCCGCCGTATTCGCGCGGATGTGCTTTGCCATGCTCCAGGTCTTGCCGCACCACGCAAAACGCCCGACCGTGAGCAGGTCGGCCTCGTTCATCGTCGTGACGCGGGCCCGCAGCGCCGCGTGCCCAGCCCTGAAGTCGCGCAGTACGCGGGCCAGCGTGTGCCGCCGGCGCTTGAGATAGATCGCGTGGTTCAGCTCCCGCGTCTCATTCCACTTGAAGCCCGGGGCGGGCTGCGTCATGTCCGTGCGCGTGTCGCCGAGGGCGCACCAGCCGTCGCATCGCTGGGCCCAGTCGGCCACATGCGCCAGCACGTCCTTGAGCGCCCAGCCCGCGCTGTTGACCCGTGGTGAATTCCAGAGCCCGGGCGGCACGCGGTCGATCAAGCCGGTCACACGCGCGTACTCCGCGTCGATCTCTTCCAACAGATCATGGCGTGAAGTGACCGTGGGCACGCCTCATTCTATCAACCGGGGTGCGGGCCACCACGTTGGAGAGTGCGAGGCGTCGGTGCTCGGCAACGGCGGGAGCGCGAGGACGACAGAGCATCGTTATGATCACGGCATGGCCACGCCGGGCAGAATCGATCTCCACTTGCGATGCCGCGTCGTGCCCGGTCAGAGCGAGGCGTTCCTCGCGTTCCTGCGGGAAGCGATCCCTTTTTATGAGTCGCCGGGCGGGATCACGGTCCGTCTGCTCCAGGACATGAGCGACGATCACCGGTTCATCGAACTGGTGCTCTACGAAGATCACGCCGCGTACGAGCGCGATCAGCAGCGCGTCGCCGGCGACCCGACGATGAAAGCGTACCTGGCCCGTTGGCGCGGGTTGCTGGCCGAGCCCCCGGTCGTCGAGGTCTACCGGCTCACCGCGCCGTAAGCCAACCGCAGCACTCCTGCCGCCCCTCTCGCCTTGGCCGCTTGGCCGCGCTCGACCGTTGTGGCGAGTGCTCCTTCGGCTTCGTGGCGATCCGGTCAGCTCAGCACGAGCTTCCCGCCCGCGATGAAGAGGACCGCCGCGAGGGCGAGGTTCAGGGCGCGGGGCGTGGCTCGGCGGCTGCCGAGCGTTGAGCCGATCAGGCCGCCGACGCACGCCGCGGCGGCGAGCACCGCGAGCGACGGCGTGGGCCTCCATCCCGCGCTGGCCAGGCCCGACAGGCCCGCCACAGAGTTGAGCAGGATGAAGAGCGAGGCCGTCGCGGCGGTGCGCTTGGTGTCGGCCCAGTTGAACAGCAGCATCACCGGGCTGAGGAAGATGCCCCCGCCGGTGCCCGTCAGACCCGCGACCAGGCCCATGACGCCACCGACGGCCATCGCAACGGGTATGCGCGGGGGCGATGGAGCGGCCTTGGACATGGGCGGATGCATTGCGACCCATGCCATGCGGAAGGCGGTGAGCAGGAGCACGACGCCGATGGCGACCTTGAGGGCGTGGGCGGGCAGGTGGATCATGCCGCCGACAAAGGCGGCGGGAATCGAGGCGGCGGAGAAGGGCCAGAAGAGTGCCCATGAGAAGTGCCCGGCGCGGGCGAACTGCACGAACGCGATGGTGGCCACCAGCACGTTGATTGCCAGCGCCGTGGGGCGCATGACCTCTGGCGCGACCGAGAGCAGGGCCATGACCGCGAGATAGCCCGAGGCGCCGGCGTGGCCGACCGAGGCGTACAACGCGCCGACGATCAGGAAGCAGGCCGCGAGGATGGAGAGGGCGTCGGCGGGCATCGGTTGAGCTCAGCCACCGATCGCCGACATCGGGCGCGCGGGCTGGCGGAAGTCGTGGGAGGCGATGCCGTGCCCGGGTTGCTTCGTCCACGTCGCGTCGATGAGGAAGTCGGCGAGGTGGTCGTCGGTGGCTCCGGCGCGGAGCGCGGCACGCAGGTCCCACTCGGTGGTGCTGAAGAGGCACGGGCGGACCTTGCCGTCGGCGGTGAGGCGGAGGCGGCTGCACGCGCCGCAGAAGGGGCTGCTGACGGGGGCGATGAAGCCGATGCGGCCGGGGGCGCCGTCGGCGAAGGCGAAGGTGCGGGCGGTGCTGGAAGGATCGTCGTCATCGCGGGCGATAAGCGGGAAGCGATCTTCGATCGCGGCCCGCGTCTCGGCGGCGCTCACCCACTTGGACGAGTCCCAGGTGTGACCGGAATCGAGGGGCATGTATTCGATGAAGCGCATCTCGATCGAGTAGAGCCGGGCCAACTCGGCGAGATCGGCGGCCTCGTCGTCGTTGAACCCGCGAATGAGCACGGCGTTGAGTTTGAGCGGCGTGAGCCCCTCGGCGATTGTCCTCTCGACGCCCGCGAGCACGTCGGCGGGCGAGGAGGTCGAGCGCGTGAGGCGGGCAAAGCGGTCCGGGCGGAGCGAGTCGATGCTGATGGTCACGCGGGCCAGTCCGGCGGCTTTCCACTCTCGGAGCGCGTCACGGGTCAGCAGCGACGCGTTGGTGATCATCGCGATCTCGACGCCGGTCGCGGCGCGAATGCCGGCGATGATCGCCGCGAGTTCGGAGTGGAGCGTCGGTTCGCCGCCGGTGAGGCGGATCTTTCGGACGCCGAGCGACTCGGCGATCCGGGCAACGCGGATGATCTCGCTGGTGGAGAGGAGCGATTCGCGGGGCGCGAAGCGGACGTCTGGCTCCATGCAGTAGACGCAGCGGAAGTTGCAGCGGTCGGTGACGCTGATCCGCAGGTCGCGGATGGTGCGGCCGTGCGAGTCGGTCATGCGGCGGGCCGCGCGGACAGACGCCGGGGCGGGCGGCGGCGTGCTTCCGGAGGCGAGCGACTGCGACGCGCTCAATTGCGCGAGTGCCACGTGAGCACGAGGGGTAGCCACCCCCGGCTTGTCTTTGGTGATCGGGTTGGCCGAGTGCGTCTGTCGCAAAGCATCTCCAATGGACACGGATGAAGGGCTGGCGATCACACGCCCCGCTCGAACTGTTCCTGTGCCCAGCTCCACGCCGCGACCGTACGCGGAAACCCCACGGTGTTCATGCCGAGGAGGATGGCCTGCTCGACCTCCGCCGGTGTCGCGTCGTGCTGCATGGCGCGACGGACGTGGCTGCGGAGCGCGGACTCAAGCCCCGCGCCGACACAGATACCGATCTTGATCAGGGCCAGCGTCTTGGCGTCGAGCGGGCCGGCGGCCTCCACGGCTGTGGCGATGTGTTCGTGGGCTCGGCCGAGCGCGGGGTACTTTGTCACGAAGGACTTGTACGTGCCCGGTACTTTGGCGGCTTTGCTCGTCGGTGCCTTCGGCTTGCGTGCGGCGCTCATGGGTGATGCCCTCCGCAGCCCGGCGTGGAGGAAGAAGCGTTGGACGGATCGCTCACCGTGTCCGCGACCGAGCAGAGGATCGTGTAGTACTCCTCGACGTCGATGCCCAAGAGTGTGGCCCCGAAGAGTTCGGCCTCGACGTGCGATGCGACCTCGCCGTAGTTGATCGCTGGAATGTAGTAGGCGACCAGCAGCGGGATCAGGTCATCGACGTTCTCGAACATTGGATGGATGAAGAGGCAGAAGCCATCCCTCGGGTGCTCGCCCAGACTCTCCAGGCACGCGAACTCGCCAGGCAGGAGCGGCTCGGCGTCGAAGCGAACACCCAGCGGATAGCGGACGACAGCGCGGTCCTCGAGCAGTCGCATCATCTCAACTCGATCGATCAGGCCGCCACGACGCAATCGGGCATCCATCGCCTTGGTCACGACATGATCGCGGAGCGATTGCTGCGCCTCTTCGGCGGTTGGGTGGGGATTCACGAGTGAGCCTCCGGGGTTGCTGCGACGCTGGGCGAACGCATGTCTGTCGCAACTGAGAACTCCTGGTCATACGTCAATCGCCCGGTCAGGACCGGCACGGTCACTCGCACCAAGATCGTGTAAATGAGCAACCCGCCGGCCCAGATGCCCATGGTGACCAGAGTTTCGTTGAGCGTGGGCAGGTACTCGACGATTTCGCCCAGAGGCGTGGGGATGAACGCAGGCACGATCATGCCCATCCCCTTCTCGATCCAGATGCCGACGATGAGCATCACGCAGGCGGCTTGCAGCACCGGGAGCTTGCGGCTGATCGGGAGGTAGAGGAGAAGCATCGCCACGAGGTTGAGCGCGATGGCCGACCAGATCCACGGCACCAACGCATGGCGGCCGTGCAGGCCGAAAAACAGGTACTTCGCAGATGCCCCGTGCGCCGAGTCCGTGTAGAACTCCGTGAACATCTCGGAGCCGAGGAGGAACATACTGATCGAAAGGGCGATGGCGACCGTGTTGCGCAGGGTCATGAAGGCCTTCGGGGGCACCTGGTAGGTCGTGAACCGTGCGAGCACCGAGAGCGAAAGGATGAGGAACGCCGGGCCCGCGGCGAAGGCCGAGGCCAGGAACCTGGGCGCGACAACCGCCGAGTTCCAGAAGGGTCGGCCGCCGAGGCCGCTGTAGAGGAACGCCGTGACGGTGTGGATGCTGATCGCCCAGACGATGGCCACGAAGACGAACGGGATGTAAAAGAGCTTGCTCGGCTGGCGACGGCGATAGGCGCAGTAGACCAGATAGCCGCAGATGTGCAGGTTCAGCAGCAGGTAGCCGTTGAGCACCAACACGTCCCATGTAAGCATCGAGACCGGGAAATTGAACCGGAGGAGCAAGTGATGGAACCGCTCGGGCCGGCCTAGGTCGACCGTCACGAATAGCATGGCCATGATGATGGCGGCGACGGCGAAGAGTTCGCCGAAGATCACCAGGTCGTGCAGTTCGCGGTTGCGGTAGATGTACACCGGGATGACCAGCATCACCGCCGCGGCCGCCATGCCCACTAGAAACGTGAAGTTTGCAATGTAGAAGCCCCACGAGACCTGGTCGGTCATGCCCGTGGTTGCGAGGCCGTACACAAGCTGCTTGCAGTAGGCGTTGATGCCAAGCAAGACGAAGACCGTGAGCAGGAACATCCATGCGTAATAGCGGTAGTCGCCGACAAAACTCAGGCGGAAGCAGCGAATCAGGAACTTGAGATAGGTCCTCATGCCCTGGCTCCGTTCCACCATTCCGGCGTTGACGCGGCGACGAAGTCCTTCCTGGGGCCGGACGCACCGGGCGGGCAGCCGTAGGCATCGCCTTCCTCGGCCCTGAGGCGGTCGGCAATGGCGAGGGCCTCGGGATCGAGCGTGTTGGGGTATCGCTCATCGAAGTAGTAGAAGAACCGGGGGAGCGTTCCGACCTCTTCCTTGAGCACGAAGACGCGCTTGGTCTTGAGGATCTCGGAAACCTCGGATTTCGGATCGAGAACATTCCCGAACTTACGGGCCCCGGTGGGGCAGATCTCCACGCACGCGGGCATCCGCCCCTCGCGAGTCCGGTGCAGGCAGAAATGGCATTTCTCCATCACGCCTTTCTCACGCGGGCGATTCGAGAGGTAACTCATGTTCGGGTTGAGCTGGTCCTTCGGGAGGTTCGGCTTGGCGAAGTTGAACCGCCGAGCCCAGTAGGGGCACGCCGCTTCGCAGTACCGGCACCCGATGCACCAGTCGTAGTCGATCACTGTGATGCCGTCGGCCTCCTGCCATGTCGCCTCGACAGGGCAGACCTTCACGCAAGGTGGATTGGCGCACTGGTGGCACTGCACCGGCATGTAGAAGTGGTTGGCATCCGGCACGGTCGGATGGTCGTAGTGATGATTGCCCTTCTCGACATCGAGCGTACCCCGCGGCATCTCGATCACGCGGATGTACTGAATCTCCGGGCTGCGCGACTGGTTGTTCTCCGCTACACAGGCGTGCACGCACTTACGGCACCCGATGCACCGAGAGAGGTTCAGCGCGTAGACGAACTCGACACCCTCCATGGGCTTGACATCGCGCAAGTGCGGGCGAACCGCGTATCGATCCTCGACCTTCTTGCGGATGCGTTCGAGCGCCTGTTCCATCTCCGCGGCGTTCATTTCCTTGTAGTGCTTCTGCAAGAACTGGTCGAAGTTCGGGATGTCGTCCGACGCGAGTTCACGCAGCGGGCTCAAGGCGGCCGCCAGCGCGGCCATGCCACCGACGGCCGCGGCGCCGGTTCGCAGAAAACTCCGCCGGGTGAGTTCCGGTTCACCGCCCGAAGCCGGTCTTGATGGGCCATCCCAGATCCGAATGTCCTTCATGGGCGGCCTCCGTTTGTGGTTGGGTGATCGCGCTGCTTCGGGTTCATTTCCCGAAGCCACCGCTGAAGCGGGCTCTGCTCTTCATCTGCGCCGTGGGCCGGGCTTGCGACCTGTTCACCCATCCGCAGTGTGTTGGGCCCGGGCAGCGGTTTGTAGGGCTCATACTTCGGTGCATGGGGGTTGTGGCACTCGTTGCAGCTCAGCCTTCGCTGCAGTTCCGAGTTGGTCATCCATGATCCAAGGGTCTTTCCGTGCGTCCCTCGCTCCCAATCGCGATAGACCGTGCCGTGACACTGAGCACACAACTGCGGGTTCTCCGCGAATGAAACGGTGGCACCGTCCCGAAGGGTGAGCCGCTCGCGGTTCTGCGAGTCGTGGCAGTTCACGCAGCGGTTGTTCAGCCCATGTTGCAGCCGGATCTCCTGGTGGTAGTTCAAGGTCGCGCCGGCTGGCGAGTTGGATTGGAATATCTGGTGACACCCATTGCAGTTCTGCGGCGCTCCATCGATCGCGATGTGCGGGGGGTCTGCCATCGCTATCCGTCGTGGCCCAACGAGCAGACTCTCACGATTGATCTCCACTGCGGGTGCGAAAGCGACTTGCCCTTGTCGCGAACTGGCGAAGAGCAGTACTGCCAACGCAACGAACCCGATCGGCAGCAGCCATCCGAGCCAAGTCGCCGAACTTCGCGCCCCGGCGGGTAAGGCGCCTTCGACAGGGAGTTGAGGTGTTCGTGTCGGCAACACAGGTCGACCTCCGATACTGGTTTAGCGCTTGGCGAGCTTCCGTACAGTAGACTAGGATGTCCAGATTAGGCGAGGGTACCATCGCGCGAAACCATCAGACACAAGGGTGTATGAACGGAACGGGAACTTGGATATGGCGATAAGTGGATTGGTCGTGACGCTCTCCGAAGACCCCGCTGGGGCTGCTGCGCTGACGGTGCTGAACTCGGAGCCCCGGTTGACGCTCGGGGAGCGTTTCGGCCGGCGCGTCGCGGTGGTCGCGGAGACTCCGAGCGCCCGCGACGACCGCGAGCTCTTCGATGAGCTCCGGGCTATGCCCGGCATCACCCAGGTGGATGTGACCTATGTGCATCTCGACACCGAGCCAGCCGTCAGCGAACTCTCCCAGCAAGGCCCGTTAGTGGAGGAACCGCGTGCTCACCGTTGATCGTCGTACATTCGTCAAGGCCTCCGCGATGGCCGCAGCCGCGGCTGCGGCTTCGGGTTCCAACCGCGCGTTTGCGCTCACCGTGCTGAACAACCAGCCGGAAGGCTCGCCCCTGAAGTGGCAGAAGGCGCCGTGCCGGTTCTGCGGCACCGGTTGCCATGTCATGGTGGGCACCGAGAACGGCCGCGTCGTCGCCATCCAGGGAGACCAGAAGGCCGAGGTCAACAAGGGCCTGCTCTGCGTCAAGGGGTACCACGTGGGCCTGGCGCTCTACGGCAAGGATCGTCTGACCACGCCGATGCTGCGCAAGAACGGCAAGATGGTGCCCATCTCCTGGGAAGAGGCCATCGAGACCATCGCGTCGAAGATCAAGGCGAACCCCAAGGGCTTCGCGCTCTACGGCTCCGGCCAATGGACCATCGGCGAGGGCTTTGCGGGCAACAAGTTCATGAAGGCCGGCCTCGGGAGCAACCAGATCGATGGCAACCCGCGTCTGTGCATGTCCTCGGCCGTGACGGGGTTCCTCTCCACGTTCGGCGTCGATGAGCCGCCGGGCGTCTATGACGACATCGAGGCGTGCGATGTCGCGATCATGTGGGGCAACAACATGGCCGAGATGCACCCCGTGCTTTTCTCGCGCTTGGTGGACCGCCGCACGCGCGGCGAAAAGGTCACGATCATCGACATGACCACTCGCCGGACACGCACCAGTGATCTGGCGGACCACGTGCTCTACTTCAAGCCACACGGCGACCTCGCGATCGCCAACGGCATCGCCCACCTGATGGTCAAGAGCGACAAGTACGACAAGGACTTCGTCGCCAAACACTGCAACTTCCGCAAACTCGGCCCCAAACCCGACGAGAAGTCTCCGCCCGACATGCTCGGCGTGCCGATGACCTTCGAGGAGTTCGCCGCCGCGGTCGAGCCCTACACCCCAGAGAAAGTCGAAGAACTCTCAGGCGTGCCCGCCGACAAGATCCGCATGCTCGGCGAACTGTTCATGCGTCGGGACATCCGCATCAACAGCTTCTGGTGCATGGGGATGAACCAGCACACCCGCGGCACCGCGATCAACTGCATCGTGCATGGCATCCACCTCATGTCCGGGCACTTCGGCAAGCCGGGTGATGCCGCCACGAGCCTGACGGGTCAGCCCTCCGCGTGCGGTACGGTGCGCGAAGTGGGCACCCTCTGCCACCTGCTCCCGGGCGGACGACTTGTGGCCAACGCCGAGCACCGCAAGGAGGCCGAGGAGTTGTGGAATGTGCCTGAAGGGCGGATCGGCGCGAAGCCCGGATACCACACCGTCGAGATGTTCAAGCGGTTCAACACGCCCACGGACCAGGGGGGCGACATCACGACCTTGTGGGTCCAGGTCACGAATCCCGGCCAGACCCTGCCCAATCTGAATCGCAACTTCCGCGCCAAGAAGGACCTCGCCGACAAGTTCATGATCGTCTCCGATGTCTATCCCACCGCGACCACCGAACTGGCCGACCTCATTCTGCCCAGCGCGATGTGGGTCGAGAAGAACGGCATGTACGGCAACTCGGAGCGCCGGACCCAGCAGTGGTTCAAGATGGTCTCCCCGCCGGGCGAGGCCCGCGACGACTGCTGGCAACTCATCGCCGTTTCCCGCAGACTGATGGATTTGGGCATGGAGGGCATGAAGGGCAAAGACGGCAAGTGGATCTTCCACACGACCGACAAGGCGGGCAAGGAAGTGCCGATCTGGGACTGGGCGCACTACTACGACGTCAACGTCGACGAACGGCTCTTCGAGGAGTATCGCCCCTTCTCGACCAAGAAGCACAAGAACCTCGCACCGTACCAGGAGTACGTCAAGTCCCGCGGCCTGCGCTGGCCTGTTGTGGAACAGCCCGACGGCTCATGGCGCGAAACCCGCTGGCGATTCAGCGAGTTCGACGACCCGTACGTCGCCAAGGGCAAGGGCTTTCAGTTCTACCACTCCGTGAGCAAGGACGACAAGGCTCTCATCTGGTTCCGTCCTCACGAGCACCCGCCCGAGATGCCGGACAACGACTATCCCTTCTGGCTCTGCACGGGCCGCGTGCTCGAACACTGGCACTCGGGCAGCATGACCCGGCGCATCCCCCAGCTGCACCGCGCAATGCCCAAGGCCTACGTCGAGATGAACAAGGCCGACGCGACAAGGCTCGGCATCCGCAACAACGAAGTTGTGACCGTGAAGAGCCGACGCGGCGAGATCGAACTGCCCGTCTGGATCGGCGGCCGCGGCGACCCCAAGCCCGGCGAGGTCTTCGTTCCCTTCTTCGACGAGGGCAAGCTGATCAACCTCGTCACGCTCGACGAGTACGACCCGTATTCGAAGCAACCCGATTACAAGAAGTGCGCCGTGACGATCGTGCGGAAGGGATAGGAGCCGCCCATGCAAACGAAGACCGCGCGGTTTCGCGTAAAGGTAGAATGGATCTGGCTTGGCGTACTCGCGGGTGGGTGCGCGTTGGTAGCAGCCACATCGGTCGTCGGCGGTCAATCACAGGCGTCGCCGTTAACTGTGGCGAGCATGCCGGTCCCGGCGTCACCGCCAGCCGCATCGGCCATGATGCCCGGCGACCGGGCTTCGCAGAGTCTCCCTTGGCGGTTGAACAACCCGGCGCCCAACCTTGTTCCCGAAAGCCGTGCCAACCCGGCCGCAGTCGTTGACAAGCTTGCCGCACGCGTGCGGTCGATGGAGCAGCGGGCCACCCTGCGGGCGTACGAAGGTGCGCCCCCCGTGATACCGCATGCGATCGCGGATCTGAACATCCAATCCTGCCGCGCATGTCATGCCGAGGGCCTGCGCGCCGGCGACAAGATCGCCAAGATGGTCTCGCACACGTACCTGACCAACTGCACTCAGTGCCACGTCGAGGCCGCTGGGCCGCTTCTTGGCAATGACCCTCTGCTGCCCAACTCCTTCCACGGATTCCGCTCCAGCGGCTACGGCGGAACGCGGGCCTGGGCCGGTGCGCCGCCGGTCATGCCCCACACCACGTTCATGCGTACCAACTGCGTCAGTTGCCACGGCGAACACGGGTACGACGGCTGGCGTCCGGACCACCTCTCTCGCACCAACTGCGTGCAGTGTCACGTACCGGCGGCGGAGTTTGATCAACTCGCACCAACCTTCGGCCTTCCCGACGTCGCTGATGGACAGTCGCCCGGCGGCGCGGCCCCGAGATAAGGCACAATGCCCGAAGATCCGAACCTATCCCGGCGTGATCTCCTGCGGGGAAAGCTGCTCGGTCGGATCGTCCAATCGGCGGCCAAGGGCTTTCAGCGGGTTGACGCGGCGGTGTCGATTGCCGCGGTTCCACAAGAGACACCCGCCGACGGGAAGCCGGTGGGTGAGCCCGGAGTCGGCAGACGGTTCGCCCTGCCGATCCATCGTCCACCAGGCGCCGTCGACGAAGTCACGTTCCTCTCCGGCTGCACACGATGCAATGAGTGCATCTCGGCATGTCCAGTCGGCGCCATCGTGCACGCACCTGCCCGCTTCCGCGAAGCAGCGGGCACACCGATGATCGACGTGCACGCCTCCGCGTGCATCATGTGCGAGGACACGCCGTGTATCACGGCGTGCAAGCCCGGCGTGCTCAACGCGGATCAGCCGCGGAAGATGGGCGTCGCATGGATCCAGACGATGGCCTGCCTCGCTCATACCGGCTCGTTCTGTACCGTGTGCTCGGAACGCTGCCCGGTACCCGGCGCCATCGATGTCGTCGCGGGCAGGCCCACGATTCGAGCCGATGTGTGCACCGGGTGCGGCGTCTGCGCGAGCGTGTGTCCGGCGCCGACGAACGCGATCGTGGTGATGCCGCTGGCCGATCGACCTCTGCGCCGCGAACAACCAAGCACGCAGGACCCGGAGCGTTGAAGGCGGAGTCGACGACGACACACTCCGAAGTGCACTCGTCTCAGGACGAACCCCTCGTCGAGCCCGGATGATCGAGGTGTCGATGAGTCGCCATTGGGGTGTGGATGGCACCTTGCGACCGAAGAGAAAGCCGCGACAGGCGTCGCGGCTGGGAGCAAGGCGTGATGAACGCCTCACTCGTCGTCGAGCGTGGGCAGAGCCCCGTCGGTCGCTTCGTCCCATTCAAGGGCGTAGCGCTCGGCGATGTCTTCGAGGTCGTTCTCGGTCAGGTAGTCGGCCGTCTTGCGCTCTTGGCAGGCAGCGACAGCCCGAGCCAAGTCCGTCCACTCGTCGATTGTGAGCATCCGGTCCTGCCTCGCGCCGAGCAGGTAGAGCGCAGCCTGGAGCACGGCCTCGAGTTGGGGTTGGGTCTGCGCGGGCTGAGGGGCCAGGGTGGCGCTCATGGATCAGGCTCCCTTCCCCGCGACGAAGACGCCGCGCTCGTGCTTCTTGAAGCGGGCGGCGGTGCCCTTGGCGGCGATCTCACGGATGATGGCGGCGTAGAGCGTGGCCTCGGGGGTCTTGCCGCCGGGGCTCGTCCACAGACCCTTCGCCTCCATCGCGGCGATCATCTCCTTGGCCCGCGGCGCTGACGCGCTTGGGCTTGGGTTCCTTCGCGGGCTTCGGAGCCTGTGGCGTCTTGGAGGCCTTCTCCCCCTTCGCCTTTTTTCCCTTTGCGGCCGCGCCGAGGTGCGCGTTGTTGGCCACCTCCTTCTCGCTGGGGACCTCGTGGTCCTGCTTCCCGCCCTCCAACCGGTCGTTGATCTCAGCCAGCGCCGCCTTGCGGAGGCGGTCTGTCTTGGCGGCACCCTCGGCGCGGGCGGCGCTCTTGGACATCTTCGGGACGCGGGGAGTGCGGGGCTTGGCGGGCTTCTTCGTCTTCGTGCTCATGGTCATCTCCGAACTGGGGGTTGGAACCCCCGTCGCACATCGCGGCGGGGAAGCGTGGCGGTCGCGGTTCCCCGCGACGCCGCGTGGGCTCTGTCAGCAGCCCGCGACTCGCTCGATCTCATTCATCACGTCGTGGATCATCGAGTTTGTGGCGGCGGCCCGGCTCTGGCGGTCGGTCCCGTAGACCACCTTGGCGACCTCGGTCGCCTTCGCGTAGCGGCTCTCGCGGTCCTCATCGCGGGCGATGTGCGCGATGCAAATGTCCTGCCTGCCCGCGTGGCGCGTGTTCTGTTCGATGGTCACTTCCGCGCCGCGCTCGGTGCGGCGGATGCTGACGTCTTGGTTGATGCCTTCGATCACGATCGTCTTGATGGTCATGGCGTTGCTCCTTGCGGTTGGTGGTTCTGTTCACTCGGCGTCGTTCAGAAAGGCCTCGACGTGCTCGGGGTCCATGTTGCTGAGGAACCCGACCAGATCGATCAGGTCGCGGCGGACCTTCCCGAGGCTTCCCGCAAAGCCCCAATTGCGCGGGTCGGCCTTGGCCCCCTCGGCGTGCTTGTCGAGTTCCATCTGCAGCACGTCCATCAGGCGGGCGATGTCGTTGCGGCGTGCGGCGTAGGTCTCGGCGGCGGTGGGTTCGGGCTTGGTGGTCTTGGGTGTGCGCTTCGTCATGGTCGTGCTCCTTTGGGTTGGTGGTCTCTGGTAAACAGCGAAGCCCGCATTTCGCGGGCTTCAGGTCGTCGGGTGGTTGTCGTTCTTGCGGTCCCAACTCGTCGTGTCTTTCGGCTGGCCGACCGCCCGGAGGTAGTCGACCAACTCATCGGCGGCCCAGGTGTCCCCGTCGATCGCGTCGTGCTCGTCGGGGGCGTCGGTATCGCGGTTGATCTCGAAGAGGCGGAAGCCGCCGAGCGACCCGGGGCGTGGTCCCCAATGGCCGTCAAGGTGGCGGCCGCGTCCGGCGGGGACCGTCGCGATGTTCCAGGTGCGGCCGTCGGGCGTGTGGATCTCGATCGCGGGGATGTGGAACCCGCTCTTGGCAAGGGTCTTGGCGAGGTCGAGCGTGGTCTTCGTGGTCGCGTTCATGTTCGTGGTCTCCGTCGCGTGCGGGGGGTGCGTTGTTCCCGCTCGCGTGTGACACACATTGGCCGGCTGACGGGGAACAGGCAAGGCGTTCGGCCTGCATTTCTCGATGATTCTGCGACATGTGGGCAACTCCGCCAAACATGTGGGCGGCGCGGGAATGCGGGCCGCCCAGCGCCGGTTCACCACGCGCCCGCTTGGCCACGGGTTGGCCCACGATCGCCCACGTCGCGTCCTCGCGGCGGGGCGTACCGATCCCCGCCACGCGACCGTCGGCGCTCGGACGCGCAAACAAACTCTGTCTCCAAGCGCGGCTGTTCCCGCGGGCGTCGGCTTTCGATTCCGGCGGGGAAGTACCTATTGACCCCCTCCCCTTCCCCGTTCGGACTCCGGCTGTAAGGCTCCGGGTAGGCGCTGCCTGGCACGCCAACTGCATGTCCGAATCGGTGCGACGATGGCGTGCGATCCGCACGCCGCACGCCCGTTGCACCGAACCTGTTGCGCCCCGGTCGCGTCCGCGCCGGCGCGGGGGGGTGGGCGCAACAGGTAGTAAAGAGGGGGGTGTGTTGTTGTTTGCTCCATGATTTCTCGATGTTCCCGCGATGAACCTATTGCGCGCAAGAGGTTGCAATAGGCGCAACAGGTTGCTGCGCACCCCCGCTGGCGCTGCGGGATCGAGGGTCCGCGCTCGTGCTCGCGCTGCGCCGGAGCGCTTCTTCGCTGTGTTTGAGCGGCAAAGGGCGCTGCGCAGACCAGTTTGTGTGGCTTTGGAGCGCGTTTTCATGCTTCGGCAACGTCCTCGATGAGCCGGTACAGCCTCTGGGGCGTGCCGCCGGTGGCACGCTCGGCAAACTGGATGCGGCGCTGATCCATCAGCGCCTGCCGGACCTCGTCGTGCTCGCGGGGCGACCAGGCCAAGCGCCGGCTCAGTTGCCAGAAGGGCATCCACGGGTCGGCGGGGTGTTTGACCGCCCACTCCCGGAGCACGCGGATCATCGCCTTGCACTGGCTCTCGAAGTCGCCGGCGCTGACGTGCTGGCTGGCCTTGAAGAGCATGCGGCGGGTCTGGTGTTCGACCAGCGCCCACGCCCAGTTCACTCCTTCGACGGCGATCTCGGGATTGCGGTGCCCAGTGCTGCACGCATGCACGAGCGCGAGGCGCCGGGCTTTCTCGTTGGCGCGGGCCCACAGCGCCATCCCCGCCTGATCCGACTTAGCTTCGGCCTCCGCGTACGCGGCATCGGCCAAGACGCGAATCTCGCCGAGGCGCATTCTCGCATCCGGCGAAGGCTCGACGAGTTTGGGCTCGGGGTGCGCGGTCTTCAGGTTTCCCTTGCCCGGCTTGAACTCCGCCCACCACCGCGCCCGCTTGAGAATCGCTTTCGGGAGTTCGTGCACATC
>QWIH01000047.1 GCA_021405315.1 Leptolyngbya sp. PLA1
AGCCCCCTCAGCCCCGCCGCGAAGACGCGGCTATGCCAACGCCGGCGCGGCAGCCCGGCAGAACGGCAGCCCGGCAGAACGGCGGAACGGCGGAACGGCGGAACGGCAGAACGGCAGAACGGCAGAACGCGTCGCGCATCAGGGGCCTCCCGAAAACTCCCCTACTCACGAGGTCAACATACCACACACCCTGCGGCCCGGCAAGGAAAGTTGGACAGGCACGTCCCAAAATGCGCGCGCAGGAGGGGCTCTGGACAACAAAACAGGCCACCCCATGCAGGAGCGGCCTGTGACACACCAAACCTCGCCGGCGGTAGTTACCTCGCCCCCGCACCCACGCTCACCTTCACGGGCACGAACGTCGGCTTGACCCGCTTCTCGAACTCGGACCAGTACTTGTTCATGATGGTCCGCACCGCCCAGTTGTTGCCGTCCGCCAAGCCGCAGATCGTGGTGCCCGGCATGCTGCCCATGCTCGTCGCGATCTCCAGCGCCAGGTCCAGGTCCTTGGTCTTCGCGTCCCCCGCCTCGATGCGCTGCATCAACTGATACAGCCACCCGCTGCCCTCGCGGCATGGGGTGCACTGGCCGCAACTCTCGTGTTTGAAGAACCGCGCGATGTTCCGCGTCACCGCGACCATGTCCGTGTCTTCGTCAAAGACCGTCGGGCACGCGGTGCCCAGACCCAGCACGTTGTACTTGCGGCCGATGTCGAAGTCCATCTCGGCGTCGTACTGGTCTGGGCCGAGGATGCCCATGGAGATGCCGCCGGCGATGGCGCCCTTGAACTTCTTGCCGTTGCGGATGCCGCCGCAGAGCTCTTCGACGAGCACGCGGAGCGGGATGCCCAGTTCGCACTCGTAGACGCCCGGGCGGTTGACGTGCCCGCTGACGCCCATGAGTTTCGTGCCGTGGCTGGGCGGGTTGTTGCCGCCCAGGCTGCTGACGACGCCCTGCTTGGTGAACCACTCGCCGCCGAACTCGATGATGCTGGGCAGGTGCGCGAGCGTCTCGACGTTGTTGATGATGGTGGGCTTGCCGAAGAGGCCCTTGACGGCGGGGAAGGGCGGCTTGATGCGTGGCCAGCCCCGCTTGCCCTCGATGGCTTCGAGCAGGCCCGTCTCCTCGCCGCAGATATACGCGCCCGCGCCGCGGTGCACATAGCAGTCCACGGTCCACGCGCCGCCGCGCGCCGTTGAAGCACCGCCCAGCAGCCCCTTGCCGCCGAAGACGCCGTTGGCGTACGCCTCGGCGATGGCCTTTTCCAGCACGTGGGCCTGGTGGTGATACTCGCCGCGGATGAAGATGTACGCGGTCTTGATCCGGCAGGCGTAGCAGCAGATGGCGATCCCCTCCAGCAGCAGGTGGGGATCAAAGTCCATCAGGAGGCGGTCCTTGAACGTGCCGGGCTCGGACTCGTCCGCGTTGATGGCGAGATACCGCTGGCCGGGGTCGGCCTCCTGCCCTTCGTTCACGGCAAGCTTGGGGAGAAACGTCCACTTGAGGCCGGTCGGAAAGCCCGCGCCGCCACGCCCGCGGAGCACGCTCTTCTTGACCTCTTCGGTCACGTCGTCAGGCTTCAGGGTGATGGCCTTCTTGAGCCCCGCGTAGCCCCCGGTCTTGACGTACTCGTCGTAGCCCACGATGTGGCGGCCCTTGGGGTCGGCGTAGGGCCAGCAAGGGATGCGCTTGGTGAGGGCCGGGCCGCCCAGAGCGTCCAGGTGCGGATTGACTTTGCCGGAGGGCTTGGACGTGGTCAGGCCTTGGGGGTGAAAGGGCATAGGCCGGAGTGTATGAAGCCTCCGCTACGGGAGCGCGTTGGGCACAAAGAGCAGGTGCAGCGAGCTGGACCAGTAGTGACCGGAGCAGACGCCCGACCCGTAGTCGCGGTAGAGGTAGGTCGAAGTCTGGAAGGTATAGGTGGTGCCCGCCGTCACGGGCTTGGTCCACACGAGGTGGAGGGAACTCCCGTCGTGATCTCCCGACTTGCAGGTGAAACGCGTGTTGGTCAGGATGCCGCTCTGCCCGGGCGTGTTCTCGTCGAGCTTGAGTTCCATGGAAGCCTTGCCGTTCAGCAGCGCGGTGGTGTCGATGTGGCAGGTCAGCGTGGCAAAGATCATGTAGTAGCCGTTCGCCGGGGCGGTCGCCGCGACGGTGTCGAGCACCGCGAACTGCCCCTGGGAGATGAAGCCGCGCGGAGCCTCGCGGGACTCCGTGAAGGTCTGCACTCCCTTTACGGCACTCAGATTGTTCGCGGCGATGTTGCCGGTCGCCCCGTTGAGCGCGATGGTGGTAGTGCCGGCGGTGTTCCGGACGTCGAGGTAACCGGCCCGGGTGCCGTCGTCGCTGGCGTGTACTTCCAGGCTGTTCCGGAAGCGGAGGATGCCCGCGTTACCCCCACCTCCAACGACATTCAGCCCGGGCACCAGGCCGCCATCCAGCCTCAACTGAAGGCCCTGGGTCGCGTTGACCCGGACATCCAGCGGCGCGGCCGGGCTGCTTGTCCCAATCCCGAATCGCCCGCTGCCATCATCGAGCACATTCCTGAACGTCGGGCCGGCGCCGGTGTTCGTGACGCTCCCGACGCGGCCCTGGTTGTCCAGCGCCAGCACGGCGCGGTAGCCCGCGGCGGGGACGACACCCCAGGCCGCCGCAGAGGGGTTGAACATGCCGAGCTGGAGGGACCCGAAGGTGTTGAGGATCACCCCGCCGCCGACGTCGTTGGTGTTTCTCACGCGGAGTTGCGGATCGGCGGTGCGAACTTCGAGGAGCGAAGTAGGCGCCGAGGTGCCGATCCCCACGGCACCCCCGAATGAGCCGCCCGAGAGGAAGTTCGCCGCGGAGTTCAGCCTCGGGATGTTCGACGAGAGTCTCGCGTCGGCAAGCGTGCCGGTGGACACCGCTGCCGCGTCGTGCGTGTGGGCCGCCGTCGCGAACGCGGCGCTGTCCAGGCCGTCGAGCAGGTCCGCGTTCAGGTTCGCGACACGGAACGTGGAGTCCACGGCGAACGGCGCGGAAACCCCGCTGACACCCCCGTTGAACGCCGGGATGCCGCTGAAGACCCCGCTCGCGGAGAGCTGGGCGACGTTGGCGGAGAGCCGTGCGTCGGAGATGGTCCCTGCGCTGAGGTTCGCGGCGTTGGTGTAGAACGCCGCGGGCTGCCCGTTGAGACTAGTGCTGTTTGCCGAGGTCGTCGCCGAGCCGGCGCTCAGGCTGTACGACGCGAACGGCGCGGCGGTCAGCGGCTGCCGACCACCCAGTGTCGTGAAACCGGCGGCGTTGGCGCACGAGAGCCCGCTGTCCTGCCGAACGTCGATCTCAAGGAAGCGCTGTGCGCCCGAGAACTGCGCCCCAAAGTCCAGCGTTGCGGCAAACCGGCCCGCATCGACCGCCACGTTGTCGGCGCACAGCGTCGCACCGACCTGTCCGCCACCCGACAGGGCATCAAAGAGCCTGAACCGGAAGTCGTACGTGCCCGTCGGCGGCGTCCCTCCGACGCTCAGCTCGCCCTGGTACGTGAACGCCGGGGTGAGAGGCTGACCGGCGGCAAGGCATGCCAGAGAGAACGCCGCGACGACCGAGAGTTCACGTGCCAGCATGATCGGGCACCTCCGACGCGGAGCGTACCAGAACCATGAGGGGGCTCAAGGGGTCTAAGGAGGTTGGAGCGACGAAGCCAAACCCGAGCGACCCGCTTCTCGCCCGGTAACCGCCGCGGCGGGTGGGGCGTGCGGACCCCACCCCTCACGGCTGGATCACGAACTCGTCCACCATCGGCCGCCCGCCCCCCGCGGTCAACGCCACCCGCACCTTCAGCCACGCCGGGCTGCCCGCCCTCAGCGCCCCGCCCTCGGCGGACAGCCATTGCGCCACCCACCGGTCGGCGACCAGGGGGAGGCGATACGTCCTCGTCGCCGGGTCGAACCGGGCCGAGTTCGTCTCGGCAGACGCGAACGCCGGAACTTCCCACACCAGGGCCTGCGTCTCCATGCCCGGGCTCGTCCCCGGCCCCGGCTTGTAGAGCTCGACCTTCAGGTCGCCCACTCCCTTCACCGCGTCGCCGAACCGGTCGCGAAGCTCAAGGTGAAGAACCAGCAGGCACTTGTCCGCCGCCACCCCGGGGGACCGCGCGTCCACGTGCGTGAGAGGGTGTACGCGGGCCACGACGGGGTCAAAGGGGCACCCGCCGGGGGCGGTCCGCGGTGCAGGGTCCGGGGCCGCGGGCCTGCCGCCCCCGACGCCGCACCCCGGCTGCACTGCCGAGAGCGCCGTCACGACACTCAGCACGAGATTGTCGCGGAGACGTCGCACGCGTGAGCTCCTCTTCACCCGATCCTCTCCGGCTTGGGTTCTCGCGTCATGAGCTGCCCGATCGCCCGGATCGGGTCCAGGCCCTCGAACAGCACCGCCCCCACCGCGGCGGTGATCGGAACCTCCACGCGGTACCGCTCCGCGAGGGCCAGCACGGACTTGGCCGTCGCGACACCTTCCACGACGTACGGCGTGCGCTTCAGGTACTCCTGCAGCGTCTCGCCCTGGCCCAACGCCTCGCCGCA
The DNA here is from genome assembly GCA_021405315.1 of Leptolyngbya sp. PLA1. Classification (GTDB taxonomy): domain Bacteria; phylum Planctomycetota; class Phycisphaerae; order Phycisphaerales; family UBA1924; genus RI-211. Next base: position 4,557 of record QWIH01000047.1, read on the forward strand.
GGAGCGGTTGCGACCCTCCGGGCTGAAGCAACTGGTGGCGAGGTCGCCCACGCCCGCGATGCCGAAGAACGTTTCCGGGCTCGCGCCCATGGCGGTCCCGAGCCGGGCGATCTCGGCGAGCCCCCGCGCGAGCATCGCACTCTTGGCGTTGTTTCCCGCCTGCAACCCGTCCACAATGCCCGCCGCGATGGCGATCACGTTCTTCATCGCGCCGGCAAGCTCCACGCCCAGAAGGTCCGCGTTCGTATACACGCGCAGCCACGAGCAGCCGAACATCAACTGGATCCGCCGGGCAAACTCGGGGTCATCACTCGCAGCGATCATGGCGGCGGGGAGACACCTCGCCAGCTCCGCCGCGATCGTCGGACCCGAGAGGCACCCGATGCGCCGGGGCGCCGCGTCCGGATCGTCACGCCCGCTGCGTCCCAGCACGTCGGTAATCACCTGCGTCGGTCGCATCAGGGTCGAGTTCTCGATGCCCTTCGCGACCGATACCACGCCCGCGCCGGGGGGCATGAGCGGGGCCAGCCTCTCCCACGTCTCCCGGATGAACTGCACCGGGACCGCGGAGACCACGATGTCCGCATCCCGCATGGCCCCACGGTCGCTCAGCGGCACGATCACCGACTCCGGCAGCACGAACCCCGCGAGCTTGTCGCTCCGCCGGGTCTGAGCCACACGCCCCGACTCTTCTTCGCTGTGACCCCACACGCGCACGCTGGCGCCGTTGCCCGCCAGCACTCCCGCACAGACCATCCCCATCTGGCCCAGGCCCAGTACGGTCACGCGCAGGGCTCGACCCTGATCGCCGGACCGGGCGGGTTGTGCGGCGTGTGGCGTCATCCGGGTCCAAGCGTATCAAGCCCGCCCGAGGATCGCCCCGCCCGCGACGACCACCGGCCTCACGGGCAGCCGCCACCCGCCACGACATCGATGTGCGCCGACACATCGTCCTGGTCCACGTTCCCGTCGCCGTTAAAGTCGGGATCGATTCCGGTGGGGTTCTCGCCGCCACCGACCACGTTGATCAGGTACGCCACGTCGTCCTGGTCCACGTTCCCGTCCTGGTTGAGGTCCGGGTCACACGGAGCGGCGGGTGTCACGCCGAAGTAGATGGCGCGCGCGTTGTCCGCGAACACGCCCGCGCCGTTCCCGACCACCATGGCCGCGGTCTCGCCCGCATCCATGAAGTCGCCGTCGGCGTTGCGGTCCGTCAGGACCAGCACGTTGTCCTGCAGGTCCGAGCCCGAGGACACAAGCCCGATCACCCCCGGGGGCCCGACGGCCAGGTCGAACGCGGATCCGAGCGTCACGCCGGCGGGCACCAACGCCTCCGACCACACCTCCGTCACCTCGGAGGGCAGATCGATCAGCCCGGAGCCGTCAAGGTCACGCAGCCGCCAGACCTTCTGCACGGGGATGGACGAGGTCGAATCGACGACGTACACATCCTCGCCGTCCACACCGATGCCCGTTCCGATGCCCGGACCAAGGACGCGCGCCGTGCTGTAGAACTCTCGAAGCTCGCCCGCGTCGATCGTCCCGCTCGCGTCCGCGTCCCGGGCGGCGAAGATCACGTCCTCCGCGCCGCCGCGAGTATCCACCAGGTACAGCGTTGAGCCCGACGCCGCAAGATCAAAGCACGACGACCCGACCACGAGCGTCGAGAGGTCGATGTAGACCGAGTACTCGAAGTTGTCGTCGGCGTCGCCGTCGGCGTTGAGGTCCTGCAGTCGGTAGACATAGTCCGCCGTCAGCGTCGCCCCCGCGCCCGCGGTGGAGGCGTACACCACTCCTTCGGGCCCGAAGGCCACGCCCCCCGGCGTCTGGAAGAGCTGGAGCGTGGACACGGTCGCGAAGTAGAGCACAGCCTCTCCCTCGTCGTTGGCGTCGCCATCGCCGTTCACGTCACGCAGGGCATAGAGCGAGTCCGTGTCGCCATCCCCCACGAAGACCCGGCCATCCGCCGCGACGCCGATCGTGAAGACGGCCCCCGCACCCGAGAAGAACACCGCGTTGGAGTTGTCGAAGAAGACCTTCGTCTCTCCCGTGTCGCCCGCGTCACCATCGCCGTTCAGGTCGCGGCAGAGGTACACCGTGTCCAGCCCCGTGTCCGAGACGTACACATCGTTGTTGAAGGAAGAGCGGGGCACGGGCTGCGCCCAGGCGCTGACGCTCAACCCCGCCACCGCGGCCATCGTCAGAGTTCCACGCATCGCTTGCTCCTCGTTCCATCATCGCGAACATCATGGGCGCCACCGCACCCAACGCACAGGCCGCGTCCCCACGCTCGCGGACGCCGATGGCTCGTCAGGGGCACCCGCCCCCGGCCACCGCATTGATGAGCGCGGCAACGTCATCCTGGTCCGCATTGCCGTCCTGATTGAAGTCCGGGTCGCGCCCCGTGGGATTGTCACCCCCCGCGACCACGCCGACGAGGTAGCGCACATCATCCTGGTCGATGTTCCCGTCCTGGTTGTAGTCCGGATCGCAGACCGGGCCGTCGTTCACGGTCAGGACGCCCCCGGCACTCACCCGCGTCGAGCATGCGTTGGTCACGGTGCAGGTGTAAGTTCCCGCGTCCGTCGTCGCGGACGGGTCGATCCGCAGCGTCGCGCTCGTGGCGCCGGTGATTGCGCCGCCGTTGACCAGTACCGTCTGCCCGCGCCTCCATTGATACGAAGGCGTGCCGGAACCCGAGGCCTGCACCGAGAACTCCGCGGGGTCGCCCGCGTCGACCGTCTGATTCGCCGGGTGCTGCGTGATCGACACCGCCGTACAGGTCCGCACCCCGGGGGCCACCAGGTTTGATTGCGTGCTGACGTTCACGGCCACGGAGGCGAGCTGGAGATTCAGCAGCAGACCCCCGCCGCAGAGGGGTTCGGTGAACGGCATGGGATCCATGGCCAGGGGCCCCGGCTGTGTCTGCTGGTTCGAGATATCAAGCGTCGCCGCCATCGACGCCGTGGCGCCGTCGAGCGTCACCGTCCCGGTCAGCACGACCGGCAGCGACTGCGGCTCGACGGGGAACGGCTCACCCTGGAGCGTTGCCGTCACCAGCAGGTTCACCGTGAAGGGGATCGCGAAGGTGTACGTGCCCGAGCCGCCCGGTGTGAGCACGCCCGCGTCCTCCTCCGCCGCCTGCGAGGCCACAAGACCGGTGATCTGCCCCTCGCCGATGGGCAGGGTGATCGGAAACCCTCCGAAGACCGTGCACGTGGGCTGGCGCGTTCGGAAGGAGGGGTAGGTCAGCGACACCTCCGCGCCGACGGCGGCCTGTCCGCCGTTGAGGATGTTGAGGCTGAGCCCGGTCATCACGATCGTGCCGGCCGCCGGATCGATGTTCATGGAGAACACACCCGCGGGGTGAAGGGGCGTCTGGCCCGACGACCCGGACGCGCTGACCCCGCCCGCGGAGAGGTTGATGACGTTGTTCAGCCCGTTGTCCGAACCGACCAGCCCGACCAACGTCCGCGTGCCCGTCGGGTTCGCGGTCGCGTCGTAGTTCCCGATCAGGAAGCTCCGCGGGTCGCCCGAGACCACAAACGGAGCGTTCACCGTGAGGTTCCACGCGGAAGTCGACGACGCGCCGACGGTAAAGTTGTACGAGTCGGCCTGCGCGATCGCGGGCAGGACGGCGACGGCGGCGAGGGCAATCCAACGGCGCATGCGGTCACTCCTTGGGCGGTGCGCCGGGCAGTCTACACGGCCCCGACGCATCAACCAAGGCTATTCACGCGTACCGAGTTCTCGGGCCTGGGGTTCCCTACCAGCCACCACGCGAACCGCCGCCACCCCGATAGCCGCCACCCCCGCCACCCCCGCCACCCCCGCCACCCCCACCCCCACGGAATCCCCCGCCGCCCCCGCGCGGCCGCTCCTCGCGGGGCTTGGCCTCATTCACGACCAGGGGCCTTCCACCAAACGAAAACCCGTTCAGCCTCTCAATCGCGACGGCGGCCTCCGCGTCGTTGGCCATCTCCACGAACGCGAACCCCCGGCTGCGCCCGGTCTCTCGGTCCATCACCACCGAGACCCGCTCCACCTTCCCGTGCGGCTCGAAAAGCTGCTGAATCTCTGCCTCGCCGGCGGTGTATGGGAGATTGCCAACGTACAAGTTCTTCATCTGGGGTCCTCGGATGGATGGTTCACACGCCCGCGCAGGGAGCCCCCCGTGCCGCGTGCGTTGCCCCGTCCGCCCCGTGCGGACGCGGCAGATCAGCCCACACAATGCGCCTCACCCGGGGCTGGCCTCACCCGATCCCTCCGCCGGCGGTACCGGGGCCGGGGGAGTCTCGGGCGCCTCCTCCCGGTTGGGATCGATGAACCAGGCCAGCGTGCCATCAGGCAGCAGGATCGCCACGTTCATCACCCGCCCGAGCGGGAGTTGGTTCGTCTTGTCCAGCGTGGAGACGAACACCACGATCACCGCGTTGCCCTTCTCAAACTCGCCGGGCAGAGGCAGCATCGATTGCCCCATCCCCGGCTGATACTCCGCGGGGATCGACGTCATCGGAATCTCGCCGAACTTCGCGAAGTTCTTGAAGAACGGCATCATCCCCGGCGTCAGTCTCGTGTACTCGCCCAGCTCCGCCGTCACCTTGGTGCGGAACAGGTCCATGTCGGCCTTCGTGGCCTTGTCCGCGGCGTCCTGGGTCAGCATCTCCTCAATTTCGCTCCGGTCGTCGCTCTGGGCGATCTCAACGAACCTCCCGTAGTTGTGAAGCGCCCCGAGGGCCTGCGCAACTCCCACCAGCACGAACACCCCCGCGAGCACGCCCAGCACGGAAGTCACCAGCCCGCCCACCGCGACGCCCTTGCCCCCCAGCATCCCGCCGGATCGCCCGATCATCATCATCGCGGAGATGGCGAAGACCAGCCCGACAAGCCCGATCGCCGGCCCCACGACAGGGAGGAAGCAGCATGGAAGCGAGATGATGCCGAGGATCAGCGACAGCACCGCCATGACGCTGGTGCGCTCCGGCGCTCCGGGTTGCCTGCCGCCGAAGTCACTGAACTCACCTTGGCTGCCGGCCGGCTGCGGGCTTGTGGGCATCTGTGTCATGCGCGAATATAGCCCTGATTGGGAGCCAGCGCCAGCGGTTTCGCGCCGCTCACACGCCCCCGGAGGCGCGCAACGTTCTCACGCACGCCGCCACCGCCGCGGCGCACTCCTCCACCTCGCGCTCCGTCGTGTACCGGCTCAGGCTGAGCCGGATCGACCCGTGCGCCACCCGCTCCGGCACGCCCATCGCGAGCAGCACCGGCGAGGGCTCCAAAGACCCGGAGCTGCACGCCGCACCCGCCGACGCGCACACGCCCCGCTCGCTGAGCAGCATCAGAAGGGCCTCGGCCTGCAGCCCGGGAAAGCCGATGTTCGTGGTGTTCCACACCCTCTCCCCGCCCCCGTTGATCACCGCGTCAGGGATCGAGGTACGGATGCGCGACTCCAGCAGATCGCGGGCCGCACCGACGCCGCTCCGCCCCCCCGGCCCCGAGAGCCACGCCAGCGCCGCCCGGGCGGCGCCCCCCGCGGCGAGGATCGCCGGAACCGCTTCCGTACCCCCGCGCCGCCCCAACTCCTGCGTTCCCATGATCGTGGGCGCCAGCCGGACGCCGGGGCGCACCCAGAGCACCCCGCACCCTTTGATCCCGTGGAACTTGTGCGCCGAGTACGACAGCAGGTCGATGCCGACGGCCCGCACGTCCGTCGTCTCTTTGCCAACCCACTGCACACCGTCGCAGTGCATGACCGCACCCGCGGCCCTCGCGGCTGCGGCAATCGCCGCCACAGGCTGCACCAGCCCCGTCTCGTTGTTTGCCCACTGAACGCTCACCATCGCCACCGACTCGTCTATCACGCCCCCCAGCGACGCCACGTCCACACGTCCGCCGGGCAGAAGCGGGAGCGTTCGGACCTCCACGCCCCGACGACCGAGGTGCTCCGAGAGGTCACGCACCGCCGCGTGCTCCACCGCCGTGGTGACCAGCACCCGCCGCTTCGACGAGGCGAGCACCCCCCGGATGGCAAGATCGATCGACTCCGTGCCCGAGGATGTCAGGATGAGGTCACGCGGCTGGGCCCCGACAAGCGTCGCCAGGTCCCGTCGGGCCAGTTCCACCGCCGCCCGCGCCGCCTGCCCGGGCCGGTGCACGCTGGAGGGGTTGTGCCACAGTTCCTCCGTGGCCCGGCGCACCTCCTGCACCGCCGCCTCGCAGGGCATCGTCGTCGCGTTGTTGTCGAAGTAGAGCAACGCGGCATCCTACGGGGTCCAAAAACAAAGCGGCCCGGCGCTGGGCCGGGCCGCGGAGGGTGCTGCGGGGGCAGGAGGCGTTAGGGGCAGGGCCCGCCGGCGACGACGTTGATGAGGGCGGAAACGTCATCCTGATCGACATTGCCGTCCTGGTTGAAGTCGGGGTCGATCCCGGATGGGTTCTCGCCGCCGCCCACGACGTTGATGAGGTAGGAGACATCGTCCTGATCGACATTGCCGTCCTGGTTGAGGTCCGGATCGCAGTTCACCGAGGGCGGGTCGATGGTGATGACGACCACGTCGGTGGTGGTCGCACCACGGTTGTCGGTCACGGTGAGGGTAATCGCGTGGGTTCCCACGGCGAGTGCGACCGTGGCATCGGGCTGGGCGCCGCTGGCCAGGGTGGTGGGGCCCTTCTGCCAGAGGTAGTTGGTGATGGTGCCGTCCGGGTCGGTGCTGGACCCGCCGTCGAGCACGACGTCCTCGGAGCCGCTGTTGTCGGCGTCGGTGAGGGTCTGATCGGGGCCGGCGTTGGCGACCGGGCGGCGGTTGACGAACACCTCGAGGGTGTCCGAGTGCTGCGCGCCGTCGTTGTCGGTGACGGTCAGCGTGATGGTGTGGGCACCCCAGGGCAGCGAGACGTTCGCCGAAGGGCTGGCGCCGTTGGCCAGGGTCGTGGGGCCCTCCATCCAGAGGTAGTTGGTGATGGTGCCGTCGGTGTCGCTGCTCCCGGACCCATTGAGCGAAACATTCTCCGCGCCGGAGTTGTCGATATCGGTGAGCACCTGGTCCACGCCGGCGTTCGCCACCGGCGGGATGTTGCTGACGTCGGCGCTGCCCGGCTCGCCGTCGGAGTGCATGTAGCGGTACCCGGTCGACCCGGTCTGTTGGGCCTGAACCCAGTAGTAGTAGGTGACGCCGGGGGAGGCGAGCATGTCGTCAAACAGCGTGGTGCCCGCGCTCACCGTGCCGATGGACCCGGAGAGCGCGGAGTTGTTGGTCGTCGCGCGCCGGACCTGGTAGCCCGTCGCGCCGGTGACCGCCGGCCAGGTGATGCGCACCTTGTCGGCGAACGTCCCGTCGGTTGCCGTCGGATTGAGGTTCAGGTTCTGCACCGTCACCGAGATCGTGTACATCTGGGTCTGTTCGAAGTTGGCCTCTTCGTCCACCCTGAAGTACGAGACCCCGCTGTTGAGCAGCAGGCCCGTGGTAGTCTCCGCCACGCCGATCGCCGCGCCCGTGACGGTGCGGAAGACCGTCGTGCCGTTCGATCCGTACACCGTGAACTGCAGGTTGGCCTGACGGAGAGGGTCGGTGGTTGTGCCGGAGGTCTGGCACGAGCCGTCGCCGTTCTGATCTACGTCGGTGTACGCGGCGGTGCCCACCGGCGTCACCGTGATGTTCACGAGCTGCGGCGCGTTCAGCGTGAACTTGTACCAGTCGTCCTCCGTGCTGGCGGCGGTGACCGACCCGGGCACGAGGCTGATGATCGACCCGCCCCCGATCTGGGGTGAGGGAGTGGCGCCGCGATTGGTGGTGCTGCCGTTGGCGAGGGTGCCCAGGTCCGTGGCGGTGGCCGCGGTGTCGTTGTTCTCGTAGAAGTCGCCGTACATGTGCTGCACGCCGCGGATGTCATCCAGGCGAGGCCCGTCGAACGCCGCCGTGTAAAAGGGTTCTAGAAGCTTGGTCTGCGAGAGCGGACACACATGCGGGAGGCCCAGCCCGTGCCCGTGCTCGTGCGCCACGATGTTCCGCAGGAAGATGTAGTTCCCGCCCGAGGACGCCCAGTTCTCGTTCGCGTCCAGGACCATGTCGCCGCCGGTGGGGAAGGAGTTGAACGCCAGAACGCCGCTCGAGCCGTCCAGCGCCCTCATGCCGATTCGGACGTCGCCCCGCAGGCCGGCCTGACCCCCGGTGCCCCACGAGGCGCCGTCGTCCCACTCCTGTCCCGAGATGGTGACGCGCGTGTACGTCACGCCCGTGATGGCGTGCCAGCGGTCAAAGACGGATTGAATCTTGCTGATCCAGGTCGCGCGGTTCGCGGCGCCGAAGAGCGTGTCCATCCGAGACCACAGAACGTTGGGCGAGCCCCCGCCGCTCAGCCCCGGCAGCGACACCCCGTCCGGCGCAAACGACCACGTCAGCGCCAGCGCGTTGCCCGGCTGAGACGTCCAGCGGCTGCCGATGTTGTACCGGTCCTGATACCCGCTCTGCATCGAGGCGTAGATCTGCTGCCATTCCTCCGCCGTGGGCGTGTACCCCTGGTCAAAGCACACTTCGCGACGGCCGTAGTCTTCCGGATCGCCCGAGACGAAGCTCCCGTCCGGCATCGCGCCCGTGCGACCATCCGCCTCACGCGTGCGCCCGTCCTCGAACGTCGCCCGCGGATACAGCCACGAACCACCCTCTCCCACAGGCTCGGGGGCGGCAACGACCGAACCGCACATCGCCAGAAGGCAGCCAATCACCCCGATCTTCCCTTCCCTCGTCATGATCTGATTCTCCGCTTCCAAATTCGAACCATGTCCAAACCGGAGAGCTGCCAGCAGCCTCCAGCCCCGCACGCCGCGGATTCCCCCGGTGGTCCCGAATGAGCCTACGGAAGGCTCGTCCGGTTGTTACAGACCACGCTCCAATCGGCCTTCCCCGGCCCGAACTTGTCCCACAGTGCCATCCGCCGGCGCAGACCCGCGCCGGCCCCGGAACCACACCAGATCTGATTGTCCATTTCGCCGCAGAGGTGACCCAAGTTCCTGCCGCGACCAACTTTCGCTGGTTATTGGCCATTTATGGCTGGGCTTTGTTTGGGCAGAAGGCGGCCTCCGCGACGTCTATCGCGCGCCCGAGCCCCGCCGCCTTGTTCACCGTCTCCTGGTACTCCGCCTCGACATCCGAGTCTGCAACGATGCCCCCGGACGCCTGCAGCAGGTAGGTCCAGCGGGTCGCGCCGTCCGGCCCTTGCGCCACGCGCGCCAGCGGCACCACCATGGTCCGGAGCGTGAGCGCCACGTCCATCTGGCCGTCGAGCCCGACGTAGCCGATGCCTCCGCCATAGGGCCCTCGCCGGACGGGCTCCAACTCGTCGATGACCTGCATGGCACGCAGCTTGGGCGCGCCGGAGATCGTCCCCACCGGCAGGGCCGCCCGCAGCGCGTCCCAGCAGTCCAGCCCCTCCCGCAGCGTTCCGGTCACCGTGCTGCTGATGTGCATCACGTGGCTGTACCGCTCCACCTCCATCACCGCGGGCAGGCTGATCGTGCCCGGGTGCGCCACCACACCTACATCGTTCCGCCCGAGGTCCACGAGCATGATGTGCTCCGCCCGTTCCTTGGGGTCGGCAAGCAGTTCCCGCTCCAGCGCCTCGTCCTCCAAGGCGGTCTTCCCGCGCCGGCGCGTTCCCGCCAACGGCCGGTTGGTCACCTCCAGCCCGCCCCCCGACCTTCGCACGCGGCACAGGATTTCCGGGCTGCTCGCGACCAGCACGCACCCCTCGCACTGCATGTACACCATGTAGGGTGATGGGTTCACGCACCGCAGGGCGCGGTACACGTCGAACGGGTCCACGGTGCTCGTCCGCTCGAATCGCTGACCGAGCACCACCTGAAAGACGTCTCCCGCGCGGATGTACCCCAGCGCCCGGTCCACCATCGCCGCGTGCTGCGCACGGGTGAGGTTGCTCGTGGTAGCGCCGGGAGTGCCGATCGCAGGCATGCGGCCGGTCCGCAAGGGCTCGCTGTGCACATCAAGCAGGCCGACGACGCTGTCCAACCTTGCCATCGCCTCGCGGTACGCCCCGGTGGCCGCCCGCCCCGGACCCGTCTCCGCCAGTGCGATCACGTACACGCTCCGCTCCGCGTGGTCAAAGACCACCAGCGAGTCGTAGTACGCGAAGCAGATGTCGGGCAGGCGGAGGTCATCCGGCGGCGCACTGGTCCACGGAAGCTTCCCCGGATGCGCGTACCGCACGCTGTCATACGCGGCGTACCCGAAGAGTCCCCCCAGCACGCACCCGGGGGTGCCCGGCGCTGACACCAGCCGGCGCGCGCGTGCGAAGCCGCGGAGCATCTCGAAGGGATCCTCGCACGGGGCCGTGCGGCTTGCGCCGGGCTCCCGCAGCATGCGGTGCGTAGCGTGGCCCTCCTTCGCCAGAAACACCTCGCGGGGCCGCGCCCCGAGAATGGAATACCGCCCCTGCCTCTCGCCCCCTTCGACCGACTCAAGGAGGAACGACGGCGCCGCCCGGTCATCCGGCGCCACGAGCCGCCGATAGGCGATGGTCGGCGTCAGTTGGTCCGCGATCAGCCTCACCGCGAGCGGGACCACGATGGTGCCCGCCGACCCAGGAGCCGCCCGAGCCCCGGCGACGATCGATTCGAACTCGGCGGGGTTCAGGTTGGCCATGCGAAGTCCGCGCCCCTCCGGTACACGAAACACACCATCAGCCCGCGGCGTGGGCCCGGTACCAGTCGATCGTCCGCTTCAGGCCGTCCTCAAAGCTCACCTGGGCCTTCCAGTTCAGCAGCTTCTGGGCTCTCGTCGTGTCCAGGCACCGCCGGGGCTGCCCGTCGGGCTTGGTGCTGTCCCACACCACGGCACCCTTGAAGCCCGTGAGCTTCACGATCAGTTCCACCAGGTCCTTGATCGTGATCTCGAAGCTCGCGCCCAGGTTGATCGGGGTCGGGTCGTCCATGACCTCCGCGGCTCGGACAATCCCTTCCGCCGCATCGTCCACGTACAAGAACTCCCGCGAGGCCGAGCCCGTGCCCCAGCAGACAATCTGCGAGTCCCCCCGGCGCTGCGCCTCGATGCACTTGCGGATCAGCGCGGGGATGACGTGGCTGGACTGCAGATCAAAGTTGTCCCAGGGGCCGTACAGATTCACAGGCAGCACGTACGACGACTTCATCCCGTACTGCAGCTTGTACGCGTCGAGCATCTGCCACGCCGCCTTCTTGGCCACGCCGTAGGGCGCGTTGGTCTCCTCCGGGTATCCATCCCACACCTCGTCCTCCTTGAACGGCACCTTCGCGAACTTCGGGTACGCGCAGATGGTGCCCGTCTGGACAAAGCGGCCGTCTCGCAGGTGCAGGCCGTCGAGCCTCGCCTGCTCGATGAGGTGCAGGGCCATCGCCATGTTGGCGTAGAAGTATCGCCCGGGGTTCTTCTGGTTCGCGCCGATGCCGCCAACCTCCGCAGCGAGGTGGATCACCACGTCAACCTTGTGGGGAGCAAACGCGGCCCGGTACAGCCTCGCGACATCGGTCTGCTCGGTCAGGTCCCACCTGGCGCGGCGCGGAATGCAGATGTTCGAATCCGGCACGCCCCGAGCCCGCAGACGCTCCACCACGTGCCGCCCGAGAAAGCCCGCACCGCCCGTCAACAGAATCCGCTTGGTCTTGAGGTCCGTCATGATCGCCTTTCGATGAACTGGGCGGAGTGTAGGGAAATCGTCCGACAGCGGGCGTGCGAGGCCTCCCCCCGGCACGCGTACCCTTGCTCATGGTCCGAATCGACGTCTCGTACATCGGCGGCAAGAAGTGCGACCTTCAGCACACCGAGGGCCACCGGCTCCGCACGGACGCCCCAAAGGACATCGGGGGCACCGCCTCCGCGTACTCCCCCACCGATCTCGTCGCCGCGGGCCTCGCGAGCTGCATCCTCACCACCATCGCGATGTACGCCGAGCGCCACGGGCTCGACATCACCGGCGCCAAGGCCGAGGTCGAGAAGCACATGACCCAGCCCCCGGCGCCGCGTCGCCTGGGCAGGCTTCCGGTCATCGTCACCCTCCCGGCAAGCGTCCCCGCCGAGATGCGCGAACGCCTCGAAAAAGTCGGGTATGCGTGCCCCGTCCACGCCTCCCTCCACCCGGAGGTCGAAGCCCCCATCGAGTACCGCTACGTCTGATAGCCGCGGGCCGGACGCCCCACGTCCGCACGGTCGCGCCCGCGACGGGTCCGATCAGGTACCCGCTGCCCCAATTCCGGTTGGCACCACGGCCTGTGAATCAGACATTCTCCTCGGGTGGCTTCCGCCACCTGTGGGAGGCTCTCATGACACCGCGTGGGTTCATCGCTTGCAGCATCGCCGTTTCCGGCGCTTGCCACCTCGCCCCGGCCCAGACCCTGATGTTCGATGAGTACGCCCCGGGCACGCAGTTGCACGGCGTGGACGGGTGGCGAGCCTGGGACGGCAATGCCGCCAACGGCGCCGCCACTTCGGCCCTCTTTGCACGCAGCGGCACCTCCAGTCTCGCCATCCAAGGCCGCGCCTCCGGACGAATCTCTGATCTGGTGCAGACCTACAACCTCTCCAGCACACACCTGGTCTTCACGGCCTGGCAGTACATCCCCTCCAGCCTCACCTCGGGCGATTCCTACTTCATCCTCATGGATCGCTACAACGAGGGCGGCGCCAAGCACTGGGCGACCCAACTCCAGTTCAACCTCGCCTCCAACACCGTCCGCGATAATCTCTACGGGTCGTTCGGCAACGGGACCATCGTCCGCGATCGGTGGGTGCCCATCGAGGTGGACATCAATCTCGCCATGAACCAACAGTCCGTCTACTACAACGGTCTCCATGTCTTCTCCTCCGCTTGGAATCGCTATTCCGGCGGACAACTGTCCCTCGCCGCGGTCGACCTTTACGGCTCCTCCGGCGGCACGGTGTTCTACGACGATGTGGGTGTCGCAGCCGCTCCTACCCCGGGAGCAGCAACCCTCGGCGCGTGCGCATCGCTCCTCATGCTCGCCTCTCGCCGACGCTAGCTCCCCCTCGCCGCTCGGCTCGCGCCCACCGGCTCCCCAGGGCGTTTGCAGGCTCGGCACAGGACGCGGAACATCTCGCCGGTGCAGGACCGACCGCTCTCATCGTGTGGGACCGGCGCGGCACCACCACGGGATGAGGAACGCCACGATCACCCTCACGCCCGACAACACGGCGAGCAGTTCGACTCCGGTCGGCCCTCGCACGATCCCGAACGTGGGCGGCAGCGCGAGGCCGGTCACAGAGCTGGATCCAGCGCCCTGGTGCACCCTATCCGGAGCGGGTCGTCGACCCGGGGACGTGGACGCCGCGGCCATCTCAGGCGGAGATCGCCGCTCGCATCCGGAGCCGCCTCCCGCGCGCACCAGTTGCCCGCTGTAGCGCAAACCGCCCGGAGGTCGGCCTCCGGGCGGAAGAATGCTTGGTCAAATCAGGAATCAACCCAGGGTGGTGATGAACCGCGCGTCCCCCGCGGTGCTGACCACACCACCGCCCACCTTCACCTGTCCGGGCAGGAAGGGCGAGGCAAAGAGCGAGTCGGTCATGGAGCCCTTGATGTGGATCTTCTCGATGCGTCCGGAGGCCGTCCCACCCTGACCATCCGAGGCGAATCGATCGTCGGCATCAAGCCAGATCCCATTCATCGGATCCACGGCCGCCATGAACTTCGACAGGCTCACATTCCCGCCGACCTTGAGGTCGCGCAGGATTCCCGCGCCCCAGACCACGCTCGTCGTCCCGGCAAAGACGCCCGCTGCATCCGTGAACGCACCCCCCACCGCCACCTCGCTGCTGGAAACCCCGCCCTTGATCTCCATCTGCCGCAGGTTGGTCGCCACGATCGTCGAAACCGCCACCGCGCCCTTGACCTCCAGCTTCTGAAGGTTGCCGCTGACCATCACGCGGGCCGTCTGGAGGGAGCCGACCTGGATCTGGCCGACGGCACCCACCGCGATCAGGTCGCCGCTCCAGATGCTCTTGACCTCGACCTTCTCGAGCACGGGCTTCGCATCGGAGCGCCCGGAAAGAACCAGCGACGCGGCAAAGGCACCCTTGGACTCGACCTTCCCCATCCAGTTCGACGAAACGCAATCGGCCGCCAGGTCGGTGTCAAGCCAGCTCCGTACCTTCAGCTCCTTGATTGGGGCGCTGCTCACGATGCTGCTGTCGAGCACGTCGCCGGCCTTGATCTGCATCGATGCCGAACCGCCAAAGCTCATCGCGAGCCCGCGCAGGCCGTCCGCCTGCACTTCACGGAGGCCGCCGCTGACAGCCAAAGTCCCCGAGAGCGCTACCCGCTCCACCTTGAGGGACTTGAGCGAGCCCTGCACCGAGAGTGAGCTAATGACCGGCGCGACCGCCTGCGACCGGGGTCCGACGATGCGCAGTTGCGACCGCTCGGTAGTCCCGGTCAGCGTCACGACGATCCCGCCCTGGCCATCCTGCGTTGCGGTACCCGTCCCCGGCCCCTCCAGCTTGAAGACCACCACGCCGCTCGCAAAGACGATCCGCTGCTCACGACGCCCGCCTTCACCGAAGGTGTCCGCGGAGGTGTTCAGCGTCGTTGCGGAGGCGGCGACATCGTTCGCCGGGTTCGCGTCGGGCGTGTCCTGCTCCAGCCGCACGATCGCGTAGTAGTTGCCCGGAGGCAGCGGCGAGGCCTGGCTCAGCACCCGGCTCAGCCGGAACTCCAGGTTGAGCCGCTTGGATTCTCCGGGCCTGACCCGGGGCAGTTCGTGATCAATCCGGGTCACCTCGACGTCCGCACCGTCAAGAACGGCATCCGTCGATAGGAATAACGCCACCCGCCCGGCGTGCTCCGCGGAACGCACGTCGCCCAGATTCGTCACGATCACCGGTACCTTCGCCGAGTCGCCGTTGTCCTCGAGCCTCATCTGCCCGACCGACACGCTCAAGTCGGCGGCGAGCAGCTGGCGGGCTTCGAGGGCATCCATGAAAGGCATCGAGAGATCACGACGACGGGCCATGCGGGCACTCCTTCCGATTCCGGGCACGATCCCACGCCCTCACCAGCCCCCTGTTCCACCGCCCCCAGACGCCTGCTCTTTGAACTCCCCGTGGGCCGAGGCACGACCCAGACCAATTGTCAGATTCGATCCGCGGAGATCAACCCTCATGGACCTGTTTTCGGGGCCTCGCGTGAGTTGTATACCGGGCACGGCGTCACGGACAGCCGACCACCCCCCTCCCGCTTCCCGAACCGCCGCCGCCAATCTACTCTTCTGCTTCCCTCCGGAGCTCTGACATGCCCCTCTCCCGTGAGCAACTCGCCCAGCGTGCCGCCCAGGAACTCCGCGACGGGTTCATCGTCAACCTCGGGATTGGCATCCCGACGCTGGTCGCGAACTACGTCCCCGCGGGCATCGACGTCTGGCTCCAATCCGAGAACGGGCTGCTGGGCATCGGCCCGTTCCCCACCGAATCAGAGGTCGACGCGGACCTCATCAACGCGGGCAAGCAGACCGTCACGGCTCGCCGCGGGGCCAGCTTCTTCTCCTCCGCTGACTCCTTCGGCATGATCCGGGGCGGGCACATCGACCTGTGCATCCTCGGGGCCATGCAGGTCTCGCAGGCCGGTGACCTCGCGAACTGGATGATCCCCGGCAAGATGGTCAAGGGCATGGGCGGCGCCATGGACCTGGTCGCGGGCGTGCAGCGCGTCGTCGTGGTGATGGAGCACACCGCCAAGGGCCAGACCAAGGTCGTCCCCCAGTGCACCCTTCCCCTCACAGGAAAGGGCTGCGTGGACCTCCTCATCACGGATCTGTGCGTGATGGAGATGGACCCCGCGCGCAAGCGATTCGTGCTCAAGGAGCTCGCGCCCGGCGTCACGGTGGACACCGTGAAGGCCAACACCGCCGCCGAGATCTTCATCCCCGCCGGCGTCGCGGAGATGTCGGTCTAGCCCCTGTCCGTCGGCACCCCCTGCGGTCTTCCGTGCCCCGCGGTACCCTGTGGGTCTATGGGCACGTCTCGGAACAACCTGATCGCCGGCGTCTTCGTCGTGCTCGGGGTTCTCCTCACCGTCTGGTCGAGCTTCCTGCTCGCGGATCGCTCCGCGTACGCCTCCACGCGCGAGTTCATCGTGCGCTTCTCGCTCTCCCAGGGCGCGATGGGCCTCAAGCGGGGCAGCCCCGTGATGCTCGCGGGCCAGCAGATCGGCCGCGTGCTCGAGGTCACCTTCGACACCCCCGCCGGCGACGGGGTGCCCCAGGCCGTCCACGTGATCGTGGAGGTCCGCAGCGACCTCACGCTCTACGAGGACGCCTCGATCAACCTCGTGAAGCCCCTGCTGGGCTCTCTCTCCAGCATCAACATCAACGCCGTCGGAACTCCGCAGGCCGTTGCCACCGGCAAGGGCCCGCAGATCGAGAAGGGCGAGATCATCCAGGGCCGCATCGCGCCGCCGGGCTTCCTCGAGGACGCCGGCCTCGGGCCCGAGCAATCCGCGCAGATCAAGTCCGCCATCGCCAGCATCGACACCAGCGTCAAGAAGATCAACGAACTCATCGAACGCACGGGCCCGGGCGTCGAGGCCGGCGTCGGGGACGCGCGGGCCGTCCTCGCCGACCTGCGAGAGAGCATCGCCCAGTGGTCCAAGCAGCTCGACACGACGATGGCCAACGTCGAAGCCGCGTCCGCGAGGCTGGACCCCATCATGGCCAAGGCAGAGGCCGGCCTGGACGACGCACGGGGCGTGGTCGCTTCCATCCAGAGCATGATCGACGAGAACCGCGCCCGCGTGAACGAGACCGTCAAGAGCCTCGAATCCGCCGCCGCCAAGATCGATCAGAAGACCGTCGAGAACATCAACGCAGCCCTCGCCGAGGGACGCGGAGCGCTCAACGTCTTCAGCGAGGCCGTCTCGAAGGTCAGCGGGGTGGTGGGCGAGCAGACGCCCAACCTCCGGCGAACGCTCGCGAACCTCCGCCTCATGTCCGACCAGCTCAAGCTCACCGCCGTCGAAATCCGCAGCCAGCCCTGGCGGCTCCTTCACCAGCCCACGAGCAAGGAGTTCGAGTCCCAGGTGCTCTACGACGCGACGCGCTCCTACGCCGAGGCAGCCAGCGACCTCAAGGCGGCGTCCGAGTCCCTCGAGGCCGCCGCCGCCTTGCACGAGGCCGGCCGCCCAGATGCCCCGGACCTCGCCCCGCTCACGCAGTCGCTCCACGACAGTCTCGCGGCGTACCGCCAGGTCGAGCGATACCTCTTCGACAAGCTCGCCGAGAAGGAACGCAAGTAGCCGCGCGAACCAGCCCGCCCCGGCGCCCCTAGAATCACGGGTTCTTTGACATCAGGGGCCGATCGGTTTCGACTGGACAGGGAAGGCTCGTCGTGGCGCGTCGAGGGGCGTGATGGCCTCGTAAAAATCACGCAACACATTAACTGCCAACCGCAGTTACTCCCTCGCGGCCTAACCAGGCCGCGTGAGCTCCGCCCCACGCCTGATAAGGCGGGGCTCACACACTTCAGGCTGGCGGAGATCTGCGCCCGCAGGGATCAGCCGCGAGAAAATGCTGGGGGATTGGTCGTCTCGGAGGGCGCGGATGCCCGCCGAACGAGCGAAAGCAAATCGTCCGATACACGCGTAGATGCGGCGTGCTGACTGTCTCAGGACGGGGGTTCGATTCCCCCCGGCTCCATTCTTCTGAAACACCGGGACTTGCGGAAACGAGCCGCAAGTCCCGGAAATCTGCGGAGTTCTGCGCTTCAGCGCGATCCGCGCCATTTCCCCGTTTCCGCTCGTTTCCGGCCCCATCCGACGCCTTCCGCTGCGCCTGGCGCTGCGCGCAGGCCGTGGTCTTCGCCGCCCGCTCGAAAAGTTCATCCGGCACGGCGTTGGCGTAGTGCTTCCCGCTGATGGTGATGCTGTGCCCGATCCACCGGCTCACGGCGAACTGCGGGAACGTCATCGCCCACTCCTTCTCGCACGACGACCGGAGCGTCTGCCACAACCGCGCCCACGGCTCGACGCTGGCCTTCGCCCAGATGCGACGCACTCGGCGGATGACCGCCCCCTTGCCGCCGATGGTGACCAGCGGCGTCTCGCCCTCGGGCATTGTCTCGAAGCGGTCCCGCAGCAGCGCCATCAACCTCGGCGTGATTGGGACCACCCGCTGGTCGTGGCCTTCCCACCGCTCGGTCTTGGGACTGTGGACGGTCAGGCGTGCCCGCTCGAAGTCCACGTCGGCCCAGGTGAGGCGGTGCGACTCGCTGGGGATACGCAGCCCGGCGTACCGGGCGAGCCCGAAGAGCAGCCGCCATTCAGCGTCGGGGCAGGCGTCGATCACCCGCTGGATCTCGTCGGGCGTGATGTACCGGGTGTACTTGCTCGGCGTCGGTCCGCTCTTGAGCGAGTCGAACGGGTTGGCGTCGATGACCTTCCGGCGCTTGGCCTCGCCGAGCATGGTCTTGACGTTGCCGCAGTGCGTCCGGATGGCCGCCTCGGAAAGGCCGAGGTCCTTGAGCGACCGCCGCCATGCCGTCGCGTCCTCGGCGGTGATCTTCCGCAGCGACTTGTCCTTGTCGAAGAACGCGAGCAACTTCGTCTCCGTCTGCCGGAGTTTGCGGGTGCTCTCGGGCTTGAGGTCGTCCTTCCGCTCCGCGATGTACCGCTCGACCAGCGTGCCGATGGTGGCGCTCTGCCGCTCGGGCACGAGGCCGACCGCGGCGAGTTTGGCGTATAGGCGATCCTCGAGTGACGAGAGCCAGCGCGAGGTATCGTCGGTGGGCGAGTGCCCGTGCAGCGCGGCCGCGGCGAGGTCCTCGACGCGGACCTTGAACGCCTCGGCGTAGCGCTTGGCGACCTGCCCGAGCGTGATGTGCCGCGGGTTGCCCGCGGCGTCGTGGAAGGTGATGAACCGGCTGCCGTTCTTGCGGGTCGTG
>QWIH01000003.1 GCA_021405315.1 Leptolyngbya sp. PLA1
GCCGGTGCGGGCGCCCTCCACTGGAAGCCCGGCGCCGCCGACCCGACGCCCGCTCGGGTGCGGCCCCCGCGGGCGCTCGCCGCTTCCACGGTCTGCGTCACCGGCCCTGAGTACTTCCGCCGCGCCGGCTGCCCGGCCCTTTGGCAGGACCTCTCACAGTCCGCAGGGCTCCTCCGGGGCTGGTCGGACTGCTACGCCGCGCTCCTTCTCGCGACAGGACGCATCGACGCCCTCGTCGAGCCCCTCGTGAAACCATGGGATGTCTGCGGGCTCTGGCCCATCATCCGCGAGGCCGGGGGCCTGATCACGGACTTTCACGGCCGTGGCAATCCGCTCGCGGGATCCATGATCGCTTCCACAGGCGGCCCGCACGAAGAACTGCTCTCGCTCGCCGGCCGCCACCCCCTCCCGGTCGCCTAGGGCCGCAGCTCCGCCTTGTGGTCCTCGTCCCGCGCCACCATGTCGCTGTACGAGCAGTCGATCGTCTCCCCGATCACCGGCGAAAAGTGCTCCCGAAGCGCCGCCACCGCCTCGTGCCCGCGCGAGATGTTGTGGTCGCGGCTGATCAACGCCTCAAACTCGATGAACGTCCCCAGCCCCTCCACCTGATCCAGGTGGATCCGCGTGTGCCCATGCATCCACAAATCCCGGTGCTTCCGCACCACCACCCACACGGGCAGGGGCTCCCGGCCGAACCGCTCCAACGCCTGCTCCTCGCTGTAGATCATGAAGCGACTCAGTTTCGCCGCCGCTCGGTTGGCTCGGTCGTAGTACACATACTCCGTCGGCTCCCCGGGCGTCTCCCGCTTCTTCAGCCGCCCGCTCGCCACCCGGAAGTACGTATCCGTCTGGTCAAAGTCGAGGATCTTCCGGGCTCCGAGCACGACGCACAGCGACCGGGCCAGATTCAGGTCCCGCAACTCCGCCTTGAACTCGACGTTGTGCATCTCCGTCCGCCTTTCCTCGCGCACCGCGAGACGCATGAGCTTCGCGGGCGCCGCGCCATCCTACCCGGCTCTGCTCTCCAACTCCTTCACGAGCCTCGACTCGTCCCACACCTCGATCCCCAGCTCGCGCGCCTTGTCGAGCTTGCTCCCCGCTCCCTCCCCGGCGATGACCAGGCTCGTCTTGCTGGAAACGGATCCCGTGCACGTCGCCCCGAGCCCTTCCAGTATCTCCTTCAGGGCCGTCCTCTCCCATCCCCGGAGCGTGCCCGTGAGGACGATCGTCTTTCCGGCAAACACGCTCCCCGACATCGCTCCCGCTCCCGCCGTTGGCTTGTACTCCCTCGAGGACAGGTCCACGCCCAGGTCACGCAGGTCGCGAAAGGTCCTCGTCGCCGCGGCTGAGTGCAGGTAGTGGTGAACTACGGGCGCCGTGTCCACTCCCAGCCCTGTGTCCACCTCCGGTGCCACCGGCTCCGAATGCCCGAAGAGCTGCGCGCGCTTCTTCGCGGACATCCTGTTGAACGCGGTGGGCATCAGCGCCCACACAGGCGCCGCCAGCAGCGCGTCGATGCTCGGAAACGCCCTCGCCAACAGCTTCGCCGTCGCCTCCCCGACGTGGCGGATTCCCATCCCCGCCAGCACCTTGGCCATGCCCCGTCCCTTCGCCCGCTCAATCCCCTCCAACAGGCTGTCCACCTTGCGGTCCGCCATCCGATCCAGCAACAGCAAAGCCGGGCGGTGCTCCTTCAGCCGAAAGATGTCGGCGAACTGCCCGAGCGGAATCTGCCCGCTCCCGCGGATCAGGTCAATGGTCTTCTCTCCCATCCCCTCGATGTCCATCTGGCGTCGCCCGCAGAACCAGATGAGCTTCTCACGCACTTGCGCGGGGCATTCCGGGTTGACGCACCGCCGGCACGTCTCGCGAAGCGCATCACCACCCATCCCGGGATCCGCCTCCGGCGGCTCGACCTCGACCGGCCCCCGGCACTGCGGGCACTCGCCCGGGGCCTTGATCACGCTCGCTCCCCTCGGTCGCTTCCCGAGCACCACCCCCACGACATACGGGATGATCTCCCCCGCCTTCTCGATCTCCACCGTGTCGCCGATCCGGATGTCCTTCTGTCGAACCTGCCCGTAGTTGTGCAGTGTCGCGTGCTGCACCGTGGTCCCCGCGAGGAGCACGGGCTTCATCACCGCCCTCGGCGTGATCTTCCCCGTCTTTCCAACCTGGTGCAGCACGTCCAGCAGCACCGTCATCGTCCGGTCCGGCGGGTACTTGAACGCGATGATCCACCTCGGACTCTTTGACGTGGTGCCCATCGCCTCCTGCTGGTCGAAGCGGTTGAGCCGCACCACCATGCCATCGGTCGCGTAGTCCAGCCCTCGCCGCGTTTCCGCAAAATCCTCGATCGCGCGTACCACTTCGACCACGGTCCCGCACACCCGCGCGTGCGGGCTTGTCGGGACGCCCAGGTCCCGGATCCTCTGAAGGAACTCGCTGTGCGACGCCGCGAAGCCCGCCTCGACCTCACCCCTTCCGTGCGCCAGGAACGAGAGCCGTCTCGACGCGATGAGGCTCGGGTCAAGGTTCTTCAGCGTCCCCGCGGTCGCGTTCCGCGGGTTGGCCAGAGTGTCCTCTCCCGCCTCCTCCAACTCTCTGTTGATCCTCTCAAAGGTCCGCGTGGTCATGAAGACCTCGCCCCGCACCTCCAGCACCTTGGGAGCTTCGCCCTCCAGCCGCAGCGGGATCGCGCGGATCACCCTCGCCGCGTGCGTGACATCGTCACCCTTTACCCCGTCACCCCGCGTGACGGCGTACGCCAGCATCCCGCGCTCATACCGCAGCGAGATCGCCACCCCATCCACCTTCGGATCGCAGCAATACTCCCCCGGCCCGCCGGCCGTCCTCCATGCTTCCAGAATCGCATCTCGCCGCTCGCGGAGGGCTGCCGCCCGTTCCTCCACCCCCTGAGACCCGCCGAAGAGTGTCTGGCCCCCGACTTCTCCACCTCTGAGTTCCGCCGCGATCCTCACCAGCTCCGGGTCGGTGGCGGCGAAGCACCGCTCCGCCCAACCCTCCACGGAGATTCCCCGCGCCTTCCCGGTCTCGGTCAGTTTGTCCGCCTCTGCCTTCGTCTTGGCGTACGAGTTCTCGATCGAGAGCATGGGCACCGCGTGCGCCCGCTGCTGGAACCCCTCGATCGGCTCTCCGCCCACCCGCTTCGTCGGGCTGTCGGCCTCTGCGGCCTCGGGGTGCCTTTCCTCCAACTCCGCCAACTCCGCCAGCAGCCCGTCGAACTCCGCGTCCGACATGATGGGCCTTGCGTCCACGTAGTACGCGCGGTTCGCCCGCCTCAGCAGGTCCGTCAACTCCCTCATGCGCTTCTTCGGGTCCACGCATCGATGGTACCGGCAACCACTCTCGAGCGTCCGCCCTGTCGGCGCGTTCCTCGCCCGGCACGCGATACGATCCGGCGATGGCAGCTCAGATCATCGACGGCGTCGCCCTCGCCGCCTCCTTCCGGCAGCGCATTTCCTCGCGCGTCGCCGCACTCCGGGACGCCGGACACCCCGTCCGCCTCGATGCCGTCCTCTGCGATGCCGGCGACAACGCCGCCCGCGTCTACGCCGAGAACCAGGCCAGGACCTCCGCCCAGCTTGGCATCGAGTACCGCCTCCACCGCATCGCCGGCGCCGAGGGCAGCCCGCCGGGCTATGACGACATAGCGGGCCGCGTCCTCCTCCTCAGCAGCGAGGACTCCGTCGCAGCCCTCATGGTCCACCTTCCCCTTCCGGAAGGCATCGACACATACAAGGTTCAGCGCCTGATCGCCCCGGACAAAGACGTCGAGGGTGTGAACCCGGCCAACATCGGGAACATCGTCTATGGCAGGAGTTCCCTCGCCCCCTGCACCGCCCTCGCCGTCATCAAGATGGTCGAGTCCGTCGTCGCCCCCGGGCAGGACGGCCTGGGTTCGTCCCGGGCCGCCGCTCCGCTTCTGAGGGGAAAGCTCGCCGTCGTCGTCGGCGCGGGTGATGTCGTAGGAAAGCCCATCGCGGTCCTCCTCATGAGACACGAGGCGACCGTCGTTTCCTGCAACAAGTTCACCCCCGCGCTCCCGGAGATCGCCAGACAGGCAGACGTCCTCATCGCCGCAGCCGGCGTCCCTTCCCTCATCACCCCGGACATGGTCAAGCCGGGTGCCATCGTTGTGGACGTCGGCGTCAATCGCGTCGCCGGGGAAGGCGGCAAGATGCGGACAGTGGGGGACGTCGCATTTGATCAGGTGCGCTCTGTCGCCGGTTGGATCAGCCCCGTCCCGGGTGGTGTCGGCCCCATGACGGTTTCCATGCTTCTCCTCAACGTGGTCGAGGCCGCCGAACGCCGGATCGGAAAGCGTTAGCGCCCGAGCCGGGGACGCCCGCAATCTCCCGCCTGCACCGACGTTGTCCTACTATCTCCCGACTGTCCGCATCGGCATCGGGCCCCCTCCCGATCCCCGGAGACTCTGGATGAACACCCTCGCGTTTGTCGGCGGCCTCAATACCTGGGAGCTGCTGATCATCCTCGTCATCGCCCTCCTTCTTTTCGGAAAGCGCCTGCCCGAGGTCGGCAAGAGCCTGGGCAAGGGCATCATCGAGTTCAAGAAGGGCCTGAAGGGTGTGGAAGACGAGATCGAGGAGTCCTCCTCCCGTCCCGCACCCCGCAACGAGAGCTCGCAGGTCTACCGCTCCGAGCTCCCCCCGAGCACCGAGGGCCGCGTGAGCCGCGCCGACAGCGCAGAGGTGCCCTCCGAGGGCAAGCCTGCCAGCCACTCATAGCCCGCCGCCTGCACCCACTGTGGCGAGAGTGTTGACCGCCCGCATGATGCCCCGCAGCGCCGCGCCGCGATGGCTCAGGCGGTTCTTCTCCGACGCGATCAGTTCGGAGCTGGTCACCCCAAGGCTGTAGGGTGCGGCTTCCACCAGAAACAACGGGTCATACCCGAATCCCCCGCCCCCCGCGGGCACGCGGGGCGGCTCCCCGATCCTCCCCTCGAAGGTCCCGCGCGACGCTGCCAGCACCCGCGCCGGCTCCACTCCGCGCGGGGGCCTTGCCAACGTCACGACACACACGAATCTCGCCCCCCGCCGCGCCGGTGGCACGCCCGCCAACTCCCGCAGCACCCGCTCGTTGTTCAGCCGGTCACGGTCGCCTCGTGAGAGCCCTGTCTCCCTGCCCTCGGTGCAGTAGTGCGACGAGATCACCCCGGGCCGCCCCGCGAGCGCGTCAACTTCCAGGCCCGAGTCGTCCGCAAGGCAGTGCAACCCTGTCGTCGTCGCGTACGCCAGCGCTTTGAGCGCCGAGTTCTCCTCAAAGGTCGCCCCGGTCTCCGACGGCTCCGCAAACGCCCCCAGCTCCGCGAGCCCGCGCAGCCTCACCCTTCCCCCAAGCGCGGGTTCCAGCACCGCGCGCACTTCCTCGACCTTGTGTGCGTTCCCCGTTGCGATCACCACGTCAAGCATCGAGAGCCCCTCGTTCTCCGCGGCCCGGCAGCAACACTACGCTCATCCCCGTGCGTTCCCGCGCCGACATCGCCGCCAGCGCCGCCCACGCCCTCGCCTCCGCGCCCTCCCCGGGGCCCGCCCTCGTCGGCTTCGATGGCTTCATCGACTCCATCGTCCGCCTCGTCGCCTCGCGCGCCGGCATGGCGCCGGATGAGTACACGCCCATCCGCACCATCCCGGAGTTCGCCGCTCGCTGCGCGACCGCAGCGGGCCGCAGCACCAACATCGAGCGAGTTCTCCTCGAAGACCGGTTCGGCGGCAACGGGCCCCTCCTCGCCGGGGGCCTCGCCGCACTCGGCGTCCCAGTCACCTACGTCGGCGCGGTCGGCGACCGACACGTCGAACCCCTCTTTCAACCCTTCGCCGCCCGCTGCGACCGCGTCGTCCCGATCGCTCCTTCATCCCACACCCTCTGCCTCGAGTTCGACGACGGCAAGATCATGATCAACGACACCGCCAACGTGCAGCAGGTCACGTGGTCGCGGCTCACGTCCATCATCCCCATCCCCGACCTCGCTGCCATCGTGCAGCCCTGCACCCTCATCGGCGTGGTGAACTGGTCGCTCCTTGGGGGCGTCCCAGGTCTGCTCGAAGGCCTGCGCACGCACATCCTTCCCGGCCTCGCCGGACACCGCCGCCTGTTCGTTGACATCTCCGATCCCGCCAAGCGAACGGACGCCGACATTCGCTCCGTGCTCAGCCTCCTTGCCTCACTCAACGCCACACGGGGCCTGAGCGTCACGCTCGGCCTCAACCTCAGCGAGGCCGAACGCCTCGCACGCGTCCTCGACCTCCAAGCCCCCCGCGCCGCGACCACCTCCGACGTAGCTCTCGGCTTCGCCAGCGGCATCCGCTCCGGATGCCGCCTCGACACCGTCGTCGTTCATCCCCGGGAGGGTGCCGCCGGCGCCGACACCTCCGGCGCCACCTACTGGTTTGACGGACCGCTCACCCGATCGCCACGCCTCTCCACGGGTGCCGGTGACCACTTCAACGCCGGATTCGCCTTCGCGCAGGTGCGGGGCCTTCCGCTTGACGAGTGCCTCGCCGTCGGCTGCGCGGTCAGCGGCGCCTATGTCCGCGACGCCGCCTCCCCCGACCAGGCGCGAGTCGTCTCTTTCCTCCGGAACCTCCCGCCACCGCAGCCCGAGGCATGATCCGGGCCCGCGAGACTTGCCTTGCCCGTCCCGCGTCCGCCTATCCTCCCGCAATGCTCAGCGATCTGTTCTCTGCACTCGGCCTCTCCGGTCACCCCCGGCTCACCGCCCCCGCGGACGCGAAGGGCACCGTCACCGTCTCCAACCCCACCACGGGCGCTCCCATCGCCGGCGTGAAGCTCGACGACGCCGACTCCTACGAGCGCACCGTCGCGGCATCGGCCGCCGCCTTCAAGGTCTGGAGGGAAGTCCCCGCGCCCGTCCGGGGTCAGGTCGTCCGCGCCATCGGCGACGAGTTCCGCCGCCACAAGGACGCCCTGGGCGATCTTGTCTCACTCGAAGTCGGCAAGATCCGCAGCGAGGGCCGTGGAGAAGTCCAGGAAACCATCGACATCGCCGACTTCGCCGTCGGGCTCTCTCGCCAGCTCTACGGCCTCACCATGCCGAGCGAGCGTGCCAACCACACCATGAAGGAGCAGTGGCTCCCGCTCGGCCCTGTTGGCGTCATCTCCGCGTTCAACTTCCCCAACGCCGTCTGGGCCTGGAACGCCATGCTCGCAGCCGTCTGCGGCGACACCACCATCTGGAAGCCCAGCCTCCTCGCGCCCCTCACCGCCATCGCCAGCAACGCCATCGCCGACCGCGTTGCGACCTCCATGGGCCATCCCGGCATCTTCTCCCTCGTCATCGGCACCGACGATGTCGTCGGCGAGCGTCTCGTCGCCGACCAGCGCATCCCGCTCATTTCCGCCACCGGCTCGTGCCGCATGGGCCGCCGGGTGGGCCAGGTCGTCGCTCAGCGCTTCGGACGCGCGCTGCTGGAGCTCGGGGGCAACAACGCCGCCATCGTCCACCACGACGCCGATCTCGCGATGGCGATCCCCGCGATCGTCTTCTCCGCCGTCGGCACCGCCGGACAGCGCTGCACCACCACACGCCGCCTCATCGTCCACGAACGCATCGCCGACGATGTCTGCAAGCGTCTCGTCGCCGCCTACAAGACCATCCGCATCGGCGACCCGCTCGCCGACGGCACCCTCGTCGGCCCCCTCATCAACGCACGCGCCGTCGACGGATTCCTCCACGCCGTCGAGTCCGCCAGGGCTCAGGGCGGCTCCGTCCTCGTGGGCGGGCAGCGGGCACGCGTCTCGGGACTTGCCGGTCACTTCGTCGAGCCCACCATCATCCGTTGCTCCAAGCCCATCCCCATCTCCTGCGAAGAAACGTTCGCCCCCATCCTCTACGTCTTCACCTACCAGGACATCCAGCAGGCCATCGCCATGAACAACGAGGTCCCCCAGGGCCTCTCCTCCGCCGTCTTCACCGACAGCCTCCGCGTCGCGGAGGCCTTCCTCAGCCCCAGCGGCAGCGGCTCGGACTGCGGCATCGCCAATGTCAACGCCGGTACCAGCGGCGCCGAGATCGGCGGGGCCTTCGGCGGTGAGAAGGAAACCGGAGGCGGGCGCGAGTCCGGCTCCGACTCTTGGAAGGTCTACATGCGACGGCAGACCTCCACCATCAACTGGGGAACCCAGGTTCGCCTCGCCCAGGGGATTCGCTTTGACTGACCCAGCCCACAACACCGAGATCAGAATCCTCCCCGCCGGCGCCGACCTCCTCGCCGATCAGGCTGTCGCGCCCATCGAGTCCGGCATGGTTGTCGGCCTCGGCACCGGGCGCGCCGCCAACCGCGGCATCGTCGCCCTTGCCCGCAGGGTCCGCGACGAAAGGCTCGACATCGAGTGCGTCTGCTCCAGCGCCGCCACCCGAGAGCTCGCCCAGGGCCTCGGGCTCAATGTCGTCAGCTTCGACGAGATGGAGTCCATCGATTACTCCTTCGACGGTGCCGACGAGGTCGACCGCGATCTCCGCATGCTCAAGGGGCACCACGGCGCCATCACCCGCCAGCGACTGCTCGCCGCCGTCAGCAAGACGAACGTCTATCTCGCCCAGGAAGACAAGATCGTCGACCACCTGGGCACGCGCGCCCTCCTCGCCGTCACCATCATCCCCTTCGGCTATACCAGCACCCGGAACCGCCTCCGCGACCTCGGCCTCTCCGGTGTCGTTCGAAAGACCATGGAGGGGGAGGTCTACATGACCGAGGGTGGGGGCGTGGTCTTCGACATGCGCCTCCCCGAGAACTGCGACGTCGAGCAGTTGGCGCTCGCCCTCGACCATGTCCCCGGTGTTGTCGACCACGGCCTGTTCCTCACCGAGGCCGACCTCGTCCTTGTTGAGTGTCGCAAGGGCGAAGTCCGCCGCCTCGTGGCTCAGTCCGCCGACCGCTAGCGGTCCCCCGGCCTGAACAGCGCCATGCACGCCGTGTGCCCGTGCACGAAGCTCCGGCCGCCGACCGGACCGATCTCTCCGTTCGCGAAGCACCCCGCCAGGGGCACCGGCGGCGCCCCGGGGGGCTCGATGGCCTTTCCGGGCTTCGCCAGCGTCTCCCCGGGCACCGGTCCCGCAAACGCCCGCGCCACCGCCGCCGCGTCGTGGTTCGGCACCCCGAAGAGCCGCCTCCCGCGCCCGTTGCACGTCACCAGCAGCACCCCGGCGGGCGGGTCGTACAGCCGTTGTGCATCCAGCAGGAGCGCCAGATCCTCGTGCGCCGTCGCCGCGTCACGCATATGAAGCCGAATCGTCTGCCCCACGTGCACCGGCTCCGCCACCGCGATCGCGCCCCGGTTGTGGTCCACCCCCACGACGTTCCGAATCAGGAAATCCCCCCGCCCGAACCGGCTCTTGTACTCGTCGATCACCCGCCCGATGAACAGCCCCGACCTCAACCCTTCCCGCTGCTCCCCGGGCAGAGCCTCGATTGCCTCCGAAACCGCCTCCAGCGCCGGCTTCCCGCCAAGTTCAAAGATCAGGTTCCGCTGCGACTTGGTGATCACCAGGTTCGGCCCGAACGCGCGGCAGCCCTGTGACACGATCGTGTCCACCCGCACGTTCCCCAGCAGGGACACGCCCACCGCCCCGCTCCGCAGCACCCGGTCATTCAGCAGCATCGCGTTCCCGCCCGGCGACTGAGAAGCCGACGCCAGCCCTCCCAGGATCGGCGACGCCGCGCCCTCGCCCCGCGCCTCGTTCATCGCGGGCAACAGCTTGATCAGCGGCGTTGAGAACGGGTCCGCAAAGAAGAACGCAGCCCGATGATCCGGCCCGCCTCCGAAGATCTCCGAGAACCGCGTCCGGGACAGTTCATCCCCGTCCCACGCCGGCAGCATGTCCGAAGAGAACGGGCTTATCCGCACCCCGGGCGCACGCGCCGCGAGCAGGCTGATCCCGGGCGAACTCTCCAGCTCCGTCGTGTCAGCAATCGCGGCGACCGTCGAAACCCCTATCAGGCACCCGGGCGACAGCCGCCGCCTCACGGTCTCCGATATCTCGGAGGCGAACTCGACGTGGTGCTGCGAGAAGAACACGAACACAAGGTCCGGATGCTCGCCCAGTTGCCCCTCGCACTGGTCGCACACCAGCTCGGCGGCGCGCGTCGTCTCCGCGCTCGCCGAGAGTGCGGACGCCATGCGCAGCGACGTGTCCGAGGCCTGATGCACGAACAAGCGTAGCGTCGGGTGTCAGTCCGGCAGGGGCGTCAGCCGCACGTTCCTGAAGTGAATCTCCGCCCCCTCGCTCTGCAGGCAGATGAACCCCGGCACCGCCTCGACACTGGTCGCCCGGTTCAACTCCTCGCCGTTCACGTACAGCACCACATCGCCCTTGTTCACCACGATCTCATACTCGTTCCACTCGCCCAGGGGTCTCTCCGCCCCGTGGGTTTTCTTGGTGTTCCGCCCGTTGGTCCGCGCCGGATCCACGGTCATCGTGTAGTTGTCGATGTTCCAGAAGTCGCCCGCGTTCCCGCTGTGCAGCTGCGCCTCGACGGACTTTGGCCACACCTTGTCCTCACCCACCATCCGGAGAAGGACGCCCGAGTTTCCTGCCCCCTTCGCGGGGTCAAACCTCCACTGAAGCCTCAGGATGAAGTTCTTGAACTTCTCCGCGGTCCGGATGTACCCGATCGGCTGACCCTTGATCACCAGCACGCCGTTGTCCGCCGTTGCCACCGCCGCGAGCGCCGAAACGTGGGGAGTGTCCTTCAGGCTCGGCACGATCGCCACCCAACCGTCCATCGACTTCCCGTCGAACAGCAACCTCTCACCCTTCGGCTTCGCCGCGGGGTCCCGGAGCAGGACGTTCCGCAGCGTCAGTTCCGTGTCCCCATGGTCCTGGATCGCCACGTGGCCCTCGGACAGCACGCCGAACCCCTTCCAGTCCTTGAACTTGCTGCCCGCGATCCGCTGCTTCCACCAGTCCGTTGCCGTCCCGTCCGCGTTGTAGAGCCTCGCCTCTACGACCTTCGCACCGTTCAGCCAGTGCTGCAGCAATCCATCCCGCAGGTAGATCCGCCCGCTGTTCCATTCGCCCGCTGGCTTCATGGTCTTTCCTTCCGCGGGCGACACCAGGTCGTAGAGCGCCCCGCACGAGTGCGGGTCCGTGGGCTTGGCCCCGTACGTCGCATCCTCGAGCAACTGATACTCCGGGCCGGTCATGTACGTCGGGCCGTCGGTTTCCGCCACACGGAACATGATCCCCGAGTTGGCCTTTTCTCCCATCTTGAACTCAAAGGACATGTCGAGATCGGTGAACTTCGAGACCGTGATCAGATCGCCGCCGCCACCGTTCTTCGAGATCGACAGCACGCCCTCGCCGGCGGTCCATCCCTTCGCCGGGAACCCCGGCTGCTTGTACCCCCGCCACAGGGACGTCGTGTCGGCCCCGGAGTACAGCCTGAAGCCCCGCGCCGCGTCGTTCTCCGAGACCCCGGGGGCCGGCTGGGCGAGCAGAAGCACGCTGAGCATCGTCGAGAGCATGTCGAGTCACTCCTGTGGGTGGTTCCCTCTCAGTCTACCAGAATCCGGTGCCCGCGCCGCTTGACAGCCTCCGACGTCAGTAGTAGACTGTGCTCCGACGCCTGTAGGAGCATCAGGAATACCCATGCCCCGACACGATCTCGAACTTGGCGACGCCGAACTTGGTGTCATGCGGGTCCTCTGGGAGCGTTCTCCACTGACCGTCCGAGAGGTACTCGACCGCCTCAACGACCAGGGCCGCGATCTCGCCTACACCACGGTTCAGACCTTTCTCACCCGACTCGAGCGGAAGGGCTGCGTCACCAGCGACAAGAGCGGCTCGGCCTTCGTCTACCGGCCCCGCGTCTCCCGCGATCAGGTCACCCGGCGTCGAGTCGGTGACCTCCTCGACGAGCTCTTTGACGGTGCTGCCGGGCCCATGGTCCTGCACCTGGTTGAATCCGGCCGTCTCTCCGACGAAGAACTTTCACAGCTCAGACGCCTCATCCGTGACCTTGATTCCAGACGCCCATAGCGGAGGCCTCAGGATGTCCACAGCAGGCACATTCCTTGCAGATGCACTCCTCGCGGGGGCGATCGTCGCGATTCTCGCCGCCGCCGCCGTCTGGCTCGGCTGCCGCTTCTCAACCCGACCCGCCACCCGTCATCTTCTCTGGTCGGCCGTCCTCTTGTCCTTCGTCGCCCCGGGGGCCGGACTCGCGCTCTCTCTGGCCGCATCTCATGCCAGTCCCCTCGGCCTTGGCGTGGTGGTCCAGTTCTCTCGCACGTTCGCCCCAGCGCACGTCTCGCGACCGCCGCAGCCACGACACCTCGCGGCAACGCTCGGGTCGCCCGCCCCGTCCTCCCCGGAGCCTTGGCCTTACGTCGTCCCTTGGGCGCCCTCGCCCCCGGCGTGGAGCCCCTCCACCTCGCCACCGGTATCCCGCGCCAGGGCCCCACAGACGCCGCAGTCCGCGGAATCACCGCCTCCCGTGTCCGGGTCGAAGATCCCATCCGCACCGCCCCACCCGCTCTCCAAGCTCAGACGAGCCGTCATCGCACAGGGCTTCGTGCTCCTGCTCATCTGGGCGAGCGGGGCCCTTCCCCTCATGGTCGCCATCATCGTGGGCGTTCTCAAGTCCCGCCGCCTCGTGCGACGTGCGACCCCCGCGACAGAGGAAACGGTCCGCACCGTCAACGCAGCCTCCCGAGCCATGAACCTCGCACGACGGCCCGCCGTCCGCTTCACCACCCAGCGAGTGTCCCCGATGCTCGTTGTCGGCCTGCGGCCCTCGCTCATTCTGCCCCGAGAGCTTTGGCAGCGACTCGAACCCGAAGCCCGCGCCAGCATCATCGTCCACGAGCTCGCGCACCTTCGTCGCCGCGATCACTGGTTTTCCTGGGCCTTCGCACTGGTGGTCACCGTGTTCTGGTGGCATCCGATCGCCTGGTGGGCGCTCGCCCGAGCCCGGAACGAGGCCGAGGAGGCATGCGACGCATGGGTCACCGCCATGGCCCCAGCCTCGCGTCGTACGTACGCAGAGGCCATCGTGGCCACCCAGGAGCTCATCGGAACGTGCGGCGAAGGGGTTTCGCCGCGGTTGTGTGTCGTGTCAGGCGGGGTGTTGAGGCTTCGCAGGAGAATCACCATGGTCATGACCAGTCGCGTTTCGCCCCGAGGTTCCTGGGCCGGCATCGCCGCGGGCGCCCTTCTCCCCCTCGCGGGGGTGCTCGCTACCCCGGGGCTGGCGTGCCCGCCGGAGGCGCAGCCCGCTGGCGGCGCTCCTTCACGTCCCGCGTTTCAGGCGTCCGCAGGCATGTTCGCGTCCCAACCCGACGCCCCCGCCGACCGTCTCGCCGAGATGCTCGCCCGCCTCGACGCCCGGCTGTCGGCGATCGAGGCCCGCCTGCAGACCGCGCCGACCACGGCACCCGCCATCGCCGTCGAGGGCTTCCCCGTTGCCAGCGCGCCCCGCGCGAACTCCCCCTCAGAGTCTCCGGGCGGGCCCACTCAGCCCGCGCTCGCCGAGACCGCGCCCGGTTCCGTCCCCCGCTCGTACACCCTCTCCGCGGGCAAGCTCCGCGCGCTCTCCGACCTTATGTCGCGTCAGGACGTCCCCATCTGGGTGACGCCCGGCGAAGACCGCATCGAAATCCTCGCCACGCCCCAGCAGCACGAAGTCTTCGCCGCATTCCTGGCCATGATCGAACCCGCGTCCGCCACACGCGTCGCGAGCGACGTACCGCTCGGCCTCACCTCCCGGCCACGAGCCGGTGTGCCCATCTCCGTCGAGCTGCAGCGCGCCGTTGCCGAGCGATCCCTCGCGGATGCCCAACGTGCGGCGCTGAGCATCGCCGAGCACCAGGACGAGCTGAGCAGGCGGGTCGATGAGGTGCTGAGCCTCCAGCAGTCCGCCGACGATACCAGAAGGACCGAGCTGGAGAAGTCGTACCGCGACCTTCTCCAGGCCCGGGCCGCCCTCGAAGCCCGCCTCGAGGAGGCTCAGGCCGCTGTGGACGTCGCCAAGGCTCGCCTCCGCGCCCTTGAGGCAGAGCGCGCCGCCCTGCCCCCTGCAGGAGCCACCACCCCATCCGCGCCCGCCGCCCCTCGGGCCCGCTAGTTCACCCCACTCCCCGCCGGGGCAACACCCCCGTCGGCACGGACGCTCCACCCCTGCATCCGCGCCGGCGTCGCCCCGGTGGGGGGCTTCGGCCCCTCCGCTCACACTCGTCTGTCAGTCGGGACCAGCGTCTCCGCGACTTCCTTCTGGAACGACTCGAAGCCGTCACGCCCCATCAGTCCGAACGTCGCCTGCTTCCCCAGCTCCACAGCGGGCTGGTCGTACGCGTCCACACCCAGCAGCAGCCCCGCATACGCCGTGGCGATCTGCCACAGCGAAATGAACTCGCCGACGTGGTACGCGTCCACCCGCGGGAAGGTGATCGTGAAGTTGGGCCGCAGGCTCTCCACCAGGGCAAACTCCGTCGCCCGCTTCTCCGCGTTCAGCAGCTTCCCGAGCGTCGAGCCCTCCAGGTACGCGAGGTTCTTCACCCCCAGACCCCGCGGGATCGGCACGTCCCGCGAGAACTCCTGCACCTCCATGAGCCCGATCACCTTGTCGTTGGGGCCCTCGCGATACAACTGGATCTGGCTGTGCTGGTCCGTGGCGCCCAGCGCCTTGATCGGCGTGAACCCCGCGAACACCGTGTCCCCGCGCACGTCCGCCCGCTTCCCGAGGCTCTCCGCCCACAACTGCCTGTACCAGTCCGCCATCAGGTACAGTGAGTTTGCATAGGGCATCAGAACGTGGTTGGGCTTCCCGAGATTGGTCCCCAACTCCACGAGCAGGAACGCAAGCATCGCCGCCGGGTTCGCCGCCAGCGTCTCCGTGCGGCAGCGCTGGTCCATCGCCGCCGCCCCGTCCAGCAGCGCGCCGATGTCGATCCCCGCCATCGCCGCCGAGAACAGCCCGACCGGAGACAGCACCGAAAACCGACCGCCCACGCCGTCAGGTACGGGGAGGGTCGCGAACTTCTCCTTGTCACAGATCGCCCGCATCGTCCCCTTCGCCGGATCCGTCACGGCGACGATGTTCTCACCGTACGTCGCCCCCAGGGCCTTCGAGAGCATCTCGCGCACGATCATGAACTGTGCCGCGGTCTCCGCCGTCTCGCCCGACTTTGAGATCACGTTGAACAGCGTCCGCTTCAGGCCCCCTCGCTGCTCGCACAGGTCCAGCACCGCGCCGAACGTCGCGGGGTCCACGTTGTCCACCACGAACACCCTCGGGCCCGGCCGCGCGGGCGGGTCCATCAGGTTGTACGTGGGGGGGTTCAGCGCCGACTGCAGCGCGATGTTCCCGAGCGCCGACCCGCCAATCCCGAGCACGACCATGTTCTCGAACTTCCCAGCGCACGCCTGCGCCACCCGGCGCACCTGCCCCACGTGGTCGGACCTCACCGGATCAAAGGGCAGGTCCCGCCACCGCTCCCAGCCC
This sequence comes from Leptolyngbya sp. PLA1, assembly GCA_021405315.1. Classification (GTDB taxonomy): domain Bacteria; phylum Planctomycetota; class Phycisphaerae; order Phycisphaerales; family UBA1924; genus RI-211. Next base: position 15,507 of record QWIH01000003.1, read on the forward strand.
GTGCCGCGGGTTGATGCCAGAGATCGTGTGTGCGCCGCGATCGCCGAGGCACCCGGACCCGCCGGGTCCAGCACCGCGGGGTCGATGCCGTGAGAGCCCACCCGGTCAGATAGACAGTTCGCGTAATCGATCGTGAGCATGGGGCACAGGATAGCGAGCGAGACACCCCCCGCGCGGAGCCTCCGCTACCATCCGCCATGGCACTCTTCAGCCGCAAAGCAAAGGCAGCTCCCGCTCCCGCACCGACCCCCGCCCAAACCGCCGTCTCGACCGACCGCGAACGCCGCATCTTCGAGATCGGCAGCGACCTCCTCGCCCGCGCGAGGGGCCACAAGGCCGGCCTGCTCTCCGCCCGCTTCTACAGCGACGCCCTCATGGAATGGTCCATGAAGGATCCCAACTTCAAGGTCCAGATGTTCCGCTTCGTCGACTGCTTCCCCATGCTCCGCACCAGCGACGACGTCTTCGACCACTGGCAGGACTACATGAACCAGCCGGGCGTCTCCGTTCCCGGCCCCGTCGCCGCCGCCATGAAGGCGGGAGGCCTCGCCAAGGGTCTCGCCGTCCGCACCATGTCATCCCAGATCGAGTCCATGGCCGCGAAGTTCATCGCCGGGGCCGACGCAGCCGGCGCCCTCCCCGGCCTGGCCTCCCTGTGGGACGACGGCATCGCCTTCTCCGTTGACCTCCTCGGAGAGACCTGCGTCTCCGACGAAGAGGCCGACGCCTACCAGCGCAAATATCTCGACCTCATCCAGAACCTCCCGGCCGCCGTCGCCGGCTGGAAGCCTCAGCCACGGCTCGAAACCGATCACCTTGGTGCCATCCCCCGCACCAACGTCTCCATCAAGGTCTCCGCTCTCTCCGCGCGCGTTGATCCCATCGACACCGAGGGCTCCATCCGCGAGCTCATGAAACGCCTCGTTCCGATCCTTGAGACCGCCCGCGACCGGGGTGTCTTCGTCAACTTCGACATGGAGCACTTCGCCTTCAAGGACCTCACCATCGAGCTCTTCCAGCGCTGCGTCGAAGCCGTCGACTTCCAGGCCGGGCTCGCCATGCAGGCCTATCTCAAGAGCGGCCCGGAAGATGCCCGCCGTCTCGCCGACTGGGCACGCCGCACCGGAAAGCTCGTCACCGTCCGACTCGTCAAGGGCGCCTACTGGGACGCGGAAACCATCAAGAGCGAGATGAACGGCTGGCCCTGCCCCGTCTGGCCCACCAAGTGGCAGACCGACGTGTGCTACGAGCAGATGGCCGAGATTCTCCTGGACGCCTGCCCGCCATCCGGCGGTCCGGGCCGGCCTGCGGGCATCCGCCTCGCTCTCGGCTCCCACAACGCACGATCCATCGCCGCCGTCCTCGCCGCAGCAGAGGCCCGGAGCCTCCCCTGGAGCGCCGTCGAACTTCAGATGCTTCACGGCATGGCCGACCAGCTCAAGCACGCCGCCGCCGAACTCGGCCTTCGAATCCGCGAGTACGTCCCCGTCGGCGACATGATCCCGGGCATGGCTTACCTCGTCCGTCGCCTCCTCGAGAACACGAGCAACGAGTCCTGGCTCAAGGCCGGTTTCATGGACAACGCAGACGTCGGCGCCCTCCTCCGCCGCCCGGGTCCCGCCGGCCCGGGAGGCCCCGGCGAGCCCGGACCGGCAGCCACCGACCTCCTCCCGGAACGCCACGCCCTCAGCCCCGCCATCAAGGGACTGGGCAACGGCCGCGCGTTCTTCACTGAGCCCATGCGCGACTTCGCCTTCAGGGCTGTCCGCGACTCCTTCGCCTCCGCCGTGGGCCGCGCCACGGTCCCCAAGGTCCCCAGCGACCGCACCCCGGATCAGGCTTCGCAGATGGTCGCGGCCGCCTCGAGCGCGTTCGAAGTCTGGCGCGACGTCGATGTCCGCGTCCGCGCCTCGGCCCTCCTTGCCGCCGCCGCCCGAATCCGCGCACAGCGAGACTCCCTCGCCGGCGTCATGATCAAGGAAGCAGGAAAGACCTGGCGCGAAGCCGATGCCGACGTCTGCGAAGCCATCGACTTCTGCGAGTACTACGCCCGAACCGCCGTCCCCCTCTTCGACCGGCAGCGCCTCGGTCGCTTCGTCGGCGAACTCGATGAGCAGTGGCATCAGCCGCGAGGCGTCTGCGCCGTCATCGCCCCCTGGAACTTCCCCCTCGCCATCCTCTGCGGCATGACCGTCGCGGCGCTCGTCACGGGCAACACCGTCATCACCAAGCCCGCCGAACAGACCACCGGCATCGCCAGCATCCTCCACGACATTCTCATCGAGTCCCTCACCGAAGCGATCTCAAAGGCAGGCGTCCGTCTTGCGGCCCGAGACGTGCTCCACTTCTGCCCCGCCCCCGGCGAGTCCACCGGCGCCGCCCTCGTCCGTGATCCACGCGTTGCCGTCATCGCCTTCACCGGCTCCCGCGACGTTGGCTGTGACATCCTCCACGCCGCCGCCCCTCCCTCGCCCTTCGCGGGGCCCCGCGAGGCCTTCACCCACTGGGCCACCGGCGCGCACGCCCACGTCAAGAAGGTGGTCTGCGAGATGGGCGGCAAGAACGCCCTCATCGTCGACACCTCCGCCGACTTTGATGAGGCCGTCCTCGCGGTCCGACACTCCGCCTTCGGTTTCCAGGGCCAGAAGTGCTCCGCGTGCTCCCGCTGCATCGTCGTCGATCCGGCCGGCCCATCCGGCCCCGCCATCACCCAGTTCACATCGCGACTCGTCGAGGCCACCCGCGCCCTCGTCATCGGCGACCCCGCGAACCCCGGCACCGACGTCGGCCCAGTCATCGACGAAGAGGCATCGCGGAAGATCGAGAGCTGCATCGCCAGGGCCGCTCAGGAAGGCTGCACCCTTGCCCTTCGCATGCCCCTCCCGCCCGGCCTCCCCCCCGGAAGGCACTTCGTCGCCCCAACCATCTTCACCGGCGTTACCCAGGACCACACCCTCGCACGAGAGGAAGTCTTCGGGCCGGTTCTCGCCGTCATGCACGCCCCGACGTTCTCCGACGCCCTGGCCATCGCCAACAGCGTCCCCTACAAGCTCACGGGCGGCGTCTTCACCCGCAAGCCCAGCCACATCGAGCTTGCCAAGCGGCAGTTCCGCGTCGGCAACCTCTACATCAACCGCGGCATCACCGGCGCACTGGTCGCCCGCCAGCCATTCGGCGGCTTCGGCATGTCGGGCGTCGGCAGCAAGGCCGGCGGCGCCGAGTACCTCTACCAGTTCGTCGAGCCCAGGGCGTCCGCCGAGAACACCATGCGCCGGGGCTTTGCCCCGGAGCTCTAGCGCCCCGCCTCACGTTCACTACGCCCGCGAGATGTACGCCTCCAGCGATGAGACCGTCACCGCCAGTGACTCGCTCTCGAACGCGTTCAGATCGCCGATCGACACCATGCCGACCAGCCCCTCCCCCGGCTCGTGCACTGGTACGTGGCGAATCCGCCGCTCGCGGATCTCCTGCCGCAGTTCGTCCAGACTCGTTTCGCGACGGCAGCAGAAGACGTCCCGGGTCATCACGTTCGACACCTTCGTCATCCGGGGCTCCACCCCCAGGGCGAGAACTCTCGTCAGCAGGTCCCGCTCAGTCAGGATCCCCCGCAGGCTCCCCCTCGCGTCCGTCACCACCACAGACCCCACATGCCGGTCGTTCATCGCGCGCACCGCGTCCAGCACGGTCGCGTCCTCCCGAACGCTGAACACCTGCGTTCCCTTTCTCCTCAGAATGTCGCTCACGTGTGCCATGGCGCCGTCCTTCCTGTCCGGCACCGCCGCTCGACCCTGAACGTCGGAGCGGACTCCCCCAGTATCCCACAAACCGCGCCCCCGCGAAAGCCCTAACTCGCGAAGACACCGCACGCTTTGCTCCCCTTCCGTTCGCATGCAAACTGCTTGCGAACACGCTACTGGCCCCGCATCAGCATCTCATACACCTCCTGCGCCGGCCCGCGCAGCTCGATCCGGCTCTGAAGCCGGTGTATGGCCTCCGCGCGGTTGCCAGTGCGAGCCAGAATGACCGCCGCCAGCGCATCGTGATCCGGGTACTGGTACCAGTACCCCTCGTTCTGCCACCGCTTCGGCCCGCGGAACACGAGCCCCGCCGACTCGTTCAGACGCCCGGCCGCGTGAGCCTCCTCCGCCGCCCGGAATGCGAGCCGCCCCATCTTCATCCAGATGAGATAGAACTCATCCGCCTTCGGCAGTTGGGGCTCCACCGCCCCGCAGAAGTCCAACACCGCTGCGGCAAACACCGTCGCGTCCACGCTTGCCACCGGCGACGTCTGCCCGGGCATGGGCGTTCCGGTCGCCGCGGACTCCAGCATCGCCACCGCGTGGTCGATCGCCCCGCCCACGGTGATCCGCTTCGAGTTGAAGTCCGCCGTCAGTTCCGCCGTCGCAGCCGCCGGCCCGCCCGAAGGAGCCACCGCCGTTGCCGCCGCATGAGCCAGCGCCGCCGGCTCCCGCTCCGCGCATCCGCACAGCGCCGCCACGCACACCATCGCCAACGTCAGGCACCGTCCCCACATGCCCCAGCGTACCGCTTGCCGAGCATCAGGGTTGCGGCTCCCGGCCCTCGGGCCCCCCGGACCTACTCCCACCCTTCCGACCCCTGAAGAACGTGAAGTACCCCCACGCAAGCTGCCCCAGCACCGCCGGCACCAGCCCAAGAGCCACCTGATGCGGCTTCAGCCTGAGATAGTGCCCGCCCACCATGAAGACCGCAGCGGTTCCGACGACCAACGGCACCAGCACCCAGGGCCCGAAGCGTTTCCGCGCGGCAACCGCCGATGCTTGCACGGCCTCCTCGGCCTTCGCCCTGTACTTGTCCGCGAACCGCCTCGCCCAGGCGAACTCGTTCCCCAGGATGGCGAGCCCGATAAAGATCACCGGGAGCCCCGGCCCCGGGGCGATCACGAAAAAGACACCGACCGCCAGGAGCGTCACTCCGAGCACCAGGGCGATCGTCCGCCGCGCGTGCCGCAGCGTCGCCTTCGCCATCCGGTCCGCGCTCTCCCCCAGAGGCGACACGTCCGTCCGCGCCCCCTTGGTTCCGATCCCGATGATCGTCCCCGCCGCCACGGAGAGCACGAGCACCGCCACCGACTCGAGCGTCGTGGGCCGCAGGTCGGTGGGGAGAGACATGAGGACCGCCGCGTACCCGAGGCTGCACGCCAGCCCGATCTTGCAGTACCGCAGCCAGTCCGCCGCGTCCCGCAGCGCCATGTACAGGGACCTGAGGCAGAGCAAAGCGAACGCGTTCGCCGAGTACACCAGGAGCGGATCCCGCGAGATCGCCAGCACCGCGGGGATCGAGTCCATCGCCATGAAGGCATCCGCTGTTTCCAGCAGCACCACCAGAATCAGCAGGGGTGTCACCGCCAGCCGCCCGCCAACCCGAGTGAAGAGCGCCGCGCCCTCCGCCCGAGGCGCCACCGGCACCACACGCCTCAACATCCGGATCAGCACGTTGTTCGCCGGGTTCAGATTCTCCTGCCGGATGACCAGCATCCGCAATGCCGCCAGCACCAGGAACCCCGAAATCACGAATCGGGTCCACGGCAACAGTTGCAGCAACTCGGCGCCCGCCGCTGTTAACGCCCCCCGCACGAACATCCCCAGCAGCACTCCCCAGAGCAGCACCCGGTGCTGTACCTCGCGGGGAGTCTTGAACTGCACGAACAGGGCTGTCACCACGAACACCGTGTCCAGATCCAGCGCGAGCTGCCACCCGAACGCGCCCAGGAACTGCCCGAACGCCTCTTTCGTGCTCAGCGAGGTCCCCCCGCTCCCGATCCCGAACCAGTGCTCCCCGTGCGCCACGGACAGCAGCCCGCCGAACGCCATCGCCAGCAGCGCATACAGCCCGGCCGTCCGCCATTCGTTCCGTGCCGTGGGCGCCCGGTACCCCCGGTGGATCCCAAAGAGGTCGATGAGTACCAGCGCCGCCACCAGCGCCGTCACCAGGACTCCCAGCAGCATCATGGCGGGGGCGCTTCCGCGGGCGGTTCGGCCTCAGCTTTCGATCCTCTCGACGCCCACAGCGACACGCCGACGCCCGCTCCGAGCGCGCCCGTGATGATCGAGAGCGTCACCTCCGGCTCAAAGTGCACGTGGAAGAACTTCAGCAGCATCTTCACCCCCACGAACACGAGCACGAACGCCAGGCTGTACTTGAGGTACCTGAACTTGTCCATCATCGCCGCGAGTGCGAAGTACATCGACCTGAGGCCCAGAATCGCGAACACGTTGGACGTGAACACGATGAACGGGTCCGTCGTGATCCCCAGGATCGCCGGGATGGAGTCGACCGCGAACACCACGTCCGTCGTCTCCACCACCAGCAGCACCAGGAACAGCCCCGTGAACAGCCTCCTGCCGTTCTGCACCACCATGAACCGCTCGCCGTGATACCCCTGCGCCAGGGGGAGCACCTTCCGCGCCGTTCGGTACACCCACCCGTGCTCCGGGTCCATGTCCTCTTCCTTCTGGAACACGAGCCGAACACCCGTGTACACCAGAATGGCGCCGAACAGGTACAGCACCCACTCGAACCGGCTCACCAGCGCCGCGCCGGTCAGGATCATGACCGCCCGCAGCACCAACGCCCCAAGGATCCCCCAGAACAGCACCCGGTGCTGGTACCGTGACTCCACCCGGAAATGCCGGAAGATCACGGCGATCACGAAGATGTTGTCCAGGCTCAGCGAGTACTCGACCAGCCAGCCCGTGACGAACTTCGTCGCCGCCTCGAGCCCCAGCTCATGCGCCGAAACCCCCTCCGGGTGGTGGCGGGCGTAATCCGTCGCCACATGCAGCCAGTCGTCGCGGTAGCCGTAGTAGACCAGCACGCCGAACGCCAGCGCCAGGACCACGCAGACGCCCGTCCACAGCAGCGCCTCCTTCGTCTTCACGACGTGGGGCGTCCGGTTCACGACGAAAAGGTCCAGCGCCAGCATCACCAGCACGAACCCGCAGAAGATGATCCATACCCAATGTGTCACCGCCGGTGCCCCCCGGAGCCCCGGCTCGCGTTCGCGTCTCTCACAGCTTTCATCTCGCAGTTGCGCACAACATCCCCTCGCGCCGCTCCGCGGCACCGCTCGGATGTTGGTCTCGCTCCGTGCGTCCCGACGCACGCCAAGGACCGGGAGGCGTCACTGCCTCCGTGCTGACGGCCAACCTGGCAACCCGGACGCCTCCGCCCGGGGGGGCTACTCCCCAACAGTGGGGCGATCCTAGGCAGCGACGCACCGGCCTCCGCCGCCACGCGGCGGGAGAGTTCTCACGCCGACGGCTGGTCCGGGTGACGCTTTGCGGCATCCTCCGCCCGAACCTCGCGATACACGTTCGCGTCCACAAATCCCTGCAGCTTCCTCGCCCGAACGGGGTGCTGCAGCTTCCGGATGGCCTTCGCCTCCACCTGCCTCACCCGCTCCCGCGTCACCTTGAAGATCCGACCGACTTCTTCCAGGGTGTACGTGTACCCGTCGCCGATCCCGTACCTCAGCTTGATGATCTCTCGCTCGCGGTACGTCAGCGTCTTCAGCACCGCCTCAATCCGCGACCGCAGCATCTCCTGAGCCGCAATGTCCCCCGGGGCATCCTGCGCGTCGTCCTCGATGAAATCCCCGAAGTAGCTGTCCTCGCTCTCACCCACCGGCCGGTCCAGACTCACCGGATGGCGGCTGATCTTCATCACTCGCCTGACTTCCAGCGCCGAAATCGCGGCCTTCTCCGCCAGCTCCTCGACCGTCGGCTCCATCCCCGTCGCCTGGAGCATGGCCTTCTGGATCGTCCGCAGCTTCGACATCGTTTCGATCATGTGCACCGGGATCCGGATCGTCCTCGCGTGATCCGCGATGGCACGCGTGATCGCCTGCCGGATCCACCACGTCGCGTACGTGCTGAACTTGTACCCGCGCTTGTACTCGTACTTGTCCACCGCCCGCATCAGGCCCGTGTTGCCCTCCTGGATCACGTCCAGGAACGACAGCCCCCGGTTGCGGTACTTCTTCGCGATCGAGACCACCAGCCTCAGATTCCCGCCCGACAGGTCTCGCTTCGCCTGCTCATACTCCCAGAAGACCGTGTTCAGCTCACGGACCCGGCGGATCACGTCCTGCGGCGACTCCAGCACCAGCCCGCGCAGCCCTTCCAGTTCCTCCCGCATCACGGCGAGGTCGTCCGGCTCATACGCCTTCGCCGGCCGCCGCCGCGACTTGCCGTTCTTTGCCCCGTCCTTCCCCCCTCCCGCCGCCCGCCTCAACTCGCCGTCCAACTCCGACATCTTCTTCGCGATCGACCTCAGCTTCCGCATCAGCGGGATGATCCGACCCGTCCGGAGGCTCAGTTCCTCGGTCAGCGTCGCCATCCGTCGCCGCCTCGCGCGGATCCGTACACGCGCCTCCGATGCCGCCTCGGCGTTCCCCGCGGCGTCCGCATCGCGCGCCGCCTCCCAGTCCTTCCGATTCAGCTCCAACAGCCGCTCGATCGTCGGAAGGTTCACCGGGATCCGTCTCGCAATCTTCTCCTTCGCCTGCGGGTCCGCCGTCGACACCCGCATCGTCCGATCAAAGGGCAGTTCCCCCTTCGACACCATCCTCAGAATTTCTACCGCCTGCGTCACGACGTAGTCGCTCTCGAGGCAGCGCCGGCGGAAGATCATCCGCGTCAGCTCGATCTTCTTTGCCAGCCGCACCTCTTCATCTCGCGTCAGCAGCGGGATGGACCCCATCTGGGTGAGGTACATCCGAACCGGGTCATCGATCCGCTTCCCCGCGGTCTCTTCCCGCACCACCTCAGCCAGGTCCGCCTCCAGCGCGGCGTCCTCAGCATCCTCCGCCGAGGTCGCCCGCGGCTTCGTCGCTGCGTTCAGCCTCTGTCGCAGCGTTGCGGACTCCGCAGACCGCTCCCCTCCCGACACGCTCATCGCGCGAAAGCCCGGCGCCAGCCGCGTCGGTTTCACGGTGCAGTCGCCCGTCTCCAGCGCAAGCCGGTGGAGCCTCGCCTTCAACTCCAGTTCGTCGATCATCTCCAGGCGGCTGCGGTCCACCAGCACCAGCAGCTCATCGATCCGGGACGGATCCACCATCTCGTCCGGAAGGACATTGTTCAGTTCCTCGTAGCTCAGCCAGCCGCGGCGGAGCCCGAGGTCGACCAGTTGTGCCACGGCGGGGTGCAGATCAAAGATCACTCGCGGCTCCTTGCCTTCCGGTCACGACGGTCGATGCCTTCGCCGCCGGACTCACCCGATCTCTCTCCGAGGGCCGGCTCAGCCGGCACCCGAGACACTGCAACACACCCCGGCCTTCCATGCGCCGGGAACACGAGATCATCCCGGCCGGGGAAAGACCCTGCGGTCCGCCCCGTGGGCTGAGTCCAAACTCCGCTTCCGTCCGATCGCCTCGATCACACGATCCAGGTCACCAGCGCCCGCTTCGCCCGGCCTCTCCCGGTCTCGCCTGGCGCGAGCCAGACACGTCGCAAAGTGGGCCCGAACCCGTTCCGGCTCCCGGTCGCACTCCGCATCCACGCGTGATGCCAGCGTCACCGCCGCCTGCTGCAGCGCGGGCTCATCGCCCGTCTCCGACAGCACCGCCGCAAGGTCCGGGCGCACATCCCGGGCCGCGAGTGCATTCACACGCTGTGCAAGCCGCGCTGTCAACTCGAAACGATAGCCACCCGTCCCCGACAGTTCCGCGCCCCCGCCTGAGAGTGAGCCCCACAGCGCCCCCTCGCAGAGGATGCACCCCAGAAGGTGCTCCAGCACCCCGAGCGTTCCCCCCTGCAAGCGGCGTGCCTGATCCAGGTCCCCCTCCTCCACGCCCTCCGGCCTCGCCCTTGCTTCCACTCGTCCCACGCGTCCCGCCGGCAGCATCCTTTGGATCGTTCCCTCGTCCACCCCAGCCAGCCCCGCCAACTGCCGGATGATCAGCCGCTGCCGGACCGGGCTCACCTCGGCCAGCCCCTTCGAGGCCAGCCACGCAATCTCCTCCTCGACCGCCCTCGACAGCGCCGCCACGCCCGCTCCCGCGAGTCGCTCACGCAGCCGGTCGAACCGGTACCGCAGAACGTCCGTCGCCTGCTCGATCGCCCGCTCCAGCACCTCGCGCCCCCCGGGCCGCTTCAAGAGTTCGTCCGGGTCCTTTGCGTCCGTGACCTTTGAGAGCGTCGCGATCGCCACGTCGAGCGGCTCAGCGAAGAACACGTCCACGGCGCGATCCGCCGCCATCTTCCCCGCGTCGTCCCCGTCGAACAGCAGCACCACCCGGTCGCAGAGCCTCCTCAGCACCGCCGCATGATCCCGCGTCAGCGCCGTGCCAAGCGTTGCCACCGCGTTCGTCACGCCCGCCCGGTGGCACGCGATGACGTCCGTATAGCCCTCCGTCACGACCGCCGTCCGCTTGGTCTGGATCGCCCGCGACGCGTGATGCAGGGCGTACAGCGTCTCGCCCTTCTTGAACAGGCGGCTCTCGGCCGTGTTCAGGTACTTCGGCTCCTCCGCATCGTCCAGCCGTCGTCCACCAAACGCGATCACCCGGCCAGCCTGATCCTGAATCGGGAAGATCAGCCGGTTCCGCATGACGTCGTAGTAGCCTCCGCCCTGCTCGCGTGCCTTCAGCACGCCCGCCTCGACCAGCAGGTCCGGGTCCACGCCGCGTGCCTTCGCTGTGATCACCAGCCCGTCCCACCGGTTTGGAGCCGCCCCGATCAGGAACTTCTCCGCGGTCCCCGCATCAAAGCCCCGCCTCAGCATCGCCTCGCGCGCCACCCTCCCGTGCTCCGCGTGCGCCAGCACCCCCCGGAAGAACTCCGCGGCCAGAGCGCACGCGCCCAACAGGTCCGATCGGCTGCGCCCCGAGCCGCTCTCACCGCCGCCCCGTGTCGGCGTCAGCGTGATCCCCGCCCGCTCCGCGAGGTACCGCAGCGCCTCGGGAAACTCCATCTTGTGGAACCTCTGCACGAACGTGAAGACGTCCCCTCCCGCGCCGCAGACAAAGCAGTGGAAGATCTGCTTCGATGGCACCACGTTCATCGACGGCCGATGGTCGTCATGGAACGGGCACAGCCCGACGTATTCCCGCCCCTTGGGCTTCAGCGACACCGACTCGCCGACGATCCGCACGATGTCCGACGCGTCGCGCACCCGCTCCCGGTCCGCATCGCGTGACTGCCGACCGGCCGGATTGGTGCTCCACAGCGGGTTCATGCGACGCCGACCCTCGAACCAGTGACCATACGCGCGCCCCAAGCGCGCGTCCGAGCACCGCCCCTGCACAGGGGCTCACCGGCGCTCCGCCTCGCGAGGTCGCTCGTTCGTAGGGTGGCCGCCGGTCGCCAGGAGATCCGCCTGCGCCGGTCGGAATGGATGGAGCGGTCCTCGCTTCTCTCACGAAGGTATCACAGCTTCCGGGTTTGGCAACCATTCCGCGCGTTCCTCCTGACTTTCCGCCACTCCCCGAGGTTTGCGGTCCAACGATCCCCCTCCGGAGGTCCCGAAATGTCAGACCTGACCAGGCTTCAGATCGTGTTCTCGGGTCGCGTGCAGAACGTCGGGTTCCGGGCCACCACCCGCGACGCCGCCCACGCCCGCCCCCTCACCGGCTGGGTCCGAAATGACCCGGAAGGTACCGTCACCTGCCAGGTCCAGGGCCGGCCCGCTGACATCGACGCGTTCCGTGAAGACCTCCGAGCCCGCATGGCCCGGAACATCCGCTCCGAATCCGTGACCCAGCTCCGCACCGAGCCCGGCGAGTCCTCCTTCGACATCCGCCGCTAGCCTCCACCTCCCGCATGCTCATCCTCTTCGACATCGATCTCACCCTCCTCAACACCGGCGGCAGCGGCGCCCGGTCCATGCTCGCCGCAGGCCGCGAGCTCTTCGGCCCCCAGTTCTCGACCGACGGAGTCCCCTTCGCGGGCCGACTCGACCCGCTCATCATCTCCGACCTCTTCACCCGGGGCGGCGTACCGCCCACGGCCGGGGCCATCGCGGAGTTCACCAGCCGCTATCAGCGGTGCCTCGCCCACGAGCTCGCCCGCACCCCATCCTGCACCGCGCTCCCGGGCGTTCTTGATCTCATCACGGCCCTCGACGCCCACCGCCTCCGTGTGCCGGCACTCGCACTCGGCATCCTCACCGGCAACTTCGAGCCCACCGGCACCATGAAGCTCGACCGCTGCGGCATCCCGCTCGCGCCCTTCGAGGTCCGCGTCTGGGGCGATCACTCACCCAATGACCCGCCCCGCAGGTCGGACCTCGTCCCGGTCGCCATGCGCCGCTACGAATCCCTCCGTCAGAGGCCCCTCCCGCCCGCCGACGTCGTGGTCATCGGCGACACGCCCCACGACGTCCACGCCGCCCTCTCGCACGGCTGCCGCGCGCTGGCAGTCACCACCGGCCGCTCCTCGTCATCGGAGCTCCGTGACGCGGGCGCGCACCTCGTCGTCCCCGACCTCTCCGATACCTCCTCAATTTCCCGCTGGCTGCTCGCCGGCGCCCGCTGAGCCCCCGAACCGACAGTCTCCCGCGCGGTGTTTCGCAACCCGCCGCTATCGTTCTCACTCGCCCGCCCCGCCACAGGAAGGCCAACCCAGCATGTCGGAGAGTTCCCGAGCCCTGTGCAGCGACGCCTACGTCAATCTCAAGCTCTCCGTGCGCATGGAGCTCCCCCGCACCCGTGAGACCGTGCTCGACCTCTTCGAGCGAGTCCGCCGCAAGTTCCCCGGCATGTCATCCTTCAAGAAGTACAAGGACGAGCTCGCCCTCGAGTCGCCCACCTCCGAGATGCCGCACAGGTGGCTCGCCGTCCGCGCCAACTCCGTCCGCTCCGGAGTCGTCAATCCGGACGGCGCCGATGACACCTACGCACTCCACCGCGAGGTCCTGGAGGTCGCGCCCACCTACATGTCCATTCCCCCGCTTGACGTCGAGTTCGTCGAGCTCCTCTACGGCTTTGACCTCGCCGCCGCCGGCAATCACGACGCCATCGTCTGCAGCGCGCTCCTCCCGGGCTCGCCTCTGGGCGCGCTCCTGGACATCCCCAACGGACAGGCCATCGACTGCCAGCCCCTCGTCGGCATGTCCCTGGGCCGCCGGGGCGAGATGGAAGTCTACTTCGAGGTCAAGACCCGCAACGCCGCCGGCGCCGGCCCCCGCGACCCCGACGCCCCGGAGCCCATTTCCGTCTATCTCACCCTCCGGAAGTTCGGCGCCGTCAGCGACACCTCCGAACTCCCGCAGGTCCTCGCACGCCTCAGCAAAGTGGGGGAGGACCTCGTCGAACACCGCGTCGTCCCCGGCCTCATCGTCCCGCTCCGAGAGGCCATCGCCGCCGGCAACGGCTGAGCCATGCCGACCCTCTTCGCACAAGCCGCCGACCCCGCCCAGTCCGCCCGTTCGACTCAACTCGTCGTCGCCATCGCCGCGCTCATCGCCGCGGTCATGCTCCTGGGCCTCATCATCATGATCATGCGAAAGCGCCTGCTCGCCCGCGACGCCGGCGCCGACGCCGGTCGGTCCTTCATGGAGGACCTCCGCCGCATGCGAGACCGGGGCGAAATCACCCAGGAAGAGTTCGACGCCACCCGCCGCCGCATCATCGAACGCGCCAAGCAGCGGCCCGACGCCGACGCCCCCCTCAGGAAGCGTGGCCCCGGTGGAGCGTCCGAATAAGAACCGCCGGCGCGCCGCGATCGACACTCGGACCAACCCGGGTGCAGACATCCGCGCCTTGAGCCGATAGACTTCCGCAATCGGCGCGCCCCGATGTTCGGCGCCGCAGCGAGGAATGCATGGCCAAGAACCGTCAGGACGGGCCCGATACTCCAGGAACCAGCCAGGGTGACCAGTCCGCCTTCAAGGGACGGAAGGTCACCACCTGCTCCTTCTGCGGCAAGACCTCCCGCGAGGTCGGTCCCATGGTCGAAGGCCCCAACCAGGTCTACGTCTGCTCCAGTTGCACCGACCTTTGCCAGAACATCTTCAGGCAGGAGCGCCGCCGCGTCAGTTCCTCCTCGACCTGGCTCCGGGAGATCCCCGCGCCCCGCGAGATCACCACCTTCCTCGATCAATACGTCATCGGCCAGGACAAGGCCAAGCGCGCGCTCGCCGTCGCCGTCCACAACCACTACAAGCGTCTCCTCCACCTCGAATCCGCTGACTCCTCGAACGTGGAGCTCGACAAGAGCAACATCCTCCTCATCGGCCCCACGGGCTCCGGCAAGACCCTCCTCGCCAAGACCCTCGCGCGGATGCTCAAGGTTCCCTTCGCCATCGGTGACGCCACCACCCTCACCGAAGCCGGCTACGTCGGCGAGGACGTCGAAAACCTCATCCTCAAGCTCCTTCAGAACGCCGATTTCGACCTCGAAGCCGCCCAGCGCGGCATCATCTACATCGATGAGATCGACAAGATCGGTAAGACCTCCAACAACGTCTCCATCACCCGCGATGTCTCCGGCGAGGGCGTCCAGCAGTCCCTCCTCAAGATGCTCGAGGGAACCGTCAGCAACGTCCCCCCGCAGGGCGGCAGAAAGCACCCAGAGCAGCAGTACATCCAGGTCGATACCTCCAACATCCTCTTCATCTGCGGCGGGACCTTCGTCGGTCTCGAAGACATCATCCGCCGCCGCGTCGGCCAGAGCCGCATCGGATTCAGTGAGTCCGCATCCGACCGCGAAGATACCCGCGAGTCCGCCGCGCTCCTCCAGCAGGTCACCCCCGAGGACCTCGTCGAGTTCGGCATGATCCCCGAGTTCATCGGCCGCCTCCCGGTCCTCGCACCCCTCGCGCCCCTCTCCGTAGAAACCCTCATGACCGTTCTCACCGAGCCCAAGAACGCGCTCGTACGTCAGTACCAGCACCTCTTCGGCCTCGAAGGCGCCAAGCTCTCCTTCACCGACGGAGCCCTCCGCCGCATCGCCGAACGCGCCAAGCAGCGAGAGACCGGCGCCCGCGGCCTCCGCTCCGTCATGGAAGAAATCATGCTCGAACTCATGTTCGAGCTCCCCGAGCAACGCACCGAAGGCGCCGAATACGTCATCGACGAGGCCGCCGTCGCTCGCAAGATCTCCCTCAAGGACATCCGCGTCCCCCGCAAGGAATCCGCGTAAGCACGCGGCGGCGCCGCGACATATTCCGCAACACCCCACGACCGGGCGTCCTCACAACGCCCGGTTCTTCGCTTTGCAGTCGGTTGCCGAGGAAGGGCTGGTGCATTCCGGCGTGCCACTGAGGTCGGCTTCCCGACTTCCGCGTATCAGGCCCTTCCCCGTGCCGTCGCCGGCGCCGGGCGCTGGCGGCGTGGGCCGTACGCCTTGGTCCGGTCCCGTAGTTGGGCAGTCCGCCTGCCCTCGCCCTCCACACAGCCTGTCAGCGGTGCCCCGATCCCCATACCGTCCACGTTGCACCGCCCGCCGCTGACTCCCCCGACCTTGTGACCACCCGGAGAACTCCCGTGGAACGCACCCCGATCGATCCAGGAGTCCGCATCGGCCACGTCCATCTAAAGGTTGCCGATCTCGACCGCGCGCTCTCCTTCTACCGCGACGTGCTCGGATTCGAAGTCACGCAGCGCTTCGGCTCCCAGGCCGTCTTCCTCTCCGCCGGCGGCTATCACCACCACATCGGGCTCAACACATGGGAGAGCAAGGGAGGCGGCCCGCCGCCCCCCGGCTGCACCGGCCTTTTCCACCATGCCATCCTCTACCCCACGCGGGCGGCGCTCGCCGACGCGCTGCGCCGAGTCACCGCCGCGGGAATCTCCCTCGACGGCGCCGCCGACCACGGAGTCAGCGAGGCCCTCTACCTCCGCGATCCTGACGGCAACGGGGTTGAACTGTACTGGGACAAACCCCCGGGCTCTTGGCCACGCGCCCGCGACGGGAGCCTCCAGATGTTCACCAAGCCCCTGGACCTCGATGCTCTGGCCCGCGAGTGAGTGGCCGGCATGCCGCGCGGATGTCGATCGGCCTCGCCCGGATCGCAACCTTCCGTGCACCCTCGGCGCAAGCACATCTGGCGCCACGCCCCCGTCGGGTCTCGGGGGCCATGGCCGTGCGTGTCAGATCGCGCCTTGTGTGCCGCGTCAGTCGCGGCCGGGCGGGGGACTTGCCTCTCCGCTACTCCGACGCCTTCTCCGCGAGGATCGTCAGCTTGTTGTCCGCCATCTTGACGAACCCGCCCTCGACCTTGTAGGTCGTCGAGCCGCCCTGCCCCTTGCTGGTGTCGGCGAAATCCAGCCGCAGATCGCCCTTGCCCAGCTTCGCCAGCACCGGCGCATGCCCCGCCAGAAAGCCCTTGGAACCGTCCCAGAGCGGAACGACGGCCTGGGTCAACTTGCCCGAAACCAGCGAGGCGGTGGGGGTCACGACGGTGCAGTCAAAGGTGTTCTTCGACACGGGCGTGGTCTCCGAAGGGTCAGGGGCAACTGTACGCACGACGCCGGCTCGTCGCGTAGGCTGTCACCGTGAATCGACGGGCGATTGCCACTCTCGCGGGGCTCTCCCTGCTGCTCGCCGCCGCCATCGTCCTGCGCCTCCTCGCGGGACGCGACGATGCCGGCCCGGTGCTCAGCCTGGAGTTCATCGACCTCCGGTTCAAGCGAGTCGCCGCAGGCGTCATCGTGGGCGTGACGCTGGGGGTCGCCGGTGTGTTTCTTCAGTCGCTGCTCCGAAACCCGCTGGCCTCGCCGGACGTCCTTGGCCTCGCCTCCGGATCGGGCCTCGGCGTCATGATCGTCGCGTATGCGGCCTATCGAGGCGCCGGAATCATCGGTGCTGAATCACACCCCGGCCTGGGGATGGGGGCCGCGGCGGTGGTGGGGGCGCTCGCCGCCCTCGGAGCGGTCTGGGCCCTCGGACAGCGCCGCGGACTGCTGGACCCCGTGACGCTCGTGCTCGTGGGCGTCGCTGTCGCGATGGCCTGCAGTGCCGCCTCCCAACTCGTGCGCCACCTGCTGCCCGACCAGGGCCTCGCCGCGGGCCGTCTGCTCCTCGGCTCCCTCCGGGACCCGGTGGGGATGGAACTCGCGGTGACCGGCGTCGTTGCGGCGGGCGGGGTGGCCACCGGGCTCTGGCTCGCGCGGGCCATGGACGCGGCGTCTCTGGGCGAGGACGAGGCCCGGAGCGTCGGCGTCCCGCTCGCATGGCTGCGGACCGCCCTGTTCATCCTCTCAGGAGTTCTGACCGCCGCCTCGGTGGTACTGGCAGGGCCCGTTGGCTTCGTCGGGCTCGTCTGCCCGCACGTTGTACGGCTCATGGCTGGCCCCAGGCACGGAGTGCTCGTGGTCGGAACGGCCATGGCCGGCGCGACGCTGGTGGTCCTGTGCGATGCCGTCGTGAGACTGGTGGATCTGGGTGGGGGCCAGATGCCGCTCGGTGTTGTGACCAGCCTGATCGGCGCTCCGGTGCTGGTGTGGCTCCTGCGGCGAAACTTCGGCCGCAGCGGATGATCACAGCACCGTGGTGGCGGTGACACCACCTCCCAACCGCTCCCAACGGTGGTCATGCAAAGAGCCACCCGCCCCCGAGAGAATCTCCCCTCGAGGGCCCGGAGCCCGTGGAGCCCGATCACCTTCAATCAGCGGCCGTAGCGACGAACGACACCCTTCACAATGCCCTGGACCTGACAGTACTTGACCCGGATGGGGTCGAAGCTCGGATTGGCCGGCTGAAGGCGGATGTGGTCATCTTCGCGGAAGAAGGTCTTGAGCGTGGTCGAGCCATCCGGAAGGAGGGCGACCACCTTGTCACCGTTGCTGGCGACCTGGGTGCGTTCAATGAGCACAAAGTCGCCATCAAGGATGCCCTCGTCACGCATCGAGTCGCCCTCGACCTTGAGAGCAAACGTGGAGGCGCCGGAGCGGGCACCGCCGCAGAGCACGTCGGCGAGGTCGATCTCGTCGGAATCGGCGACCTTCTCGATGGGATTCCCGGCGGCGATCTTGCCGACAAGGGGGAATCGAAGAGGCCGGGCCTCGTCGGGCACCGGAATGCCGTCAGCAATCGACAAAGAGCGAGCCTTGTTCGGCTCCCGGACGAGCGCGCCCTTCTTGATGAGCGCCTCGACGTGTTCGAAGACCGTGACCTTGCTCACGCCGATCTCGTCGGCGAGTTCCTGCATGGTCGGGGAGTATCCCCGACGAACGCGCCAGTCGCGGATCAGTTGCAGAATCTTGAGCTGCTTGGGAGTGAGATTCATCGCTCACGCTCCTTTCGCGGGAGAGCACTCCCGGTACGCCGCACCTTGCGGCTCCGGCAGTGGTGTCGGTGCCCCCGACGCCCGCGGCGTCGGGAGGGATTTCTGGAACGCGGTCGCCCTGCGGCGACGGGAAGAGCACGCCGAGTTGCGGAAGATCGCCCCGGGATGTTCCGAGCGAACCCAGCGGCCTGAACATGGTGATGATCGCCCCGACGAGCCGGCTGACCGCGCGAATCGTGCCGAAGCCCGGATGGGCCGCGATTTCAGTCGCGGAGCCGAGGAGAGGAATGTGAAGCGTGCGAACATAATCTCCACCGGGACCGAGGCGGACGAGCGCCGACGTCGCGAGCACCGAGCAACTCATGGCTGGATTCCTCAGGACGGGCACGATCAGACTCCGATCGTGACTCGCCTCACCTGGATTCCGCCGGCGACTCCGCGCCGTCCATCTTCCGAACGACTATCGAGCGAACGCGACCGACCCGATCAGTATTCGCTCTCACTGTTTGGTAGAAGATAGCATATCAAGCCCCGCACGTCAAGACTTCGGAAGCCGGTTTGATAGAATTATGATCGGGTGTCTCAGGTCCGGCAAAAACGTGATCCGGAGCGTCTGACCCGGCCCTGGATCTCCAGTAGCGTCAGGTCGGAGCGCAGCTCGCTCGCGGTAAGCCCTGTCCTGGCACAAAGTTGTTCGATCGTCGCGACCTCGTCCAACGCGGCCAGAACGGCCATCTGGCGCGACGAAGCAGCGATCCGCGCCGGGGGGTCTGGCGCAGGCTCGTTGAAGAGCCCGTCAGCAGGCGGAAGCGGGGTGAAGCGGTCGGCGTGGGTTCCAGTCGTCAAATGTCTGGCCGGGGACTCGAGCGAGGCGATGACATCCGCGGGGTCAATCGCCATCGCAGCACCGCCGGAGCGAAGGAGGTCTAGCGTGCCGCGTGAGGCCGGAGAATCGACTCTCCCGGGGATCGCGAGAACCTCGCGACCGTGATCCTCGGTGGCGATCTGGGCCGTGATCAGTGCGCCGGACTTCAGTCCCGCTTCGACGACGAGCACCCCCAGGCTCAGGCCTGAGATGATGCGGTTCCGGGCCGGAAAGTTCTCCGGGGCCGGCGCCGTTGACAGAGGCAGTTCGGACACCAGCGCGCCCGCCGCAGCAATGCGATCAAACAGCTCACGGTTGTCCGGCGGATAGACGGACGCAAGCCCGCAGCCAAGGACGGCGATCGTCCGGCCTCCGCTGTTGAGGGCGCCAGTGTGCGCGGCAGAGTCGATGCCCCGAGCCCCGCCCGACACAATGGTCACCCCGGCAGAGGCCAGGGAACCGGCGAATCGGCGGGCCTGTTCCAGGCCGTAGTGCGTGCAGTCTCGGGAGCCGACGATGGCTGCCGGGAAGCGATCAAGCCCGGCATGGTCGAGTGTGCCCTTGACGTAGATCAGCGGCGGAGGGCTGGGGACCTGGGCGAGGAGTGGCGGGTAGCGGGCGTCACCCAAGGGAATGATCTGGACGCCCAGACGGTGCGCGAGTTCTAGTTCCGCCCTTGCCGGCTGCACGGAGGCGGCCATGGAGAGCGAGATCGACGCGGCCTTCGCGGGGCCGATGCCCTCGATCGTCTGGAGCTGGGAGGGAGAAAGGGCGAGGGCCGCTTCCGCCGAGCCGGTTCGAAGCAAGAGGCGCGAGATCAGGACCGGCCCCAGACCTTGTGTGAAGGTCAGCCGCAGCAGGTGAAAGAGGTGCGATGTATCGGTGATCTGGTTGGTCATGGGGACGCAGGGGCGGCTTCGCCGACCAGGGCGTAGGCGGTTTCGTCGTCAGGCTTTGCGTCAAATGGCACGAGGCGGACGTAGACGCTGATCGCCTGAGATGTGCGCACGCCGGTGAAGACGCGGTGTTCGGTCAGACGCTGCGCATGCATGAGGGTGGGGTTGGGCTCACGCACCGTGATGAAGACATTCGTGCGATGGACCGCGGCCATCGTGCGAGTGAGCGAGGGCTGGAACCCTGGCGTGGGCGCCGTCAGGACAACCACGTGGTGGCCAAGCCCGGGCTCAACGGCGGTGGTGATGCCGGGGGGCGCGGAGCCGCCCGTCTCCGGTGCAGGCGCAACCGCCGCGCAGCCGATGGTTAGGCTCGGGATGACGCACGCGAACAGGCTGCAGAGCGCCCGGGAGGGGCGTCGGGCGGATCGGCGGTCGGACGCGGACGTGATCGACTGTGGCATGAATGCGGTTCCGGTGTACTCTCGCGGGTCGCCCCGCTGGGTGATGTTCGGGATAGGGTAGCGGAGGGTCGCTGATGATGCGGTACCTGTCAAGCGTGGTTGTGGCGGCGGGGGTGCTGCTGGCCGGTTGCGAGTCGGTGTCCAAGGCCGTGCTTCCTGAGAAGCGGACCACAGGTGAGGCGATCGGTCCCAAGGCGACGTTCGCCAGCGAACCGGATATCCGGGTGCGTGTGGCCGCCGGCGTGTCGTCCCGGGAGATCAGCGGGCCCGAGATGCTCGTGGTGCGCCCGGCCACCACCGACCCGGGCCTCAAGGCTCAGCAGGCCAAGGCACCGGTGACGGTGACGAGCGGCCCCAGCGGCGTGAAGGTGGTGGACGCAGGGGGGAAGACGGTCGAGTTCCCGTTCTCGACGGATGTCGAGATCCTGCCCTTGGGTGTCGGCTCACAGGGAGGGCTGGCGGGTGGGTCCCAGTCGCTGAAGGTCGGTGCGGTGCGGTATCCGGGGTTCGTCGTGATCCGGCCTCAATGGAACGGGAATCCTGGCGTCTTTGAGGTGGTCATTTCGATGCCCGTGGAGTCGTACCTCCCGGGCGTCCTCACGCACGAGTTGTTCAAGGACTGGCCACGTCAGGTCTTTGAATGCCAAGCGGTGGCCGCACGGACCTATGCGCTCCACGAGCGGGCAAGGTCCAGGGCGGAGGGACGCGGATACGACGTGGAGGACAGCACACAGGACCAGGTGTACGGGGGTGCCACGGCCGCCACCCTTCCCAACGAGGCGACCCGCGCGACGCGTGGGCAGGTCCTCGCGTACGAGGGGAGATTGATCCGCGCGTATTACTCCAGCGCGTGCGGCGGTCGCCCGAACTCGGCCAAGATGGTCTGGCCCACTGGTCCGGGCTACGAGTTCAACCTGCTGCAGCCCGTTCAGGGCAAGCAGAGGCAGCACTACTGCCAGGCGTCACGGTTCTACCGGTGGGAGGTCACCCGAAGCGACGACGATGTCAGCCGACGACTCCGGGCATGGGGAAAGGCTTTCAAGAACGACGTCCAGAACCTGACTCGCCTTCGGTCCGTCGTGGTGGAAGAGATGAACGACGCAGGACGGCCCGTTCGGTACCGGCTGACGGACGATCGGGGCGGGACCTACGTCCTCACTGGGGAGGAGTTGCGGAACGGGCTGAACCAGGGCGTGCCGGGCCTGCCCGGGATCGTCGAAAAAACCCGCGTGAACAGCGGCGATCTCGAGATAGAAGTGTGGGCCGACACCGTTCGCATCCGCGGCCGCGGCTGGGGCCACGGTGTCGGCATGTGCCAGTGGTGCGCGAAGGGGATGGCTGACTCGGGCCTCGACTGGCGCACGATGGTCTCGCAGTTCTATCCGGGCGCCGACGTGGTGAGGGCGTACGACTCGGCACGCTGACGGTGCGTCCCGGGGCATCGGACACAACCCGGTCGCATTGCCTAGGCTGAACCTGCGGGATGCGGGCCCGGCGAGCGGGCGGAGAACCCGTGGGCGAGGTGCGCGTGATCCGTGCCGGCGTGATTGGATTTGGGTTCATGGGGCAGACTCATGTGCGGGCGTACCTGTCGGCGTCGCGCGCCGGGGAGCCCGTCGTGCTGACGGCGGTCGCGGACCTGTCGGGCGCGCCCGCGACCGGGATGGCGGCAACTCGCGGGAACATCGACACCGGAACCCCCGAGCGGCTCTTCGATCCGGCGGAGGTACGGGCGTTCGGATCTGCGAGGGAACTGCTTTCGAGCGGGCTGTGCGATGTCGTGAGCGTCTGCACGCCCACGGACACGCATCTGGAGGTCGGGCTGCTCGCGCTTGAACGGGGGCATCACGTCCTGATGGAAAAGCCGGTCGCGGTACGCTCCGAGGAGGTCATGAGGCTGCGCGAAGCGGAGAGGGCCCATGGCCGTCGGGTGATGCCCGGGATGTGCATGCGCTTCTGGCCCGGCTGGACCTGGCTTCGGAACACGCAGCGAGCGGGGACGTACGGGGCGTTGAAGTCGCTCCGCCTCGTGAGGCTGGGCAGCCGGCCGGACTGGTCTGCGTTCTACGCGGATGACGAGAGATGCGGGGGCGCAGTCGTCGATCTGCACCTGCACGATGTGGACTACGTGATGCATCTGCTCGGGGTGCCGGCGAGGGTCTTCAGCGTGGGGACGCCGGGACACATCCAGACCTCGTTCATGTTCGCCGCGGCGGGGCCTGAGCCGCGCCTGGTGACCGCCGAGGGAGGTTGGCTTGATTCGCCCGGCCGGGGCTTCCGCATGAGGTTCGTCGCGGAGTTCGAGCGGGCGACGGCGGAGTTCGACCTCGCGCGGGCAAGGCCGCTCACGCTCACCCGTGATGGCCTCACCGAAGATGTGGACATCCCCGCGGGAACCGGGTACGAGGGGGAGGTGCGGGAGTTTGTGCGCTGGGCGGCGGCGGGCGGATCATCAGAGCCACCGGTGACGCTCCGGGACGCTTCGGCAGCGCTCGCGGTGATCGCCGCCGAGAAGCGCAGCGTGGCGACGGGCGAAGTCTGCGCCGTGGAGACCTGAGCCGTTGCGGTGCCGATCAAGAGCCCGTAAACTCCGGTATCGGCGTGGAGCCGAAGCCCGGGGGGGAGCAGGAGCGGTTATGCGTGCTGTTGCTGTGACATGCGTCCTGTGGCTGATGGCGGGGGCGGTGGCTGCAGAGCCGCCGGCGGCGCAGGGGTTGGCGAAGTTCGAGCAACCGATCCCGACGGCGGCAACGAAGATCGCGATGGTGCCGATTCCGCCCTCGCCGGACGGGAAGATCAAGGCGTGTTGGATGAGCGAGACGGAGATCCCCTGGGAGGTGTTCGACGTGTTCGCCTACCGCCTGGACGAGGAGCAGGGCTCGCCCCAGGCCGACGGGATCTCCAGACCGAGCAAGCCCTACCTGCCGCCGGACAGGGGATTCGGGCACGAGGGGTACGCGGCGATCTGCATGACCAGAAAGAACGCGGAGGAGTTTTGCCGCTGGTTGTCGTGGAAGAGCGGGAAGGTGTTCCGGCTGCCGACCGCGGAGGAGTGGGAGCACGCGTGCCGGGCCGGAGCGAAGACGGCATATCCCTTCGGAGACGATGCGAAGCTCCTGGGCGAGCACGCGTGGTACGCGGAGAACTCGGACGCCACGCCGCACCCGGTGAAGTCGAAGAAGCCGAACGCGTGGGGGCTGTACGACATGCTGGGGAACGTGCAGGAGTGGGTGACCTCGGCGGATGCGAAGCCGGTGACGATGGGCGGGAGCTTCCGGGACGAGGCGGCGCGCGTGACGCCGGCAAGTCGTGCCTCGCAGGAGCCCTCCTGGAACGCGAGCGACCCGCAGATTCCCAAGAGCAAGTGGTGGCTGTCCGACGGATCGTTCGTGGGATTCCGCGTGGTGTGCGAGCAGGACCCGCCGACCCCGGTGTCTCACCCGGGGACGCCGCAGAAGCCGCCCGAGGCACCGAAGCAGGGCGACAAGAGCGGCGGTACAAAGGACGAGAGACCGAACGGCGCATGAGTGCGGCCGGCCGGTCGCGATCACCTACCCAGGATTCACTCCATGAGCAAGCAGGCAAGTGCGTGGACGCGGCGTGACTTTGTGAAGGCCGTCGGGGCTGGCGTGGTCGTGCCCCTGGCGGCGTACGACGCGTCGGCGCGCGCGGTCCCGGGTACAAACCCGGTCCGGGCGTGGGGTCCGACGGTCGATGATCGCAAACTCAAGATCGGGGTGATCGGCTGCGGGGGGCGCGGCACGGGCTCGGCAATCCAGGCGCTCCGGGCCGACAGCAACACCGTGCTCTGGGCCATGGGGGACGTGCTGCCCGACAGGCTCGCCGGGAGCCTCAAGGGAATCACGGACGAGCTGGGAGACGCGGCGGCCTCTCGCGTCGATGTGCCGGAGGACCGTCGTTTCCTCGGCTTTGACTCCTACCAGAAGGTCATCGACAGCGGCGTGGATGTGGTGCTGCTCACGACCTATCCGGCGTTCAGACCTTTGCACCTGAAGGCGGCGGTAGAGGCCGGCAAGCACTGCTTCGCGGAAAAGCCTGTGGCGGTGGACGCCCCCGGCGTCCGGAGCGTGCTCGAGAGCACGGCGCTGGCGAAGAAGAAGAACCTCGGGCTCGTCGTCGGTTTCTGCTGGAGGTACAACGACGGGATGCGGGGGGTGTACGAGCAGGTGAACGGCGGAGCGCTGGGGGAGATCACCAGCGTGTACACGAACTACCTCACCGGAACATTGGCCAAGAGGCCCCGGCAGCCCGAGTGGTCGGACCTCGAGTTTCAGCTCAGGAACTGGTGGCACTTCACCTGGATTTCGGGGGATCACATCGTCGAGCAGGCTGTGCACTCGATCGACCGGCTGATGTGGGCGACGGGGGACCGCCTGCCCCTGCGCGTGGTCTGCCTGGGCGGCCGCGCGGCGCGCAGCGGTCCGGAGCACGGGCACGTGTTCGACCACTTCTCGGCGATCTATGAGTACGAGGGAGGGATGCGGACCTTTCACTCCTGCCGACAGATGGACGGTTGCCCGTCGGACAACACGGACTACATCTACGGAACGAGGGGGTCCGCGGTAGTGAACGGCTGGGTGCCGACGTTCTCGGTGCGCGATGTCGGCGGGAAAGAGGTGTGGAAGTACTCCGGGCGCACGGATCGGGACATGTACCAGACAGAGCACGACGAGTTCTTTGCCTCGATCCGGGCGGGCACGCCGATCAACGACGGTCAACGGGGCGCCAACAGCACCATGATGGCCGTGATGGCGCGGATGGCGGCCTACACGGGCCAAACGGTCTCGTGGGAGCGCGCGATGAACTCCAAGGAGGAGTTGGTGCCCGCATCGCTGGCGTTCGGCGACATGCCCGTGCCGCCGGTGCCGGTGCCGGGCGTGACGAAGTTTCTGTAGGCTGCGCGGGCGGATGCCCGCGGCGAGGAGGAGTCTGATGCTCCGACGTGCGTGTGCGGTGCTGGCGGCCTTGATGTTGGGTGGGTGCGCCGGGCCGGGCTCCGGAGGCGGCACGTCCGAGCCCCGGGTGGAGACACCCGAAGAGCACGCCGCCCGGATGGCGTGGTGGCGCGAAGCCCGCTTCGGGATGTTCATTCACTGGGGTCTGTACGCGATCCCCGCGGGCCAGTGGAACGGGAAGAAGGTCGGTGGGACGGGGGAGTGGATCCAGACCAACGCTCCGATCCAGGTTGCCGAGTACGAGCCGCTGCGGGATCAGTTCAACCCGGTGCTCTTCGACGCAGACGCCTGGGTGCTTGCGGCGAAGCGAGCGGGAATGAAGTACGTCGTGATTACGACAAAGCACCACGACGGCTTCGCGCTGTTTGATTCGAAGGTGAGTGACTGGGACGTTGCGGCGACGCCGTTCAGACGCGACATCATGAGGGAGATCGCGGACGCCTGCCGACGCCACGGGATGCGGATCGGCTGGTATCACTCCATCATGGACTGGCACCACCCCGACTATCTGCCCCGGCGCAAGTGGGATGTCCGACCGGCGGACGGCGCGGATTTCGAACGCTTCTGCGAGTATCTGAAGACGCAACTCGGCGAGATCATGACCGCCTACGGGCCGATCGACGTCCTCTGGTTCGATGGCGAGTGGGAAGGGACGTGGACTCACGAGCGTGGTGTGGAACTGGCGAGGCATTGCCGCGGCCTCAACCCGCGAGTGATCATCAACAACCGCGTGGACAAGGGCAGGAACGACATGGCCGGGCTGGACAAGCCCGGTGAATGGGCTGGCGACTTCGGCACGCCCGAGCAGGAAGTGCCCGCACGCGGGTTGCCCGGGATGGACTGGGAGTCGTGCATGACCATGAACGACACCTGGGGATACCGGTCGGATGATCACAACTGGAAGAGCTCCGCGACACTCATCCGCACCCTGTGCGAGACCGCGAGCAAGGGCGGCAACTTCCTCTTGAACGTGGGCCCGACGGCGGACGGGCTGATCCCGGAGGCCAGCCTCGAGCGGCTCGCGGAGATGGGACGCTGGATGGACGTGAACGCCCAGGCGATCTACGGAACCCAGGCGGGGCCATTCGGCAGGCTGCCATGGGGGCGATGCACCCACAAGGGTGACGATCTCTACCTGATGGTCTTTGACTGGCCGGCCGACGGCAGACTCGTCGTGCCGGGGCTGCTCAATGACGTGAAGAGCGTGCAGATTCTGGGGGAACGAACCAAGCGGCTCTGGCCCGTACAGCGCGAGGGCGAGGACGTGGCCCTGACCGTGCCGGCTCAGCCCGTACACCCGGCCGCGACAGTGGTGAAACTGACAACAGTCGGGAAGCCGGCGGTCGTGAGTCACGAGCCCCCACCCGCCAGGAGCGGAATCAAGAACGGCGTGGTGGAGCTCATCGCCACCGACGCCGTGCTCGACGGACCCAACATCCGATACGAGGAGAAGCGCGACGCCGTGGGGTACTGGACCGACGCCAAGGCGAGCGCCTCATGGACGATCGCCGACGTCCCGGCGGGCACCTACGACATCACGGCGGATATTGCCTGCAAGGACAGCTCGGCGGGCTCGGAGGCGGCGTTCGTCCTCGGCGGCCAGACCCTCCGTCTGACGGTGCCCCCAACCGGAGATTGGAGCGACTTCCGAGAGGTGCCCGTGGGAAGGGTCGCGCTGCCGGCCGGGACTCTCACGGTGCGTGTCGGCGCGGGCGACGCATTCAAGGAGGCGCTGATGAACCTGCGGCGAGTGAAACTCTCGCCGTCACGATGAGCGGTCGGGGCGGGGTGCCGCGGCGCCCGGTCCGGGTTCGCTCCGCGGATGCGTCGGCGCCAGATCGGCGAAGTCCTCCGTTGTCATGGCCCAGTGCTGGTGATCGCGCCATTCGCCGTTGATGCGGAGGTATCGGCGGGCGAGCCCCTCGAAGCGGAAGCCAAGCTTCTTCACGACACGGAGCGACGGGGCGTTCTCCGGATTGATGTTCGCCTCTACGCGGTGCAGGCCCATGGGGCCGAAGGCTTCCGCGACCGCCATCGCGAGGGCTTGGGTGGCATAGCCCCGCCCGGCGAACGGCTCACCGATCCAGTAGCCGGCGATGCAGTTGAGAAACGGCCCGCGATAGATGTGGCCCAGCGTGAGCTGGCCTGCGATCTCGCCCGACTGGGTGAGGCACACCAGGAAGCGCCGGAAGTGCTGCGACTCCGCGGTGCTCAGCACCCGGTCGAAGACGACCTCCGGTTCCGGGGGGTGGTCCTCCCCAGGGGGGGTTGGTTCCCAGGGCTTCAGCCATGTCTCGCTGACATCACGCAGCTTGACATACTCCGCTTTGTCGGCGGCGGTCGGCGGCCGGAGAAACACATCGGTCCCGACTCGGACGGCGTGGTTCATGCCCCGTGTGCTGACGCTCATGGGGCATGGTACGGGTGCCGTCCGCGCCCGCTCGCCTCATTCCCACTCGATCGTGGAGGGGGGCTTGCTGGAGATGTCGTACACGACACGATTGACGCCCCGAACCTCGTTGATGATGCGGTTGCTGACACGGGCGAGCACGTCATACGGAATGCGGGACCAGTCCGCGGTCATGAAATCCTCGGACTCAACCGCGCGGAGCGCGACGGTGCTCTCGTACGTGCGGCCGTCACCCATCACGCCCACGCTCTGCACGGGCAGAAGCACGGCGAAGACCTGGCTTGTCTTGCGATACAGGTCGGCCGCGACGATCTCTTCGAGCAGGATTTCATCCGCCGCACGCAGGAGTTCGAGCTTGGCCTTGGTGACCTCGCCCAGAACCCGAACGGCGAGGCCCGGCCCGGGGAACGGGTGACGCCAGATCAGGTGGTCGGGAAGCCCGAGCACGCCCCCGAGCTTTCGGACCTCGTCCTTGAAAAGATCTCGCAGGGGCTCGACGAGCTTGAAGCCGAGCTGGGCGGGCAACCCGCCCACGTTGTGATGAAGCTTGATTCCCGCGGCCTTGCCCGAATGCCCGTGGCCGCTCTCGATGACGTCCGGGTACAGCGTGCCCTGCGCGAGCATCGTGGCGTTGGGGATGGACCCTGCCTTGGCCTTGAAGACGTCGATGAAGCGCTTTCCGATGCGTTTGCGCTTTTCCTGGGGCTCGGTGACTCCGGCAAGATCGGAGAGGAACTCCGCCTCGGCGTCGACCACGTGAAGATCGATGCGGAAGTGATCGCGGAAGGTTGATTCCACCAGGTCGCGTTCTCCCCGCCGGAGGAGCCCAGTATCAACGAAGACGCAGTGGAGTTGAGAGCCGATCGCCTTGTGGAGAAGCGCCGCGACGACGGAAGAGTCCACGCCCCCGGACAGGCCGCAGATCACGTGCGCGGATCCGATGAGGTCTCTGGCTCTCTGGGCGGCGACGTTGGCGAAGTCGGCCATCCGCCATTCCCCGCGACACCTGCACACCTCATAAACGAAGTTGCGGAGGATGTCCGTACCGTGGGGCGTATGCGTGACTTCCGGATGGAACTGCACCCCGAAAAACCTCCGTCCCCGTGCGTTGGAGGTCACCGCGGCGTTGGGGCAGGTAGGGGTACTGGCGATGGGCACGAAGAGGTCGCCGGTGGAGGCAACCTGGTCTCCGTGCGACATCCAGACCGTCGTGGTGGCCGGAACCCCCTTCCAGAGTTCACCGGGGCGGTCGATGGTGAGTGCCGCCCGTCCGAACTCCCGGTGCTTGCCGGGCGTGACCCGGCCGCCCAGAAGGTGGGCGGCGAGCTGCAGCCCGTAGCAGATTCCCAGGACCGGCACGCCGAGGTCGAAGATCGCGGGGTCGCAGGTGGGGGCGTCTGGCTCGTACACGCTGGCGGGACCACCCGACAGGATGATGCCCGCCGGCTTCATGGCGGCAAGGGCCGGGGCTGAGATGCTCGGCGCGACCAGCTTGGAGAAGACCCCCGCCTCTCGAACGCGCCGGCAGATGAGCTGGGCCGTCTGCCCGCCGAAATCGAGCACCGGAATGCACTCGGCGGAGCTGGGGTCGGCGGTGGGGGTGGACATGGGCGCTCCGTGATCAGGGAAACCCAGAGTATTGGACGGGCGGCGGCTCCGGGACAGAGGGGCGGGTTGTCGATTACACTTCGACGATGGCCCGAGTGCTTTCAGTGGCGTGTCTGGGGGTGGCGGCGTGGTGCGCCGGGTGCGGACCCGCGATCCACCCGGACTTCAACTCCCCGGAGCCTGCGGCACGAAATATGGCGATCGTGCGGGCGGGGGACGCGAAGGACGCGGGGGCGACGCGGGACCTGGTGCGAATGCTCGCCAGCGACGACCCCGCAACGAGGCTCCTGGCGATCGAGGCGCTGGAGCGGGTAACGGGCCAGCGTCTGGGGTACGATGCGTCGGACCCGCCGCACCGCCGCACCGCCGCGATGTCGCGGTGGTCGGAGTGGGTGAGGGCTCGGGAGGCCGGTGCGGATGAGTGACACGCCCGATCTTCGCGTCGATCTGGTGAGCAACCCGTGCTACCTCTGCGCGGTGCGTGAGTTCATGGTCGGTGTGACGCGGGCGCTCGGATTTCCGGAAACGCCGGGCTCGCAGGTGGCGCTCGCGGTCGACGAGGCTCTCACCAACATCATGAAGCACGGGTATGAACGTCGGCTCGACGGGCCGATCTCCGTGCGTGTGTACCCTCTGCCCGCTACCGAGACTCAGGTCGGGATCCGGATCGTGATCGAGGACGAGGCCAGGCAGGTGGACCCGGCGGCGATCAAGGGCCGCGACCTGGCCGACATCCGGCCCGGGGGCCTGGGTGTGCACATCATCCGCGAGACGATGGACGAAGCGGTGTACGAGCGCCGGGAGGCAAAGGGGATGCGGCTGACGCTCGTGAAGCGGGTCGCGCCAGGGGTCCGAAACCCGTGCTGTTGTGAGGGGTGACGCAGAAATGGCCGACAGGATTCCGCTCGCCGTAAAGGTCAACAGGAGCCAGGAAGGCGCCGTCGTGCTCGCTCCCTCAGGTGACATCGGCTATCACGAGGCGCCCACGCTGCAGCAGGCCGTGCGAGAGGCGTTCGACGGCAGGGCCCGGCGCGTGGTGATCGACCTCTCGGGCGTCCCCTACATGGCGACTCCCGGGCTGGCGGCGCTGGTGCAGGCACTCCAGATCTCCAAGCGCGACCGCGTGCCGCTGGTGCTCTGCGGCCTGAGCGAACGGGTGCGAGCGGTCTTTGAGATCGCCAAGCTGCACTCTGTCTTCACGATCGTGGCGGACCCGAACTCGGCGATGAGCACCTGACGGACCATGGCGAACCTCGAGGACAACTCCGGTGCCGCAGGGCGGGGCCTCACCCGCCTCCTCACCTCGCCGATCGAGTTTATCGGGGCCAGAGCGATCCAGGTACTCGACCAGACCGGCGCTTCGCTCTTCCTCCTGCTCCGAAGCATGGGCTGGGTACTGCGGGCGATGTTCCGCAAGCGGACCCGGCTCGGGCGACCCGCGATCGTGACGCAGATCGTGCGGATCGGCGCCAGGAGTGTGCTGATCGTCTCGCTCGTGTCCGGATGCGTCGGGCTGATCCTGGCGTTCCAGCTCTCCCCGCCCCTGGACCAGTTCGGCCAGAAGGAACTGGTCGCGAACATCATCGGAGTGGCGGTGCTCCGCGAGCTCGGGCCCCTCATCGGCGCGATCGTCATGACCGGTTTCGCCGGCGCCTCCATCGCGGCGGAGATCGGGACCATGGTGGTGAGCGAGGAGATCGAGGCGCTCGAGGCGCACGCGCTCGACCCCGTCCGGTTCCTCGTCGTGCCCCGCGTCACGGCGTCGGTCATCAGCATGACCGTCCTGGCTGTCGTCGCGGACGTCGTCGCGTGCCTCGCCGCCCTGGGAATCTCCGTCCTCGTCCTCCAGATCCCCTACGCCACATTCGTGAGCAACATGCTGGAGCAGTGCAAGCCAGTGGATTTCTGGACCGGCGTGATGAAGGGCACGGTCTTCGGCGTGCTGATCGGGCTCATCGCCTGCTTGAACGGACTCCGGGTGACCGGAGGAGCCGCGGGAGTGGGCCGTGCGACCACGGGCACGGTCGTGCAGTGCGTCGTGGCGATCGTCGTGGCCGATCTGGCGTTCACGGCGGCCTTCTTCGCGCTCGGACTTGTCTGACCGGCGGCTCGCTAGAGCACCCGAAAGGCCTCGATAGCGCGGACGCGCGACGTCGCCAGGTCTGCGATCGGCGCGGGGTAGCCGAGGCGTGCGAAGGCCAGGGACGGCAACTCCCACGGGGCGTGGATGGACTCCGCATCCAGCGATCCAAGCTCGGGAACCCACCGCCTGATGTAGTCTCCCGCCGGGTCAAACTTCCGACTTTGACTCACGGGATTGAACACGCGGAAGTACGGCGCGGCGTCCGTCCCGGTGCTCGCGGACCATTGCCAGCCGCCGTTGTTCGAGGCAAAGAACCCATCGACAAGGTGCCGCATGAACCACCGCTCGCCTCGGCGCCAGTCGATCAGGAGATTCTTGGAAAGGAACATGGCGGTGACCATGCGTACGCGGTTGTGCATCCAGCCGGTGCTGAGAAGCTGACGCATCCCCGCGTCCACGATCGGCACGCCGGTCCTGCCCTCCTGCCACGCTGCAAGGTCCGACATCGAGTCTCGCCACGCGACCCGCTCCGTGGATGGGATGAACGCGCGATGCATGCAGACCCGAGGGAAGGCCGCGGTGATGTGGATGTAGAACTCACGCCACGCCAGTTCACTCACCCACGTCGCCGGGCCCTCCGCCAGCGAAGCAAACGGATCCGCGTCGGCGCTGTCTCCGATCGCTGCGGCGAGGCATTGCCTTGGGCTCAGCGTGCCGATGGCCAGCGCGGGCGAAAGACGCGACGTGCCGTCGGTGCCCGGGAGGTCGCGCCGCTCGCGGTACGCCCCGAGCGATCCCCGGGCGAAGGCACGGAGCGTGCGGAGCGCCGCCGCCTCTCCCGCGGGCCATTCGGAGGCTGGCACGGGCGACTCCCAGCCGGGCAGGCCCTCCGGAACCGGAGAAGGCTCACAGACTCGCTCTGGCAGGGCCCCGGGAACACCAAGCGGGCGGATGGGCCCCTGCTCGGCGAGCACGCGGTAGAGGGACTTCTTGAAGGGTGTGAAGACGGTGTAGGGCCGACCTTCGCCGGTACGCACCGAACCCGGGCAGACCAGGACCTGCCCATGGTGGGCGCAGAGGCGAACGCCCGCGTCCGCGGCGAGGCCCGCGAGTCTCTCATCACGCCGCGACTCGTTCAGTTCGTACTCTCGATTGAACGCGATCGTGTCGCAGGCATGCTCACGGGCGACGCCGAGCACCGCGCCGGCCACGTCGCGAGGCTCGGGTGCGGTCACGAGCCGCAGGGGAACGTTCAGCCTGGCGAGCGAGGCCGAGAGTTCCCGGAGCGTGCGGAGCATGAGATCTACCCGCACCGGCGCCAGGTCGTGGGCACGCCACTCACCGGGGGACACTACGAACAGCCCGACGACGCCCCGGTCGCTTTCGGCGCACGCGGCGTGAAGGGCCGGATTATCGAGTGTCCTCAGGTCGGACCTGAACCAGACGAGCGTTCGCATGCGGACTCCCGGGAGGCCCTTCGCAGGCGGACCCGTAACGGATGGGGGCTACGCTGGATCGTTCGCACGGGGCCGAGGGTGCAGAGATGCCGGTGGGCACCAAGTCGACAGCGGGGAATGAGCACGCGCGGGGCCTCGAGATGGTCGAGGGATGGTTCGCCTCGCGCGGGTGGGAACCCTGGGAGTTCCAGAGGCTCGCATGGGCTGCGTTTCTCTCGGGCCGGAGCGGGCTCATCCAGGTCTCCACCGGCGCGGGCAAGACGTACGGGGCGTTCGGGGGGCCGCTGGCAATGCTCTGCTCGGAGCACGCGCGGGGGCATGTGCGGCGCGGGCTGCGTGTGCTCTACGTCAGCCCGCTCCGGGCGGTCTCGCGGGACGTGGAGATGGCGCTCTCCGAGCCGGTGATCGAGCTGGGCCTGCCCCTGCGGGTCGAGAGCCGCACCGGAGATACGTCGGACGCCGTGAAGAGGAGGCAGAAGTCCAGCCTGCCCGAGGTGCTGGTGACGACGCCGGAGTCATTGACACTGCTGCTGACACGGCCGGACGCGCCGGAACTGCTGTCGGGGTGCGACGCCGTGATCCTGGACGAGTGGCACGAACTGGTCGCCAGCAAGCGGGGCAGCCAGACCGAGCTGGCGCTGACGCGTCTGCGGGGGTTCTCGCCGCGCATGCGGACGTGGGCCGTGTCGGCCACTCTTCCCAATGCGGCGGTCGCCGCGCGGGCGGCGGTGGGGGCCCGCGACACTCCCGTAGTCATCGAGGGTGACATGCCCCGGCCCGTGGAGCTGGATGTGCTGCTGCCCCGCGGGGGCCGGACGCTGCCCTGGGCAGGACACCTCGGGCTGGTGATGGCAGAGGACGTGGCGGCAAGCCTGAGCCCCTCGGCCCCATCGCTGGTGTTCACGAACACGCGCTCGCAAGCGGAACGCTGGTACAGCGCCCTTCGCGTGCTGAGGCCGGAGTGGGAGCCGGTGATGGCCCTGCACCACGGCTCGATCGACCGTGGGGAACGAACTCGCGTCGAGCAGGGCCTTAAGGACGGGTGCGTGCGGATCGTGGTCGCAACAAGCTCGCTGGACCTGGGCGTGGACTTCGCGCCCCTCGAGCGCGTGCTGCAGATCGGCTCGCCAAAGGGGATCGCGAGGCTTGTGCAGCGTGCCGGTCGATCGAGCCATCGGCCCCGGACGCCCTGCCGCGTGACATGCGTGCCCACCCACATGATGGAGGTGGTGGAGTTCATGGCGACCCGCAACGCCCTCGCGAGGGGCGAGATCGAGCCGCGAGAGCCATCCCCGAAGCCCATCGACGTTCTGGTGCAGCACCTGGTGACGTGCGCGCTGGGCGGCGGCTTCACGCGGGAGGCCCTGCTCGCGGAGGTCCGCGGGGCCGCGAGCTTCGAGGACCTCACCGCGGAGGAGTTCGACTGGGCACTCTCGATGGTGACGCACGGCGGCGAATCTCTGCGCGCGTACGAAAGCTTCCACAAGGTGGTGGAACGGGACGGCCTCTTCACCGTGCCGGACCGCCGGATCGCGGCGATTCACCGGCTAAACGTGGGCACCATCACCAGCGATGGCACGATCGAGGTGAAGTACACGTCCGGACGCTCGCTCGGACGCATCGAGGAGGACTTCATCGCCAGGCTGCGCGAAGGTCAGAAGTTCGTCTTCGCCGGCAAGGTGCTGACGCTCGCACGATTCCGGGACCTCGTCGCATACGTCAGGCCGGCGACCGGCAAGACGACGTTCACGCCCATCTGGTCGGGCACGCGTCTGCCGATCTCTGAGTCCCTGTCGCAGGCGATCCGCCGCTCGCTCTCCGAGGCACAGGCGACCGACCCGGACGCGCTCTCGCGGGCCATCAGGCCGTTCCTCGAGACCCAGCGCCGCACGAGCGCGATCCCGGGGGCCGATGAGACGCTCGTGGAGATCACGCGGACCCGGGAAGGACACCACCTGTTCGTCTTCCCGTTCGAGGGGCGCCTCGTCAACGCCGGGCTCGGGGCCGTGCTCGCGCTGAGGCTCTCGCGCCGCGCACCCGCCACATTCTCGGTCGCGGCGAATGACTACGGCGTCGAGGTGCTCAGCGCGGAACCGTTCGACTTTGAGCACTGCGTCGGGCCGGGCCTCTTCTCGCCGGAGGGCCTCGCGAGCGACGCCGCCGAGAGCGCGAACACCAACTTCCTCGCAAAGCTCCAGTTCCGGGAGATTGCCCGTGTCTCCGGGCTGGTGGTGCAGTCGTACCCCGGTCGTGGGCGTACCGCGAAGCAACTGCAGGCCGGATCGTCGCTGATCTTCGACGTGCTCTCCGAGTTTGAGCCCCGGAATCTGCTGCTCCGCCAGGCAACTTCGGAGGTGATGAGCCGGCATTACGAGGCGGGCCGCTTGGATCGAACCTTCCGCCGGATCGTGGGGGGCTCGCTCCGTATCGTTCGGACCGCGAGGCCCTCGCCGCTGTCCTTCCCGCTGCTCATCGAAAGGCTCGCGGGGAGGCTGAGCAGCCGCTCGCTGCTGGAGCGGATCGAGGCGATGAGGCGGGAGTGGGAGCCGGGATGCGAGGAGGACAGCGCACATTCGTCGGCGGGCGGTCGGAGGCGGAGGGCGAGCCGGTCGTCCTGATGGCCCAACGCGCGGTCTATTGGCCCGCGCGGGGAACCCTCCTCGTGGCGGACCTCCACCTGGGAAAGTCCGACGCCTTCCGCGCGACGGGAGTCCCGATCCCTTCGAACGCGGGGCGCGAGGTGCTCCGCTTCCTGGAGGAGGCGATCCGCGAGTCCGGTGCCGCGCGCGTCCTGGTGCTCGGGGATCTCCTGCACGCGCCCGCGGGGCTCACCGACGAGCTTCTCGAAAGCGTCGGCCGGTGGCGTCGGCAGCAGTCCGCCGCCTTTGAGGTCATCCCGGGGAACCACGACCGATTCGTGGAGCGGGCGGCCGAGGCGTGGGGGATGCGTCTGCACGAGGGACCGGTGCGGGAGGGCCCCTTCGAGTTCCGGCACGAGCCGCCGGAGCGTGCGGAATCCGGCTTGTTCACCTGGTGCGGGCATCTGCATCCGGCGTTTGTTCTGGCGTCCTCGGCGGACCGACTGAAGCTGCCGGCCTTTCTCGTGGGTCCCCGCGTGGGCGTCATGCCCGCTTGCACGCCCTTCGCGGGTGGCGCGCCGGTCAGGCCCGGCCGCGGAGATCGGGTGTACGTGATCGCGGACGGAAGAGTGGTTCAAGTCTGAGTCTTCGCCGTTCGGGCCTCGTGGAGCGCCCGGATCGCGCGCCGGACAAAGTCCTGGTGGCGCGAAATGCCGAACTCCTGGGCGACAGCGTCCTTGATCAGCCCATCGGTGCCGATGAGATAGGTCACGCGCCGACGTCCAAACGGGAGAAGGCCGAACAGCCCGATGGCCTTGTACGCGCGGGCGGTGTCGCCTGTCGGGTCGCTGAGCAGTGTGAGGCCCAGGGTGTACCGAGTCTCGAAGCGGCGGTGGGAGTCGGGAGGGTCGCCGCTGATGCCGACCAGGCTCGCCCCCAGGGCGGCCAGTTCGCTCGCGACATCACGGTAGTAGCAGGCCTCCGCGGTGCAGACCGGCGTGAAGTCCGCCGGGTAGAAGAAGAGGATCTGAGGCCCTCGGGCGATCAGCTCCTCAAGTGACCTCGTGACGCCGTGCTGGTCCGGGAGGGCGAACACGGGGGCGGGCTGTCCTGGTCTGAGCATGGACAAGCGTTCGCGCGATTCCGCCTCCGGGCGAGTACGCTTCGCCAGATGCCAGTGGACATCGCGCACCGGTTTCGTCCCTTCGGCTCCTCCATCTTCGCGGAGATGACGGCGCTGGCGGTGCGGCATCAGGCGGTCAACCTCTCTCAGGGGTTCCCCGACTTCGACGGGCCGCAGTCCGCGAAGGAGGCGGCGGCCCGCGCGATGTTCGAAGGGCACAACCAGTACGCCCGGATGATCGGAGTGCCCCCGCTGAACAAGGCCATCGCCGGCTCTTGGGCCTCGTGCGGGCGTGGCGAGATCGACCCCGACGCGAACGTCACCGTCACGAACGGGTGCTCGGAGGCGATTCCCGCGGCGATCCTCGGACTCCTGAACCCCGGCGATGAGATCGTCGTCTTCGAGCCGTTCTTCGACTTCTACGTGACCGCCATCGCGATGGCCGGTGCGGTACCGAAGTTCGTGACGCTCAGGCCACCAGCGGACGGGCTCGGAGCCTGGTGGTTCGACCCGGCGGAGCTACGGGCGGCGATCGGGCCACGCACGCGGGCGATCATCGTCAACACCCCCCACAACCCAACCGGAAAGGTCTACACCCGCGGGGAACTCGAGTTCATCGCGGGCGAGTGCATCCGTCACGGGCTGGTGGCGATCACGGATGAGGTGTACGAGCACCTGACCTTCGAGCCGGAGTTGCCCCACATCTCACTGGCGACCCTGCCGGGCATGTGGGAGCGGACCATGACCCTCTCCAGCCTCGGAAAGACCTTCAGCCTCACGGGGTGGAAGATCGGATGGGCCGTGGCGGCCGAGCCGCTCTCTCGCGTAGTCAGGGCCGCGCATCAGTATCTCACGTTCTGTGCAGCAACCCCGCTGCAGCACGGTGCGGCTGCCGTGCTCGCGGCGCCCGGAGACTACGCCGCGGGGCTCCGCAGGCTCTTCATCGAGAATCGGGACGCGCTCAGCGCCGCGCTCACCCGTGCGGGCCTCCGTGTCTTCCCATCGCACAGCACCTACTTCGTCATGGCGGACCACACCCCCCTGCGATACGCCGACGACCGCGCGTTCTGCTACCACCTCACCGAGCGAGTCGGTGTGGCCGCCATCCCCCCCTCGGTCTTCTACGGCACGCCCGGGCTGGGGCGCGACCTCGTGCGGTTTGCGTTCTGCAAGAAGCGGGAGACCATCGCAGAAGCGATCCGGCGGTTGGACTCGCTGGGGCCGGCCTAGCCCGCCCGGATCGCCCCCTCGTGCCAGATGACGTATGCCCAGTTGCCGAGCACGAGCACCCAGGCGATGGTCGAGGCGACCCGCCGACGCGTGGGGCTCCAGGGGGGCGGAGGACGGAGCAGCCGCGACAACCACCAGAACGGCGCGACCACGACAAACACCGTAACAACGGGGTTGAAGGCCAGGGCCCGGACGGGATGTCCCGCGAGCAGGCTCATGGTCGCCCGCGTCCCGCCGCAGGTCGGGCATGGAACACCGGTCACCCGGCGAAGCGTGCAGAGCGGCAGGTCCGCCCCGGTCCGCTGCGAGATGACGTAGGCGAGAACCACGACGACCACCCAAACGAGAAAGACCACGCCCGGAACGGCGTGGTCTTTGAGTCGTTGCTGAAGTGTTGACGAAGAGGCACCCATGGGCACCGGGTTGTAGGCCCGGAGGCGCCAACGAGCCTCAGGGCCCGTTGCCGGCTGCGCCCGCGGCGGCGGCGCCGAGGCCGATCACCATCATCACCAGCCAGAGCACGATGCCGAGCGCCATCAGGCCCACGCTGATCATCCCGAGAATCTTGCCGGCCTGCGTCGTCCCGCGCCCGGCGGGGTCCATGAGGCCCGCGTCCATCTCACGAAGGTCGGCGTTCCCCATGACCCACGCGACGATGCCGCAGATGCCGCAGACCACAAGCCCCAGAATCCCGAGGACGAGGATGACGGTTCCGCGGTGGGGCTTGAGCATCCCCCCGGGGCTCTGCGGGGGCATCCCGTAGCCGGGCTGCTGTGGGTATTGAGTCATTGCGAGTCCTTTCGATCCGGGCGATCAGCGAGCGCCGCCGGCGACCGTGAGCACGATGTTGAGCACAATGAAGATAGCGCCGAGGATCGTCGCGATCATGCCGATGATCTTCCCGGCTTTGGTCGATCCCCGGCCCGCCGGGTCCATGAGGCCCGCGTCCATCTCTTTCATGTCCTTGTTGCCCATGACCCACGCAGCAATGCCGCACGGCATGCAGATGACGAGGCCAACGATGCCCAGAACGAGAATGAGCGTGCCGCGGTGCGGCTTCATCGCGCCACCCGTAGGTGCGCCGGCCATGCCTGGAAACTGACTCATCTGAAGTTCTCCTGGAGCGCAGGGGGCCATTCCCCTCCGAAGGGTGCAGGCTACCAGCCGCATGGTCGGGTGTCAAAATCGACCCGGCCCGGGTCGAGCCCGCGCCTCGCCCTAGGCTGTGATGTGGAAAACACGGACTAGGCTGTGATGTGGAAAACACGGACGCGCTGCGGCAGACCGCACTGAATCTCCTGCACGAGGCCCGGAGGGCGTCGGACCCGGCCACAGCCCTGAGGCGAAGTTGGAAGCCCGTCGGTGGACAGCTCTTTGCCCTCGCCGTCGGCAAGGCCGCCCTCAGCATGGCTGCCGAAATCCAAGTTCTGTGCGGAGACAGGCTTGCGGCTGGACTCGTTGTCGGACCGGACGCCACCGACCCACCCGGCGGGGCGTGGCGGCTGCTCGGGGCAGACCATCCGTACCCCACGCCGAGGAACTTCGCCGCGGGGACACAGGTCGCACGGTTTGTTGAGCGAGCCGCGACGGAGGGGACTCTGCTCGTGGCGCTCTCCGGCGGCGGGTCAGCGTACCTGTCGGTTCCGGCACCCGGACTCACGGTCAACGACCTCGCGGAAGCCACGCGAGCCCTTCAACTGGCTGGCGCGACGATCGGTGAGCTCAACACCGTGCGGAAGCACGTAGAGGTGCTCAAGGGCGGGCGGCTCGGGCTGCTCGCCCGCGGGCCAACCCGTGTGTACGTGCTCTCCGACGTGCTGGGTGACCCGCTCGACGTCATCTCTTCCGGCCCCTTCGCGCCGGATCCGACGACCTTCGACGACGCGCTGCGCGTTCTGGAGCGCCGCGGGATGGCTCGTGCCCTCCCCGCCATCCGGCGACACCTGCAGGACGGAGCACGCGGGCTGCACGGCGAGACGCCGAAGCCCGGCGACTCCGCCCTGGCCCACATTGAACACACCGTGATCGCGAGCAACGCCACCGTGCTCGACGCCGTGGCGCAGCATGCGGCGCTGAACGGCCTCCGCGTTGAAGTCCGGCGGAACGTCGAGGGTGAGGCGGCAGAGGCCGGCAGAGCGCTCGCCCGCGAGGCCGCGGGGCTTGCTCGCGCGGGTGTCCCACTGGCGCTGGTGTTCGGCGGTGAGACCACGGTGACCGTGGGGGCCTCACGCGGGGTCGGGGGGCCGAGCCAGGAACTGGCACTCGCCGCGGCTCTCGAACTCGAGTCGCTTCTGGGCTCCTCGGCGGAGTCGCTTGTCGTCGCGTATTCCACGGACGGACGCGATGGCCCCACCGAGGCCGCGGGAGCCCTCGTGGACGAGACATCGCTCTCCCGAATGCGGGCAGCAGGGCTTGAGCCCGAGCGGGCGCTGGCGGAACACGATGTATACGGGGCGCTGAAGGCCGGTGGAGCGGACATCCCAGCCGCGGTGACGCACACGAATCTGAACCATGTGGGCGCGCTGCTGGTCCGTCCCCGCGGGGAATAGCGGGCGGCGGGAGCGCGAAAGCGCCCCCGGATGCGCCAACAATGACCGGGCGCCCGAAGCGGGCGCGGATTGGAGCCCTCGCCGCATGGAACAGTCTCTCGAACACGCCCCGGGGACGGGCCCGCAGGGGGCCGGGGTCATCGGCTCGCTGCCCGTGGTGGATCTGCACCCGGCGGGGACGGAGCGTTCCGAGGTCGAGGTCACGTTCGTGCTGCCCTGCCTGAACGAGGCGAACTCGCTGGCGGGGTGCATCCGCGCGGCACAGCGGTGCAGCGCGGAGGGCGGGCTCCGGGCCGAGGTGGTCGTGGCGGACAACGGCTCGACGGACGGCTCGCAGGAGATCGCCCGGGGGCTGGGCGCCCGGGTGGTGGATGTGCCCGAGAAAGGCTACGGCAGCGCACTCATGGGGGGCATCCGAGCCGCACGCGGGCGCTACATCATCATGGGTGATTCGGACATGTCCTACGACTTCGGCGAGGGCATGAAGTTCGTCGCGAAGCTGCGGGAGGGATTCCAGCTCGTGATGGGCAACCGGTTCGCGGGGGGGATCTCGCCCGGCGCCATGCCCCCTCTGCACCGGTACTTCGGCAACCCGTTCCTGACCATGATGGGCCGAATTCTCTTCCGTAGCCCGGCGGGCGACTTCAACTGCGGGCTCCGGGCGTTCAGCAAGGAGGCGTTCGAGACGCTTGATTGCCGCACAACGGGCATGGAGTTTGCCTCCGAGATGGTCATCAAGAGCCAGTTGAAGAGGCTCCGGGTGGCGGAGGTTCCGATCCGGCTGCACAAGGACCAACGCGGGCGGGCGCCGCACCTCCGATCGTTCCGCGATGGCTGGCGGAACCTCCGGTTCATGCTCGTGATGTCGCCGAGATGGACGCTGCTGATCCCCGGGTGCGTGCTCGGACTGCTCGGGCTGGTCCTGACGCTTCTGGTGGCCTTCGGGCCCGTGAAGATCGCGGGCGTGCAGTTCGACCTCCACACGCTCGTCGCATCTTCGCTCATGCTGGTGGTGGGGTACCAGTTGTGCGTCACCGGCGCGGCGATGAGGCTCTACACGCTTCAGACCGAGCTCGGGCCCATGCCGGCCCTCCTCCGGAAGCTCCAGGACGTCTTCTCGCTCGAGCGGGGGTGCATCGCGGGCGTGCTCTCGACCCTGGCGGGGCTTGCCCTCATCGGCATCCCCACGGTGCAGTGGGCGGCCTCGGGCCTGCACGGCTCGCTGGACAGCGCAGTGACCCTGCGCCTCATGATCCTGGGCGGCCTGCTGGTGGCCCTCGGTGTCCAGACCGTGCTCATGTCCTTCGTCATGAGTATGTTCAGCATCACATACCGGCGCCGGATCTGAACCGCAACCCGCCCGGGACCGCGCCGGTATGCTGTGCCGCGAGGTTCACGTCGCATGCGGCTGCTCACGTCCAAGATCCACAGGGCCTTCCCGGAACTCGACCGCTTCGACGAGGAGCGATGCGAGCGCTTCGTCCGCGCCGCACGACGCGGGTTTCGTCGCACCCTCGGGCGTATGGTCGCCATGGCGATCGTGTTCGCCCTCGTCTGCGCTGCGCTCGGGCTGGCGGCCTGGAAGCCCGCTCAGATGCTCGAGAAGCACGCCGTGGTCCGCGGCGCCGGGTCGCTCCTCCCCGCTGCGGCGGTGCTGGGCATGGCCACGGGCGTGTTCCTCGGCGCATTCGTCGCCGCCCTCCTCGTGCGTGATGTCCTGCTCCGCAGACGAGTGCGATACGTCATCCGGGCCAGAGGTGCCTGCTCCGGATGCGGGTACTCCCTGCTCGGAGTCCCGGTCCCTGCCAACCTGTGTGTGGTGTGCCCGGAGTGCGGATTCATCTCCGAAGTCGACGCGGCGCTGGACGAACTCGTCAGCGACGGCGCGTCGCAGCGCGTGTTCAGCCCCAAGCCCGAGAGGCCGTCACTCTGGGACCGCGTGCTGACGCCGCGCCGCGTGCGACGTCTCAGGCGGGTCGCGGGATGGACCCTCGGCGTGCTGGTGGTCTTCGCCCCCGCGGGGTGGGGGCTCTACGAGTGGTTCCTGTCGGTCCAGGCAGAGCGGGCAAAGGCGGCCCTCACGCAGGGGCAGTCGCTGAACGATCTCGCTGAGGCTGCGCAGCCCGTGCCCGTCGGCGATGATGCGTGGGTAGAGTTTCACAAAACCGTGGCGCTGATCAACGCCTCCGATGATCGTGTCTGGCGTGCGTCCCCGCCCCAGACCTCCCTCGGCGATCCGGCCTTCCCGGACTTCTCGCAGGTGGCGGACCCGCCCCGGGAGGACATCGAGAGGGTGCCGCGGCAGATCGAGGCCGATGCCCTTAATGCAACGCTGGGCCGTCAGATGATCGACGCGTACCGAGCGGACGGCGTCTACGAGGCGATGGACCGGATGACGGGCTGTCCCCGGGCGAAGCGGGACTACTCGGTGACCCCCGGAACGCCGACCATGAACCTCCTCCTCCCGCACCTCAGCCCCGCCCGGAACATGGCGAGATTGAACGGGGCACGCATGAGGCTCGCGTTCGAAGCCGGAGACGTGGCGGAGTTCGAGCGGGCGGCACGGGCAAATCAGGCGATGGCGCGGATGCTCTCCTACTCCCCGGTTCTGATCGAGGGGCTCGTGGGCTTCGCCATCGAGTCGCTGAACTACGGCCAGATGAGGCGGGTGCTCGCCAAGAACCCGGGCGCAGAATGGCTGGACGCGATGGATCGAGTGCTGGACGGGCAGCAGCCCGCGCCGGACGTGCTGGCGATGATCCGGGGCGAGCGAGAGATCGCGATCGAATCGACAGCGCTGCTCTTCTCCGAGCCGAAAAACGTGCGACTCGGACGCTTCTCCAAGGGCGTTTCAAATGTTGCCGGTACGCTCGGGGCGGGAGTCTCGCCCCGGGTGAGGCTAGGAACCTTCGACGAGAACCGAGAGTACATCAACTCGGTGTTTGATCGCGTGGAGAAGGCGGCGACGCTCCGCGCCGGGGACCGGGGCGGGCTGGCCACCATCGATCCGGAAACGGAAACCTCGCTGCTGCTCCCCCAGATGCTGGTGCCCGCGATGAGCCGGGCACTTACGAGTTGTGACCTGGTGCAGACCGACCGGGAGGGCATCCGGACGATGATCGCGCTGGAGCGGTATCGCCGGGAAACGGGCGCCTACCCACGGGAACTGCAGCAACTGGTTCCGAAGTACCTCGCGACGTTGCCGGTGGACGTCTGGACCGGGGAGCCTCTGCGGTATCGCGCCCTCGAGGAGCCCTATTCGCCGGGCGGGTTCCGCTACGTGCTCTACAGCGTGGGAGCGGATCAGACCGACGACGGCGCACCCATCCGACCCGGCGCCACCACCGTGCGGGATTGGGACGCCATGAGGCAGGGTTCCCGCACAAGCATCGACTTCGTGGTCAGTGCGCCGGACTGACGTCACGCGAGAGAAGCGGGGGGCCGACGGATGGCGAGGGTGCGTCGATGGGTCGTTGGAGCCGCAGCCGCGGGCCTGCTCGCTGTGGGCGTCCACGAAGTCCACTGGGCGCTCACCGTGCAACCCAGCGACGATCGCGCCCGCGTGGAGGCGGTGCGGCAACTCGTGGAAGCCGCCCGTCCAGCGGCGGGCGATCAGTGGAAGCAGTTCGACCGCGCGTGCGCCCTGTTCGGCGAGGCGAGGACCCGGGTCATGCTGAAGTACGGTGCCGGCGCTCCGGACCGAGCGCCGCCCGAGTGGCCGGAGGCGACCCCCTGGCCGGTGCCCGTCACCGTCGTGAAGCGGGCGGACGTAGCCGCGGGGACACGCGACCTGGCCCGATCGATGGTGACCGATCTGTGCGACCCGATCGCAGGGAGCGAGCTGGACGGGATCGCGGAGCCCCCGCGGTGCGTGCGCCCATTCGACGACGACGTGGCCCGCCTGATCGACGTTCGCTTTCCGGAACTCACGCACGGACGGGAGATGGGGCTGGCGTGGGTGGCGCAGATGTCCCTGTCCGCCGAGACCGGGGACAGCGCCGCACTCGCCCGGGCGTACCAGCGTGCGCTCAAGGTGGCGAACATCCAGTCGCAGCAGCCGACACTGATCGACCGGCTCGTGTCCGACGCGGTGTTCGACGAGGCGACGGAGTGCGCGCGTCTGCTCGCCACCCGCGATGGGCTGGACAAGGCAACGCTGGACTCGATGATCGCCTCCACACGGGCCATGGCGGACATTCCGCTCCCCACGAGGGCGATGGAGTGTGAGCGGCTGAGCGTGCTGGACACGCTCCGAAGCCTGCACGATGACAACGGGCGCTGCATCCCCGCGCGGGTGGAGGCGTTGACCCGCGAATCTCGCGGTGACGCCCCGGCAGAGCCCTCGGGGTGGGTGAACCTGCTCTGGTGGCGGTATCCGTCGCTGGGCAGCGCCGTGCGGCGCGCCGAGGAGCACTTTGCTGTCGTCTCCGAGGCCGCCGCCAGCGAGCCCCACG
Organism: Leptolyngbya sp. PLA1; assembly: GCA_021405315.1. Taxonomy (GTDB): domain Bacteria; phylum Planctomycetota; class Phycisphaerae; order Phycisphaerales; family UBA1924; genus RI-211. Next base: position 60,408 of record QWIH01000003.1, read on the forward strand.
CCCGCCTTGCGGAGCCGGCGAGGTTGGAGGTGTCGCTGGAGACCGGGGCGAAGCCGTCGGACCGGGTGCTGCGACTGCTCCTGCCCGCCCTGAGTCACTTCCTCATGTCCACAGACCGCTCGACGTGCATGAGGCGAGCCACAGTGGTGCTCCTCGAGATCGAGCGTTTCCGCGCCGAGCACGGGCGCCCGCCAAGCACTCTCGCCGAGCTCGGTGTGCCGCTCCCCAAGGACCCCTACTCGGGAAACGACTTTGGGTACTTCATCCCGAGGCGCGCCGCCGACCCGAGGCCCTACCTGCTGTACACATTCGGCGTCGACGGGATGGACAACGAAGGCTCGGAGGCTCCCGACCCGAAGGAGGCGTTCCGCACCGGGCGGGGTGTGACCGGGGTGGACTTCGTGTTCAACTCGAAGCCGCCGCGCGCGCAGTGAACGCCCTACTTGCGGAGCTCAAGCACGCGCTGCAGATTCCGCTGAGCCGGGCCAAGGTCCGGCTTGAGTTCGAGGGCCTTCCGGAAGCAGACTTCGGCTCGCTGCAGATTGCCGGACTTCGCGTAGGCACCGCCGAGCAGGTTCCAGACCTGGGGCTGGCCCGGAACCGTCGAGAGTGACGCCTCCAGGGCCTTGATCGCACCGGGGAAGTCACCGGAGGCATCGCAGGCCGTCCCGAGCTTGTTGAGCGTGTTCACCGTGATGGGCGCCAGCGCGAGCAGCCGCTCATACTCACCTTTGGCGGCCCGCGCGTCACCGAGTTGAAGCAGCGTGTCCCCCAGCACCTCGGCCAGACGTGGGTCGTCCCGATCCGCCGCGGCAGCAGCCCGAAGCGCGGGAAGCGCCTCCGCCAGCTTTCCCTGCGCGATCAGAAGCCCCGCGGCCTCGAACCGCGCGGCGGCGGCCTGATCCGCCGGGAGCCCGGACAGCACCTCCGCGGCACCCTTCGAGTCGCCCATGGCCTCGCGGACCGCCGCAAGGCGCCGACGCGTCGGCGGGTGATCCGGGAATCGCTCGTGGGCGAGTTCAAGATAGGGCTTGGCGTTCCCGGGGGAACCCAGGGCGAGCAGGGCCTCGCCCATGCCCAGCGAGTACCAGGGCCGGCCCACACCACCGATCGCCGCGCGCCACCCCGTGGGCCGCTCCTCCGGCACCTCACCCACAGCCCGGACGCCGCCTGTGTCAATGCGGCACTCGGCGATGAGTGACGCGTGCTCGGGGATGTTCCGGATGAAGACCAGGCTGACCGGGTCGAGGTGAACCAGCGCCCACTCCGGCGACACCGCGAGACTTCGGGCGAGGTCCTCGTGCCCGCGCGTCGGGATGACCGCGGTGTTGATGCCGCGACGGGAGGCGACTTCCGGGAACGTGCCCGGGCCGATCGCCGCAGATTCCTCGAACATCGCCGGGCCGTATGCGTCCGTGCGACCATCGATGTACACGGGCATGACCGCTGCGACGCGGTGAACGAAGTAGCTGCCGTCGCGGACGACGTTGAAGAGATTGCCCTTGGGCGCTCGCTCGAGGATGAACCGCTCCGCCCCGCGGGGCTGGTACCAACGGACGATTCCCAGGCCCCACTCGCGGGGAAGGTCGCGGGCCACGGCATAGCGGTCGGTCACAAAGAACCACGCGACAGCGACCGCCCCGAGTGACGCCGCCAGCGACGCCGCCCGGAACGCCGCGCGCGAGACCGCGGGCGCCCCCGAGAGAGCGCTGCAGACGACCCACGTGCCGAGGATCGCCGTCATGGGGGTGTTGCGCTGCAGCATCGTGAAGAGATACGCCGCAAGCCCGACGAGGCCGAGCCTGATGAGAACGCCGCCGAGCCTCGAGGCCAGTTCATCGGGAGAGAGCAGCACGTTGTCACGGGACTCCCGCCACGCGATGAACGCCGACCATCCCGCGGCGGTGGCCGCCAGCACGATCAGCCCGGCGCAGGCCCAGAAGTCCCATCCCCACGAGGCCAGCGGGATCTCCAGCGGGCTTCGCATCTCGGTGATCAGCCGCTTGGTCGCGTGCCCCGCGCTGGTCTCCCGGTACATCTGAAGGGCGTACATCGCACCAGAGTGGCCATAGGGGTTGACCCAGCACCCGCCGATCACCAGAAGGGTGGCGCCGAGCAGCGGTACATGCAGGGCTCGCGGCCCGGCCACGCCGGCCCTGGCTGCCCGGGCGGCGGTGACCCACCGCGCCACGCCATCCCCCAGGAGAAACGCAAGGCAGAGCAGCGGGCCGAATACAAAGGTCGTGTGCGTATTCACCCACACCACCTGCAGCACCGGCAACGCCCACACGGCGGACGAACCCTTTCCCGCATGCGCCGCCCGACGGGCGTGATCGAGAACAACCACGAACGCCGCCGTCATCAGGTAGGTCACGAGTTCAGGTCTCATGACCCAGCGTGCCGAGCCGCCGACCAGTCCGAGGATGACCGCGGTCGCAATCGCCGGATGTCCAAGCACTCGCCGATGGGGCCACAGCAGGACGCCCCATGTCATGGACACGAGCAGCGCCTGCACCAGACTGGGAGCCCACTCACCCAGGCTCCACACCTTCGCGATGACCACGCAGTAGACCCATCGCATCTCTCGGAGCGGGGCACCCGACGCGGTGTACGAGTACATCTCGGTGGTCGGCACGTCCGCGTGCTCGATGATCCACTCACCGTTTCTGATCTGCCACCACAGATCGGCGGAATACACCTTCTGCACCGCGACCCCGATCAGCAGCAGCACCAGGGCGCCGACAACCGCCCACAACTCCCACCCGCGTCGTGTCTGGCTGGTCATGGCGTGGTCCTAGGGGGCACGACTGACGGCCCACTCGATGATCCCGCCGGACTTTCCCGGCCTCAGTTGCGCGACCAGACGGAGGGCCTTGCAGGTGACCGGCGCGAAGCGGACCTCGTTGCGCGCATCCGGAGAAACCCCGTACGCCGAGTTCGCGAGAAGCTCGACGGAGTGCCACACGCCGCCGTCGGCGGTCCACTCCAGCCTCCAGGACTCGGGCGGAGCGCATTCTCCGCGGCCCGTATCGTCGAACCACTGCACGGCACACACGCTGACGGTCTGAGAGGGCGTGAAGTCATATCGGGCCCACTGCTCACTGGCCTTCCGGGGCCACCAGGTCATGCGTGGCGGGGTGTGGTCACCGGACTTTTCCCCCCACACGTCGTCGCAGAGCGCATCGAGCGTGTCGCCCGCGTAGCAGTGGGACGCGCTGGGCGTGAGCCACGTCTTTCCGGCACGAAGCCCGGCTGACGGCGACTCGGCGATCCACACGGTCATCTCGCCCTCGCTCCGGTTCGCCCACGTGCAATAAGGAACCAGCCGCAATGTCGCCGGCGTGCCAGCCGCACGCGACTGGTAGAGCCGATCCGTGGGGAAGACGGCTGACTGACGCTCCGCCGAGGCCGTGAGCACCATCACGCCGCCCAGCAGGTTCGGCTCCCATTTCTCCGAGAACGTGGCATCCGCCGGAAGCACGATGTTCGAAACGCCGTCCGGGTTGTCAGCCTGCTCGGCGCAGTAGACGATGGGCCCCCGTTGGATCGCGACCTTCCCCGCGTTCCCGCTCACGGCTGGGTGGGCGACGACACGCCGCACCGGCATGTCCATGGAGAGCTCAACGGTGTCGCCCCGACCCCAACGGCGCCTCAGCTCGGCGTATCCCCGCACGAGCGGCGCCTCGACCCGGGCTCCGTTGACCCGGAGCGAGTGCGACTCGCACCAGTCGGGAATCCGCAACCGCAGCGTCCATTCGCCCTGATCGCTCGGCGCTTCCACACGAAGCGTCACACGCCCGTCCCACGGATAACGCGTCTCCTGCGTGATCTGCCCCCCGCCGCCCCACGCGGGCGGGCGGGCCGTCCCCGAGGCGTAGAGATTCACGGACAGACCACCTGGCGTCTGGACGTACTGGTACTGCCCGACGGAAGAAACGAGCCTCAGGATGTTGGGCGGGCAGCAGGCGCAACTGAACCACTCCTGTCGTCCGGCGCCCCCGCGGGCCGCGAGCGGGTTCACATAGAAGAACGAGCGACCGTCGAGGGAGACGCCGGAGGCCACCGCGTTGTACAGGACCCGTTCCATGACGTCCGCGTACTTCGCGTCTCCCGTGAGCACGTTCATGCGCCGCGCCCACATGGCCAGCCCGATCGACGCGCACGTCTCGGCGTACGCGGACTCGTTCGGCAGGTCGTAGTCGGTCGTGAAGCCCTCGTTCTGCGCCGAGTTCCCGATGCCGCCCGTGACGTACATCTTGCGCAGCGTGAGGTTGTCCCAGAGCGAGGTCATCGCGGTGGCCAGCCGAGTGTCGTTGTCGATCCGTGCGAGGTCCGTGGCGGCGGAATACAGGTACATCGCCCGGACGGCGTGGCCCACCACCCGCGTCTGCTCGGCGATGGGCGCGTGATCCTGGCAATACTCGCCCAGCAGCGGACGCTCCGTGCCCCGTCCTCGCTCGTTCAGAAAGTACCGCGCCATCTCGAGGTGCCGGGCGTCGCCCGTGTGCTCGTACAGCCGGATGAGCGCGAGCTCGATCTCCGGATGCCCGCAGACCCCGCTGACCTTCCCCGGCCCGAACCTCGCCTCGATGCACGTGGCCAGGCGGACGGCGGTGTCCAGCAGCGTCGTGCGACCCGTGGCCTCCGAGTGCGCAACGCCGGCCTCGATGAGATGCCCGGCGCAGTACAGCTCGTGCATGTCCTTCAGGTTGGACCACTTCTCATCGGGCTTCGCGATGGTGAAATACGAGTTGAGATAGCCATCGGGCTGCTGCGCCCGCGAGATGATGCCAGACAACTTGTCCACGCGGCGGCGGAGTTGCAGGTCGTTGTCACCGGCCAGCAGGTTCGAGGCCCCTTCGAGCATCTTGAAGACATCGGAGTCATTGAAGAAGTACCCCTGGTAGCCGCCGGCCTTGGCATCGCCCGCACGCTCCAGGTTTTCGATGCGCCCCGTCTTCTCGCACTGCGACCAGTTCTGTTCCAGGGTGCCCGTGGCGTTCGCACGCTGCCGCGGCGCCCAGAAGGCGTCCGTCAACGTCACCGCGCTGAACGGAACGGACGAGGCGGGCGGGTCGCCGAGTTCGGCGGGTCCACCGGCCAGCACGCACGAAACGACCGCAGCGAGTGTGAGCATTCCCGAGCGTAGGGCCTACTCCCCGCCGCCAACGCCCGCGCCGTCCACGCAGCACAGATAGGGCCGCTGAGGCTGGCCCGCGCCAAACCCGCCCTCGGCCCACAGCCGGTCCGCGGGATCGGCAAGGTCAAAGACCTTGCGGCCCTCGACCCAGGTCTGCTCGACACGGGACCGCACCGCGAGAGGGTCCCCGGAAAGAACGATGAAGTCCGCGTCCATGCCCGGGGAGAGTGCTCCGACACGATCGCCCAGGTCGAGCATCACGGCGCCGTTGCGGGTGAGGGCTGCGAGTGCCCCCGCGCGCGTCATACCTCCACGGACGGCAAGTCCCGCCGAACGCAGAAAAAGCCTCGAGTCCGTGATCCAGTCGTCGGTGTGAATGCACACCGTCACGCCGGCCCTTTCGAGCACCGCGCAGGTTTCAAGCGACAGTCCCGCCGCCTCGAGCTTGCCGCCGGGGCTGTCAACGAGGATCACCGAGCACCCCAGAACCTTCCCGCCGGAATCCTGCTGCGCCTTCGCGATCTCGTCCGCGACCTTCCACGCCTCACTGACATGGTGCAGCACCACTCGGAACCCGAACTCCTTCTGGAGGCGCAGGACGGTCATGATGTCGTCGGCCCGGTGCGTGTGGTGCTGCACGATGCGTTCGCCCCGCAGCGCTTCGCCCAGCGCCTCGTTGCCAAGGTCGCGCGCCGGGCTGTCCTCCGGCTTGCCGGTCTCCGTCGCCCGGGCCTGCTTCTCCGCATACTCGCGTGCCTTGATGAAGCGATCCCGCACAAGCGCCGCGGACTTGGCACGGGTACCGGGGAAGGGGGCACCGCCGATCGAGTTCGTCCCGTTGGCCATCTTCAGGCCACCCGCCGGAGTCCTCGCCTCCGCGTCGCCCGAGTCGATGAACAGCGATTCGATGGTCCTGGCTTCGCCGGGTCGGGTGCGAAGCTTGAGGTAGATGGTCTGACCCGAGAGCAGGTGCCCGGAACCCGGCATGACGTTGACGGTGGTGATCCCCCCGGCGAGCGCACGGCGCATCCCCGCGTCGAACGGGCTCAGAGAGTCCGAGACCCGAACCTCGGGCTGGATCGGCGAACTCGAATCCGCTCCCGCGGCGCCCCCGATGTGGCTGTGCGTGTCCACGAGCCCCGGCATGACCGTCTTCCCGGATAGGTCCACCCGCATCGCATCCGCGGGCGGTGTGAGGCCCTCCCCAACGGCGATGATCTTCCCGCGGTGCACCACCAGCGTTCCACCGATGATCTCCGGCCCGCCGACCGGGATGATGTGCGCGCCCGTGAAGGCAATGGGCTGGTCCTGCGCCAACGCCGCGAAACTGACCAGGACGCTCGTTGCAGCGGACACACAGAGAAAGATGGCTTGCCTCACGAGCGGGACTCCTGGGTGTCGAACATCAGACCGACGGCGCGATCGTACACCCGTGCGGCGAGCTCCCCGCCACCCGGGGTCGTCGCGAGTGCTTCCATCATCACGCCCGAGTTGACCTCCAACACCATCGGCGTGCCGTCGACGGTCACGATGTCCACGCTCCCGAAGCGGAGGTTGAGCGCAGACGCGGCGGCGGCGGCTAGCTTCGCCCGGGGGTCCCCGGGGCTCGGCTCGATGAGCGAGAGCGTCGCACCCTGACCAAGGTTGTGCCGCCAGTTCAGCAGGCGAGACTCCCCGACGCCGGGCACTTCCCGGAGCAGCATGGCCGAGTCCGGCTCGATGTTCGCGAGAAACCGCCCGCACTCACGCGACATCCCCGACCTCGTGATCTGATCGGCCAGGAGTTCCAGCACGGTTCGTCGGCCATCGCCGGTGACCGTCGGCCGGACCTTGAGGTACGCCGCTTCGCACTCGCCCGCGAGCACGACAAAGCGAGCTTCCTCGCGAATGTCCACGAACGGGCACATCGCCACGGACTGCCCGCGCTCGAACAGGCTCAGCACCGCCGCCTCGAGCGCCACCTTCGTCCGTGCCCGGTGCACGCCCCGCCCGCCCGTGCCGAGGTTGTCCTTCACCACCACGTCGCCCTCGCACGCCTCGAAGTACCGCAGCATCTCATCCCAGTTGCCCGCGTGCGCGACGAACCGTGCCATGCTCGGGTGCAGGAAGAGCCGGTGCTCCACCCGGGGCAGACCGGACGCCGCGAGCGCCGCCGACGTCGCCGCCTTGTCGCACGCGATCGCCGAAGTGGCCGCGGGATTGAGGTCGAACGTGTACCCGTGCACGTGGCGTACCACCCCGCCACGCTGGAGGCGGAGGATCCAGCCCTGCGCGATATGGTCAACTCTGATGCCGCGCCGGGAGGCGGCTCGTTCCACTTCCCGAACCAGCAGACGCTCGTGGTTGAGTTCGCTCACCCCAGTGACTCTCCGCGTGGGCCTTGGCCCAGTGTAGTTCACGATGGACCGCAGACCATGGCGGAGAGCGCGGCGCCCCGAGCCGTTGCCGCACGCACCGCCTCCATGACAGCCCCGTCGACCCCCCGCGCGTCAAGCACCCCGCAGGCCGCCTCCGTCGTCCCGCCCTTGCTCGTCACCGCACGCCGCAGCGTCGCAGGGTCCACACCCTGCGCGAGCAACCGGGAGGCGCCTGCCAGCGTTCCCCGGACCAATCTCGCGGCGGTGGGGGGGTCAAAGCCCGCATCGACCGCCGCCCGCTCCAGCGCCTCCGCCACATAGAACAGATACGCCGGCCCCGACCCGGAAACCGCCGTCACCGCGTCCATCAGGGCCTCGGGCACTCGCACCACGTCCCCCACGGCACAAAACAGCCGCTCGGCGCGCGCCGCGTCTTCCTCGCCCGCCCCTTCACCCACGCACAGACCCGTCACTCCCATCCGAATCGACGCCGGGGTGTTGGGCATCAGCCGAATGACCCTCGCGCCCCCACCCAGCGCCACGCGGATGGCCGCCGTCGTGACCCCCGCCATCACGGAGAGAACACGGCGCGGCCCGACGTCTCCCAGCTCCGCGGCAACGCTCCGAAACACCTGCGGCTTCACGGCGAGCAGGATCACGCCCTCTCCCGGAGCCCCCTCGCTTCGCCCCAGCTCGCGGAATGCCTCCGCCGCCGATGAAACCACACTCGCTCCCAGCCCGGCGAGGCCCCCGCGGCGGGCCGAGTCCGGCTCTGCGATCACGAGCGGGCCCAAGTCCAGACCGGCGGCACGTGCCCCCTGGGCCACCGCACGTCCCATAGCTCCGCCCCCGATGATCGCCAGGCCCATGCTCATGGCCCAAGCGTACCGGGCAAGCGACCGGACTGCCCCGTATAATCGATCTATGTCCGCGTACTACCAGCTGGACTTTGAGAAGCCCATCGTCGCCCTCGAACAGAAGATCGACGCCGCGGAGGCCCAACTCCGGGACCTCGCCCGGGAGGCCGGCGGCGACGGCCAAGTCGCGGAGCTGCAGGCCGAGATCGCCAGCCTCAATCGCCAGCGGGAGCAACTGCTCGAAAAGACCTACGCCGGACTGACCCCGTGGCAGACGGTGCGTGTGGCCCGCCACCCCTCGCGACCCCAGACCCGCGACTACGTACAGATGATCTTCCGCGACTTCGTCGAGCTGCACGGCGACCGGCGCTTCGGAGACGATCCCGCGATTGTCACGGGCTTCGCCCGCATCGGGCCTCACAAGGTCCTTCTGGTGGGGCACCAGAAGGGCAAGCAGACCAGTGAAAAGTTGGCGTGCAACTTCGGGTGCGCGCACCCGGAGGGCTACCGCAAGGCTCTCGCGAAGATGAAGCTTGCGGAGAAGTTCGGCGTGCCGATCGTCACCCTCGTCGACACGCCGGGCGCGTACCCGGGTCTCGGCGCCGAACAGCGCGGACAGGCGGAGGCGATCGCCGTCAACATCCTCGAAATGTGCCGCCTCAGAACCCCGATCCTCAGCGTGATCATCGGCGAGGGCGGGTCCGGCGGGGCACTGGGCATCGCCGTCGCCGACGCCGTCGGCATGCTCGCCTACTCCTGGTACACGGTCATCAGCCCGGAGGGATGCGCCGCCATCCTCTGGAAGGAAGCCAACGAGCAGACCAACACCGCTGCCGCCAAGGCCCTGAAGCTCACCGCCGCCGACAACCTCTCTCTCGGGATCATCGACGAGATCCTGAGCGAACCCGCTGGCGGCGCCCACCGTCACGCCGCGACGACCGCCGCGGAGGTCCAGAGGTGGCTCGTGCGAAAGCTGGATGAACTCAAGTCGCTCCCCATCGACAGCCTCCTCGAACGCAGGTACCAGCGCTACCGGCACATCGGCACCGTGGTTGAGCAGACTGCGGACGAGGCCCCGGCGCCGTCGGCGTAGCTGTCGGATGAGGTCCCTCGCCTGTTCGGGTTCCTTTTGACCACGCCTGTTATAGGGGCTAGGCTTGCCCCCGCTCGGATGGTGGCCCCGAGGGCCGCATTGGCATTCCCAGTCGTCAGGCGCCGGAGGGCACCCGTGGGCAAGAAGGCCGCAACTACAAAGACGAAGAAGCAGCCCAAGGCTCCCAAGCCAAAGGCCGCCAAGCCGGCACCGGCGAAGGCGAAGGTCAAGGCAAAGTCGCCCAAGCCCGCAGCGAAAGCCAAGGCGAAGGCAAAGGCGCCCGCCCCCAAGGCTGCACCCAAGGCCCCCGCAAAGGCTGCGAAAGCGCCGGCCAAGCCATCTCCGGAGGCCTCCAAGGCCGGTCGAAAGGGCATCACGGTCGTCACGCCCAAGCCCGCCAAGAAGGTCCGAACGCCGGTCACCGCCGCGAGCTTCATGCCCGCAGGCCTCTCCCCACTGGTTGACCCCAGCAATCCGATCCGGAAGCCGCTCATCCCGTCCGGCCCCAAGGCAGCGGGAGGGCGGGCTCTTGGCCAGCACGGCGGACCCGAGATCGAGCAGGTCCGACCGGAACTCAAGACCCACATGAACAAGGCTCAGTTGGATCACTTCCGCGCACTGCTGATCCGAAAGAGGGCCGAACTCGTCGGCGACGTTGCCGGCATGGAGGCCGCCGCGCTCCAGGGCGAGAGCGGCTCACTCTCCAACATGCCCTCCCACCTCGCCGAGCAGGGGTCCGACGCCTCCGAGCAGTCCCTCCAGCTCGACCTCGCGGCGAACGACCGCAAACTCATCCGCGAAATCGACGAGGCCATCAAGCGGATCGACAACGGGACCTACGGCGTGTGCGAGGTCACCGGGAAGCCCATCAAGAACGAACGGTTGGAAGAGATCCCCTGGACCCGGTACTGCATCGAGGCCGCACGCGAACTCGAGCGGCACGCCATGAGGGCGTCCTGACCCGGTTCTCCCGCCGTGCCCATCCAGCCGAACACCAGTCAGCCGACCAGCCCGCTCCGCTGCCCTCGAGCGTGGGTGGTTCTGCTCGTCGTCGCCGTTGTCGGCCTGATCGCCGACCTTGCGAGCAAGAGCATCGCGTTCGCGACCGTCGCCCCGGCCCCGGTGCACGTGAAGCGTGAGGATGTGCTGGCCGTCGCGAACCCCTCGCTCCTCATCGAGGTCCACGAGCCGGTGGTCGTCATCCCCCGCGTGCTGGAGTTCACGCTCGTGCTCAACCCGGGCGCGGTGTTCGGAATCGGCGCCGGACAGCGCGTGGTGTTCATCGTCTTCACCTGCTTCGCCATGGGTTTCGCGATGTACATGTTCGCCAAGTGGACCGTGGCGGGAGACTGGTCCTCGCACGCCGCACTCGGCATGCTGATCTCCGGCGGGCTCGGGAACCTCTACGACCGCCTGCGGTTCGCCTGCGTCCGCGATTTCATCCACCCGCTGCCGGACGCGGTCCTGCCGTTCGGCTGGGAGTTCCCATGGGGCGGGAGAGTCATCTGGCCCTATGTCTCCAACGTCGCGGACCTGCTGCTCATCATCGGGGTCGCCATGCTCCTCTGGCGGGCACTCAGGCCGTATCGCCCAAGGAGCCAGGGCCAGCCTCCAAAGACGACCGCGGCGGGACCGACCGCCTAGCAGGCTTCCAGTTCGCCCCGCCGGATGAGCCCGGCAATCGCCTCGATGTCCGGCGTCAGCTCGCGATCCGCCGTCAGTGGGGGGGCCACCGATCGCACCAGCGCGTGCGCCCGCTCCACGCGTGCCCCGGACCTCAGCGGGCGATGCACGTCGAGGCCCGCGGCGGCGCAGAGCAGTTCGATCGCGACGACGTACTCGGCGAGCTCGAGCCCCCGAGCCGCCTTCGCCGCCGCCCGGGGCCCGAAGCTGTTGTAATCCTCGATCTCGGCGCTGGTCGGCACGTTCGCTACGCTGGCGGGCGTCGCAAGCCCGACGAGTTCATTGCAGCACGCCGCGGCGGTGTACTGCGCGATCATCAGCCCCGAGCACAACCCCGGATCCGGCGTCAGGTACGGACGCAGGTGGCTCTCCGGATCGAACGCACTGGTCATCCAGAACACGCGGCGCTCCGCGATGCCCGCGACGTGCGAGATCGCGATCGACAGCGCATCCAGCGGGATCGCCAGCGGCATGCCGTGGAAGTTGCCCGCGGAGATCACATCCCCTCCCAGAACCAGCGGGTTGTCCGTGACGGCGCCCAGCTCTCGCCCGATCGACTGCTTTACATATTCCAGGCAATCCAGGGCGGCCCCCAGCACCTGAGGCACGCACCGAAGCGAGTACGGATCCTGCACCCGCGGGTCGTTCTCCGCGTGCGAGGGGACGATCTGGCTCCCCGCGAGATACCCGCGGAGTTCCGAGGCCACCCGCGCCTGGCCGGGCTGCTTCCGCACCTCGTGAACCCTCGCGTCGAGGTATGAATCCGTGCCCCGGCAGGCGTCCACCGACATCGCCGCAGCCATCATCGCCGCCTTGAACAGGCGGTCCGCGTCGGCGCACAGCAGCGCCCCGCGAGAGGCCATCAGGTGCGTTCCGTTGATGATCGCCAGTCCCTCCTTGGCTTCGAGCGGCAGGGGGGTGAGCCCCGAAACTCGGAGCGCCTCCGCACCGGGAACTTCCGGGCCCCCTCCCACACGTGCCCGCCCCTCGCCGCTGAGCACCAGACCTAGGGCAGCCAGCGGGGCTAGGTCGCCCGATGCCCCTACAGAGCCGGTCGAGGGCACACGGGGCGTGACACCGGCGTTGAGCAACCCCAGCAGCCCCTCCACGACGACCGGCCGAACGCCCGAGCATCCCCGGGCCAGCGACGCCGCCAGCAGCACCATCATGCCCCGAACTACGTCCCGCGGCAGCGGGTCGCCCACCCCGGCCGAATGCGATCGAAGGAGGTTCTGCTGAAGCGTTCTGAGGTCGGCCTCACCGATGCGCTGCCGCGACAGGGACCCGAACCCGGTATTGATCCCGTAGTGAGGCAGCCCATCGGCCATCGCCGCCTCGACGACGCCCCTGGCGCGGGTCATGGCAGCGACGGCGACAGGGGCGAGCTGCACGCGCCGGTCCTGCCGCGCGACCTGGAGGACGTCCTGAATGGTGAGCGGGGAGCCGTCGAGCGTGAGGGGCGTGGTCATGCGGGCTCATTGAAGCCCCGCCGGGCGGGCCCGGGACGACCCGAGCGCGAGAGACTTGTCGAGATTCCGTCCCGCGAGGCAACGTCCTATAAGATAGGTTATGTAAATCTGGCGTGATCGGGACCTGCCCGGGCCCCTCCGCAAGCCACCGATGTGCAGCACCGGGCTCCTCAGACCCCCAGCAGCAGCCGCTGCGGGTCTTCCAGGCATCGCTTGACGTGCACCAGGAACTGAACCGCCTCCGCGCCGTCGACGATCCGATGGTCGTACGACAGGGCGAGGTACATCATGGGGCGGATGGCGACCTGCCCGCTGCCCGCCGGGTACTCCACGGGGCGGTTCTTGATCGCATGCATCCCGAGGATGGCCGACTGGGGCGGGTTCAGGATGGGCGTGCTCATGAGCGAGCCGAAGATCCCGCCGTTGGTGATCGTGAACGTGCCCCCCTGCATGTCCTCGAGGGAGAGCTTCCCGTCGCGCCCGCGGGCGGCGAGGTCCTTCAGCGTGGACTCGATCCCCGCGAACGAGAGCGAGGCGCAGTCCCGCATCACGGGCACAACGAGCCCCTTGGGAGTGCTCACCGCCACCGCGATATCGGCGGTGTCGTGCCGCTCGATGGCCGGGTGCCCGTCATCGTCCACGATCGACGCGTTGACCAGCGGGAACGCCCGAAGTGCGGAAACGCACGCCTTGACAAAGAACGACATGAAGCCCAGTCCGATGCCGTGCTTCTTTTCGAAGTCCTCCTTGTAGGACTTGCGAAGCTCCATCACGGCGGTCATGTCGCACTCATTGAAAGTCGTCAGCATCGCGGCGGTGTGCTGCGCCTGAACGAGCCGCTGCGCGATCCGCTGCCGGAGCGGGGTCATGCGCTCGCGGGTAGCGCGGACCGCGGGCCTCGCCGCCCCGTTCGAGGGCGCGGCTCCGGCGGAACTGAACGCGAGAACGTCCTGCTCGCGGACTCGCCCCCCCGCTCCCGTGCCTTGGATCCGGGAGATGTCAACGCCCTTCTCCTCCGCCACCTTGCGAGCCAGCGGCGTCGCCCGGACTTCCTCGGTGGTGACCTTCGCCGGGGCCGCCTGCGGCGCGGGTTTGGCCTCGGCCACCTGCACCTTGGCGGGCTGCGAGGCGGCCCCCACCGGCGCCTGTGCCTTGTCGTCGATCGACGCAAGGGCCTGGCCCACGTTCACCGTGTCGCCCTGCTTGACCCGCAGGCCCTGCAGCACGCCCGCGGCGGGCGCCGGGATGGCGAGGTTCACCTTGTCCGTCTCGACCTCGACGATCTCCTCGTCACGCCGGACGTAGTCGCCCTCGTTCTTGAGCCAGCGAGAGATCACGCCGCTCGTCACACTCTCTCCGGCCTGAGGCATCACAATGTCAACCGCCATGCGTCATGCTCCGTCGGCTGTGGTTATCGCTTGCCCGCCTTGGTCGCGGCCTTGGGGGTGGGTTTCGGGTCCGAGTGGTGGCCGTTGTGGGCCGCCCCGACGGTCTTTGCCCCGGGGAGGGCCCCCACCGCCCGGGTGAGAATCCGTTCCTGGTGGTCCTTGTGCTGGTGCTCCGACGCACCCGCCGGCGACGCCGAGGCGTCGCGCCCGATGTAGCCGAGCTCCACGCCAAGCTCCGTCCGGAAGACGTCCGCCATGTGCAGGAACGCGCCGGCATTGCGGGGCTCTTCCTGAGCCCACACTCGCTCGGCCTTGGCGGGGTAGCGGCTGTTGATCGCGCGGGCCACGTCGGTGTGGAACGGGTAGAGCTGCTCCACCCTGACGATCGCGATGTCGTTGCGACCGGCCTCGCGCCGCCGCTCCGCGAGCTCGTGGTAGAACTTGCCGGAGCAGAAGATCACGCGAGAGACGCCCGCGGGGCTCACGCTGTCGTCGATCAGGTGGCGGAACTCCCCCGTGCTCAGTTCCTCGATCGTGCAGCCCTCGAACCGCAGGTACTTCTTCGGGGTCATCACCACCAGCGGCTTGCGGAACGGCCGGAGCATCTGCCGCCGGAGCAGGTGGAACATCTGCGCACCGGTGGTTGGGTAGACCACCTCCATGTTCTCGTCGGCGCAGAGCGCGAGGAATCGCTCGAGCCGGGCCGACGAGTGCTCGGGGCCCTGGCCCTCGTAGCCATGCGGGAGCAGGAGCACCAGGCCCGCCCACCGCGTCCACTTCACCTCGGAGGAGGCGAGGTACTGGTCGATGATGACCTGGGCGGTGTTGCAGAAATCCCCGAACTGCGCCTCCCACATGACCAGCTTCCTGGGCGAGCCGCGGCTGTAGCCGTAGTCAAACCCCAGGACGCTGTACTCCGACAGCGGGCTGTCCCACACATCCAGGCGTGCCTTCTGTCCGTCCCGGATGTGGTTCAGGGGCGTGTACTTCTCCCCCGAACGCTCGTCGCGCAGCACCGCGTGCCGCTGCGTGAAGGTGCCACGCCGAGCATCCTGCCCGCTCAGGCGAACGCCGACGCCCTCCAGCAGGAGCGTGCCGATGGCGATCTGCTCCGCGTCCGCGTGGCTGAGATTGCGTGTCTGCGGCAGGGCCGCACGGGATGCGAGCAGGCCCTTCAGCTTCGGATGAGGATTGAAGGACTCGGGCACGCGGCCCAGCGCCGCGCAGACCTCGGAGATCACCTTCGCATCCACCGCGGTCCGCGGAGACTGGAACGAATACTCGCCGTGGAACCCCGACCACAGGCCGTTGCCCGGCGGCGGCACGGGGTTCACCGGCGCCGACTGGGCCGCCTGCTGCCCCTGCTCCATCTCCGCGGTGTACCGGTCGCTGATCGCCTGCGCACGCTCCGCGGAGATGCGGCCCGACGCGAGCAGCCTCTGGCGATAGGACTCCGCGGGCCCCGGGTGCGGGCGCACGAACGTGTACAGCCCGGGCTGCGTGTATCCGGGCTCGTCCTGCTCGTTGTGCCCGTACCGGCGGTAGCAGACCAGGTCGATGAAGACCTCCTGCCGGAACTCGTGCCGATACTCCGCGGCGATGATCGCGGCCAGGGCGCACGCCTCCGGGTCGTCACCGTTCACGTGAAGCACGGGGGCGTTGATGATCTTCGCGACGTCGGTGCAGTAACCGGTCGACCGCGAGTCGACGGGGTCTGTGGTGAATCCGACCAGGTTGTTGATGACCACGTGGATCGAACCGCCGCAGTTGTACCCCTCCAGGCGGCTCATGTTCAGGCACTCGGCCACCACGCCTTGGCCCGGGAGCGCCGCATCGCCGTGCATGAGCACGGAGATCACACGCCGACGCTCGGAGTCGCCCAGCAGATCCTGCTTGGCCCGGGTTCGGCCCATCACGACGCCGTTGACGGATTCCAGGTGGCTCGGGTTGTTGAGCAACGAGAGGTGGACGCTCCCGCCGCCGGGAAGTGCCTGGTCACCCGAGTATCCCCGGTGGTACTTGACGTCTCCTCCCGCGGAGTCCTCACCGTCGGCCCACGAGTCCTCGAACTCCGTGAACAGCTTGGGGAGGTCCTTCCCGATCCAGTTGCGAAGGACCGACAGCCGCCCGCGGTGAGGCATGCCGATGATGATCTCTTCGGTGCCGAGTTCTCCCGCGCGCTGCGTCAGCCACTTCACCAGCGGGATGAGGGACTCGCCCCCCTCGAGGCTGAATCGCTTCTTCCCCTGATATCGCTTGCCCAGGAAGCGGTCGAAGACCTCGGCGGAGGTGATCTGGTCGAGGATGACCTCCGACTGCTGGGGCGTGAAGGCGGGCTTGCCCCCCCCACTCTCGAAGCGGGCGCGGAACCACTCGCGCTGAGCCGCGTCAGGGATATGCGCGAACTCCACCCCGATCGGGCCGCAGTAGCACGCCCGCAGATGATCCACAAGGGCGCGCAGCGTCACCGCGGAGCCCAGGCCTGCCCCCGAGCCGTCAACCGTGGATTCCAGATCCGCGTCCGTCACGCCGTGCGTCCGAGGCAGGAGCTCGGCGGGCACGCCCGGCTCTCGGCCAAAGGGGTCCGTCTTCGCCGCCAGGTGCCCCCGCGATCGATACGCGGCGACGAGCGCGTCCGCTGCCTGCTGCAGCGGGGCCGCGCCACCCCCACGCCCACCGCCCAGGGCGAGGTCAAAGCCGGCAAAGAACGCGGCAACGTCCGGCGGGACGGAGGCCGGGTCCGCCCTGAAGGCACGATACTGCTCGTCCAGATAGTCAGGCTGCCACGCGTTCACCGAGGCGGGAACGCCGCGGATGCCGGTGGGTTGCGTCGGGTTCGAGGGCGGGGTCATGGCTCATCCTGTGCGAGGCGTCGCAGACCGAACAGAATCCGTTATCGGTCCGAATGCCGGGACGTAATCCTAGGCGACTCTATCGGCCTTTCGGGCGATCGGGGTCGGCGCGGTCCGGGGATCCTCGCATGTTTTCCGGCTTCGTTCTATCTCCCGATGCGTCCAACAGTTATGCCCGTCGCCGTCGTGCGAATGGGGGGCCCATCGCCCTGGGAGAACGCGATCTGAAGGTCCGCCAGATTCTCGTCGGTCTTGTCGCCGGCGGGGTCGTCGAGCAGGCTCAGGCGGATGAAATACGTCGGGCCGGCGGGCATCTTCTTGGCGAGTCCGGCGACAACATCGGGAGGGACCTTCCACTCGCGGATGACCTTCCCGTTCTTGGCCACGAGTTTCAGGTCGAGGGTGCCTTCCGCGTAGATCGATGTTTCCGCGTGGTTGCGGGCGAACATCAGCAGCGTCAGCACCATGGTGTCCCGATAGCCGTTGCTGTCAGAGTCCTCCATGAAGCCGACGAACGGGAGTAGGTCGGTCGGCTGCGTCCCGGCGGGTGCCGGCGCGGGCCTTGGCTTCTGGGGCCCCGCGCAACCGATGAGCGAGAGCGCGAGGACGAGGGACGTAAGTCGGATTGATCTCATCGGCGCGGGTCCGTCCGTTCGGGCTCGGATTTGGGTGTCGCGGGAACTGGCGGTGCCGAAACCGGCGCGGCTTCTCCCCCTGTCTCCGGCCGGGAACGGGAGGGCTGCAATGGCTCGGACGCGGGCGACACGACCGCGGGGCTGGTAATGCCATTGCGGCGGTTGGTCTCCTCGATCTCCAGCCGGATTCGCTCCAGGTAGTCCTCGACCCGCGTGGGGTCCTCGAGCCGGTCGACCGTCTGCTCCGTCACGTCCCGGATCAGTCCCTCCGGGCTCGCGGCCCCGCCCGGGATGACCCGAGGCGTGAGGATGACGAGCAACTCGGTCTTGTTGACCTCGTTCTTCTTGGTGCGGAACGGGAGCCCGATGATCGGGATGTCCCCGATGATCGGCACCTTGCTGTTGCGCTCCTCGTCGCTCGTCTGGATCAGCCCGCCGATCACCACGCTCTGCCCGTCCTTCACGGTCACAACCGTGTCGACGGTGCGCTTGGAGATGATCGGGGCCGTCTGGTCGCGGTTGATCTGCGTGGTGCGGCTGGTGAGCGCCGAAATCTCCGGGGAGACCTCCATCCGCACGTAGCCGTCGGCACTGATCGAGGGCGTGACCTTCAGGATGATGCCCGCCGGAACCCGCTGCACCTCGGAGATGACCGACGTCCCGTTCACGCCGCCGAACTGGCTCCGCCCGGCGACGCCGATCTCATCCACAACGCTGATGGTCGCTTCCTTGTTGTTGTCGGCAAGCACCTGCGGGTTGCTCAGCACCTCGAGCTTTCCCTGCGCCTCCAGCGCGCGGATCAGCAGGCCGAAGTCCGAGGACGAAACCGAGAGGTTGGGCACGCCAAGGGCGGTGGCAACCCCGACGCCCGCCGCCGTCGAGCCGACGCGGTACGCCTCTCCCCCGAACGGCCCGACGTTGACGTCCATGCCCCATTGGTCGGAAGCGTCGATGGTGACCTCCGCGAGCAGGACCTGGATCATGACCTGCGGGGGCGACGCATCGAGCTCCTCGACGATCTTCAGCACGGACTCCATGTACTTCGGTGACGTGGAGATGACGAGCTTGTTGCTCGAAAGGTCCCCCACAACCGTGACCTCTTCCTCGAGCCTCTGGAGCAGCGAGCCCGCCCGCTCGGCCCCCAGCGTGAGCCGGGCCTTGTCCGCCTCGCCCTGGAAATATGCCTTGAGCGTCGTTTCGATCTCTCCCGCCTTCGCGTTGCGAAGGTGGTACACACGACGCTCCCGCTCGCTGGCAGGGATGGAGTCCAGCTCCGTGACGACCTTGCGCACCAGGTCCAGGTAATCGGGAGTGCCCGAGACGATCAGCGTGTTCGTGCGCGAGTCCACGGCGATGGCGAGCTGCTGACGCTCGTCCGGCACCGGCGTCACCGCGTCCGTCGGGGGCTGGTTCTCCCCCTCCGCCTGCGTGCGGGCGGGGACAAGAACCAGCGCGTCTCCCTGCTGGCGAAGGTTGAAGACGTCCCGGAGCAAATCGCGCATCCGGCTCGCATCCGCGTTCAGCAGCCGGAACTTCTCGATCTTCCGCTGCCCGGCGCTTGACTGCTCGATGTCCTCGATCATCTCCGAGATCAGCCCCGCGAGCGATTCCGGGGCCGTGATCCACACCGCGTTCGTGCGGGCGTCCGCCGTCAGTGTCACCTGATCCCGCAGGGCACCGTCGATCTCCGCTTCCGTCGCTGCCTGGCCCCAGTTCTTCAGGTCGCTCCGCATGCTGTCGCGGAAGAACTGCAGCCGGGTGGCCTGCCGAGCCGCGATTCCCCGGCTGCCCCCGACGGGGCGGCCCGCGAGGACGTTCTCCACCAGCCTCACCACTTCGCCCGCGTTCGCGCTGCGGAGCTCGATGGACTTGATCTGCTGACGCTGGGTGACCTCGGCGGAATCGACCTTGCGCGCCAGCGCACGAATCTCGACGAGATCCGCCTCGGTGCCCGTGACGATCAGCGCGTTCAGCCGCTCGTTCGCCACCACGCGGACGGCGTTCTGCCCGCGGCGCTGGTTCTCTCGCTCCACGTACGCCTGCTCGATCGACTGCGCCGCCTCCGTCGCCCGGGCTCGCGTGAACTGGATGATGTCGCTGCGGCTGCCCGCCTCCAGCCTCGCCACGTCCTCCGTGAGGGCCGACACGAGCTCCCGCACGACCTGCAGGTTCTCCTGGCTGCACGCGACGATCAGGAGGTTGCTCGATGGCTCCGCCTCGATCGTGAACGCGTCCATCGGGTTGCGGACCGACCCCGCCTGGGCCGCGGCCTGCAGCCGCTCCCGCATCAAGCGCTCGATCCGTGGTGCCAGCTGACGGACGTCTGCTCCCTCCACCGGCAGGACATGGATACCCACGGAGTACGCCGTCCGCTCGCCGTCAAGGGTCTTCAGCAGCCCCTCCACGATGGCGAAGCTCTTCTGGCTGGAAGAGACGATGAGCGCATTCGTGCGGATGTCCGTGCTGATGATCAGCGCGTCCTCGGGCCGGTCACTGCCCGCCTGGCGACGCTGCGCGAAGATGTCCCGGAGCACCGCCGTCACGCGGTCCGCCGCCGCAAACCGGAGCGGGAAGATCCGCACCTGGTTCGCGGCGGACGCCGCCTCGACGTCGAGCTGCTCCACCATCGCCTTGACGACCGCGAGGTTGGCCGGGCTCCCGATGACGATGAGCGCGTTGAGGTTCTCCTCCGCTGTGATCACAAGGCCGGTGACCGGTGCGAACAGGTCGGACTCGATGATGCCGGCCGAGACCGGCTCCTCCGGCCCGCCCTTCTCGATTCCGGGTCGAAGGGACGCCTGCGGCTCCGGCGCGCTGATCGAACGGCCCTGGTTGACCATCCGCAGGCGGCCGAACTGACGCTGCAGGCCCATGGCCTCCGGCGTCACCGCGGTGCCTCGAACCAGCACCTCCTGGAGACGACGGGCCATGCCCGCGGCGTCCGCGTACTTCATCGGGATGATCAGCGGCTCCACCCACTTGCTCGCCGCGTCACTGTCCAGTTCCTTGGTCAGAACCTCGACCAGCGCCAGAGCCTCCTCTCGGCCCGCGGCGATCATCGTGTTTGTGCGCTCGTCCACCGTGATCGCCACGTCCCCCGCGAGGGCCTGCCCGGTCGCGGTCGGGGGAAGGCCCCGCCGCTGCGTTCCCGGAAGCCGCCGGAGCGCCTCGCCCTGCTGGAACAGCGTGTCGATGACGGCCTTTACGCGGGTCGCGGAGGCGTTCTCCAGCGGGAAGATCCGCATCACCACCGAGTCGCCGATCGGGAGCGTGTCGAGCAGCTTCACGATCTCGCGGATCGCGTCGATGTTCCCCTGCGACGACGCGATGATGAGCGTGTTGGTCTGGTCGTCGCCGATGAGCCGGATCGGCCTCGTCAGGTCGACCGCGTCGCGGGGCTGATCGATGCCGTTCTTGACCAACTGCAGGCGGCGGACCTGCTCCGCCAGCGGGCCCGCGGGGCCGGAGGTCGTGACCGCGGACGCCGCGTCCGTCGGCCTCAGCATGCTGGTGAGCGTCGCGGCCACCGCGCGGGCCGAGGCCGTGCGCAGCGGGACCACCGCCAGCTTCTGCTCGGACTCCACCGGGGCCGTGTCCAGCGATCTCACCAGCGATTCCACGATCCGACCGTCGCCCGGCGCGGCGACGATCGCCAGCGCCCGGCGAGTGCCCATCACGCTGATCTGAACAGGCTCACTCACGATCCCCGGCCGGTCCGCCTGCTGCGGCCGGGTCAGCCCCATCTCCTCCAGCATCCGCCGGATCGTCGCGGGATCGTTGTTCACGATGTCCACGATCGTCACGTTCTGACTCATCATCGCCGGGCCGGGCTCCTGCCCGCTCGCGGGCGCGTCCAGCTCCGCGATGACGGCCTTGATCTCCTCCAGCAGGCGGGCGCTGCACGCGATGACCAGCGCGTTGTTCGTCCGATCCACCTCAACCGCGAGCGTCTCCCCCTGCGCCCGGGCCGTCTCCGTGAACGTTGAGAGCAGCGTCTGACGCAGCCGCCCCGCCGAGATGGTCTGCAGCCTCACGACGTGGGGCTGCACGCGCCCCACTTCGCCCTGCTGCTCCAGCGTCTCCGCGAGGGCCTTGATCTGCGCGAACTTCGCGTCGTCCGCGCGAACGATGAGCGCTCCGCTCGTGTCGTCGCCCACGATCATGACGCTCCGGGGACCGTTCGGCCTCTCGAGCTTGTTCAGGTACATCTCGCGGATCGTGCTCGCAACCGCGGATGGCTTGCCGTTGGTCAGCGCGATGATGCGCGGCTGGGGCATGTCGCCGAAGCCCGAAACATCAAGCTGCTTGACGATGTCGCGGATCCGGTCCATCTCCCGGCGCCCGGCAAAGACGATCAGCGAGTTCGTCTGGCTCTCCGCCGAGACGCTGGGCACACCCTCGGCGTCAACCAGCACCGTGGCTTCCGGGCGGTCGCCCGGACGTGTGGGCTGGTTGCCCCGCGTGTTGCGCGCCTGCGACTGGCGGAGCTGCTCCTCGAGCGGCGCGCGAAGCCCGTCGTTCAGCGCCCGGGCCACGCTCGTTGCATCCGCGTGCTCCAGCGCAATCACCGCGAGCTGTCGGGTCGTGTCGTACTCGGGCGTGTCGAGCTTCGCCAGCAGTGCCCGGATCCCCTCCCACATCGACTTGTCCGCCCGGATCACCAGCGAGTTCGAGAGCTTGTCCGGGAGGATGGTCACGTTCCGCGCGGCCGGGCTCGCGGCCTCGGTCGCGTACCGCCCGTAGAACACCTTCAACGCCTCCGCGGCCTGCGTCGCGCTCGCATACTCCAGCTTCACGAACTCCGTCGTCCGCTCCTCCGCCGGCGCCTGGTCCAGCTCCCGGACGATCTTCTCGATCTCCTCCATCTGGTCGGCGGGGGCGTACACCGTCAGCGTGTTGTCCTGCCGGGAGTAGTCGATGCCCGCCTCTGGCTCATTCGGGTTTCGCGGCCTGGCGCGCAGCATCTGTTCCACGGTGTACGACACTTCGCTGGCTTCCGCCGCGGCCAGCCTGAACCGCCGGAACACCAGCCCGCTCCGCACGGGCTCCTGGTCGATCTTCTTGATCTGCTCCATCGCGATCGCGATGGCTTCCTTGCTCCCCGTGAGCAGGAGCGAGTTCGAGCGGACGACCGGCGTCACGGTCACCTTCACGTTGGGGGGAAGCGCCGTGCGGAGCGCCGTCGCCACCTCCTGCGCCCGCGCCGTGGTCAGCCCCACGGTCTCGATGTTCGCCTCCTCCGCACGCGGGGCCGCGTCGAGCTGCGCGAGCACCGACGACACCTCAGGGAACACCTCCTGCGGCGCCGAGATGATGACGGAGTTCGTCGCGGGCTGAGGCGTGATGATCACCCGCTCGTCGCCCCGCGTGTCCCGGGCGAACATCGCCCGCAGCGAGTTCGCCACGTCGTTCGCGACGCCGTTCTTCAGCACGATGACCTCGATGCGCCGGTCCTTGCCACCGTCCGGCTGGTCGATCTGCGAGATCAGCTCCCGGATCGTCGCCATGTCATCCTCGCCCGCGGAGAGAAGGATGACATTGCCATCCGCCGACCCCATGACGCTGACGCTGGCGGCGTCCACGCCCTGCGCTCTGGCTCGGTCCGCGAAGAACTGGCGCAGCGTGCTCGCGGCGCGGTCCGCGCGGGCGTGGCTGAGCGTGATGGACGCGACCTGGTTGCCCGGTCCGCCGTCCGGGCCGCCCTTGTCGAGCTGCTGGATGGACCGCACCGCCTCCTCCACTCGCTCGCCCTTGCCCACGAGGATCAGCGAGCGGTTGGCACGGTCGATCTCCACGGTCACGGCATCCGGGTCGGGCCCCCGCCACGAGCGCCAGCCCGGAGTGACGAACGCCTGCCGCAGAACGGTCTGGAGAGACCTCAGGTCGGCGGACTGCACCTTCACACTGCGGATGACCAGCGCGGACTTGTCCGTCGCGGGCTGGTCCAGCGTCTGGATGACGCTCTCGGCGTTCGCGAGGGCCTCGCCCTGCCCGATGAGCAGCATGCTGTTCGTGCGCTCATTGGCCTCGACGTAGACCTTCTGGCTGTCGTCCTCGCGCGGGGCGCCCCACCACACGTTCACGGACTCCCAGCGCAGCTCGTCCAGCACGTTGCGGACGGTCTGGAAGACCTCCGTCACTCTCGCGTGCTTGAGGGGCACCACCTTGAACTGCATATCGCGTGAGGGCGCCGGAGTGTCAAAGGTCTTGACCAACTCCTGCACCTGCGCGAAGTCGTCATCGCTCGCCGCGACCAAGAGCGTGCTGCTGCGCTTGTCCCCCACCACCGCGACGCGGGAAGCCGTCCGCGCACCGGGCCGCGCGGAGATCGCAGCCCGGTCCGCAAAGAACTTCTGGAGCGACTGGGCGACCGCCGACGCGTCCGCCCGTTCGAGCTTGATGGAGCGAACCGGGGCCGTCCCCGTCTCGGCCTGGTCCACCTGCGCCACCACGCCCTTCACCTGCTCGATGTCCTCCTTCGAGGCACGCACGATGAGAAGGTTCGAGCCGTCCTGCGCGGAGATGCGCACCCGGTCCTTCTTCGCCGGGTCGCGACCGATCACGATCTCGTCCACGATCTGCCGCACCGTCGAGGGCGCGGCGTTCCGCAGCGTGATCATCGCGAGCTCGTCACCCCCGGATTCCAGCGAGACATCCGCTTCCGCCAGCAGTCGCGCCACGTCCGTGTGCTGGGGCTGGCTCGCGGTCACCAGCAGCGTGTTCGTCCGGTCATCCGCGATGAACCTCGCCTGGGGAAGGTCATTCCCGCCCGCTCCCTGACGCTGCGCATCAAACAGCGTCTGCAGCGTGCGGCTGACGTCCGCCGCCTTCGCGTGCTTCAGTTCATACCGGTGGATCGCCAGCCGGTTCGTGACCGGGCTCTGGTCCACCGTCTCGATCAGCCGGTCGATGACCGGGAGCGAGTCACCGGGGGCCGCCACGATGACCGAAGCGCCCGCGGGGTCCATGATGACGCGGATCTGGGACGGATCGATCCTCCCGCTGACCGCGCCGTCAGGCCCCTGAACTTCGATCTCCCATGCTCGAACGCGGCGCGCCTGCTGACCCGCGGGTGCCGCGGTGAACAGGTCCCGCAGCGCCGCCATGGCCCGCGGCGCCGTGGTGTTCACGAGCGGGTAAACCTTCACCGCCATCTTCGCCGTAGAGCCGAGCTGCGTCAGCGATCCGATGAGCTCGCCCACCACCGCGAAATCCGCGTCGTTCGCAAGAACGACAAGTGCGGACCCCGTGGGGTCCGGGGTGATGGAAACCGGGCCGGTCAGGCCACCCGGATTCGTCGCGGAAACCCGCCCGATCTGCCCCACCGTCTGAGAGACGATCTGCGCCAGCGTGGCGGAATCGATCGCGGGCGGGATCGTGACCAGCCTCACCCCCGTCGGCTCCGGCGGCATCTGGCTCTGGAGCTGCATCGCGAGCGAGGCCAGACGGTCCGCCGTGCGCGGCGAGCCCACGATGAGCAGGGAGTTCGTCGCCTTGTCCACCGCGATGGTCACGGTTGGCTCGGGCTCCGTCGCCCTGCCCTCCGGCACCTTGTGCTCCGGCTGCGCGGCAGCCTCGGGCGCTGCGGGGGCCGGTGGCTCGAGCGCCGCACCGGCCTCGGGCTCCGTCATCGCCATCACCGCCGCAGCCGCAAACGTGTGGGGCGTCCACCGGGCCGGGGGCAGCCAGGTGCGGGGCTTCTCCGCATCCGCCGGAGGCTTCTCCCTGGTGCGGCGCAGCAACTCTTCCGCGGAGATCACCTCCACCTTCATGCCCTGCTGCTGCTCCAGCACGCGCCGGAGCGTCTGCGCCATGAGTTCCGCATCGGCCCGGCTGCGGTCCAGCGGAACGCTGCGCATCTGGCGCGACGACGCGAGCGCCGCCGCGTCCAGCGACTTGATGAGTGATTCCGCCGTTTCGAGCTGCGCGTCGGTGCCCCGGAGGATGAGCGAGTTGCTGGAACTGTCCACCCGCATGACAGGGGGGGGCTCGGGAGACTGCGAGTCCTTGAAGACCGCGTCCAGGTTCGCCGCGAGCTGCGCCGCGTCCGCGTTGGCGAGCGTCACGACGCGGATGGCGCGCCGGCTGCCGGCGTTCTCGCCGGGCTCCACATCCAGCGAAGCGATCATCTCCTCCGCCAGATCCATGAGTGAGCGAGGCCCGCTCACGACGAGCGCATTCAGCCGCGTCTCCGCCAGCACCCGCACCTTCAGAGGCTCCGGATTGCCGCCGAGGCGAGAGATGACCTGCGCCCGCATCCAATCCGGCATCCGGTCGAGCGAAGACTCGCGGGCGAGCACGCCCTCCAGCACCGGCGCGAGCGTCTCGGCCCGTCCGTGCTTCAGCGGGATCGTCCGAACACCCATGCCCTCGCGGTCCACGGACTGGTCGAGGTTCTCGATGAGCTTGGCCGCGCGGTCGAGTTGCTCCGAGGTCCCGACGATGACGACGGTGTTGCTCGCGGGCTCAGGGGTGATGGTCGCCGGCGTCGCGCCCGGCTTGTCCTGCGCGGGGAGCGTGCCCCTCAGGGCCCCCGCGATGCTCGCCGCCTCGCCCTTGCTGAGCCTGAAGACCCGAACCTCCAATGTGCTCGATGTGCTCTGCTGGTCCAGCGCACGGACGATGCCGTCCGCCACGGACATGATCTCGCGCGGCGCCGAAATCACCAGCGTGTTGCTGCCCGTGTCGCTCGTCACCTCCACCTGCGTGGAAGCCTCCGGCAGCGGTGCGCCGCTCGGGTCGCGCAGCTCGCGGGCCCGCTGGCTCAGCACGCGCTGCACCAGCGGCATCAGGCGGTCCGCCCTCGCCGCGGTCAGGGCATACAGCTTCATCTCCGTCGGCGCCGCCTGAGGCAGCCCGTCCAGTCGCTTCAGAACGTCGTCCACACCCTCGAAGATGTCGCTCGGACCGCTGACGACCAGCGTGCGGCTCACCGGCTCCGTCGACACCGTGATGGGCGCATTGCTGGACTTGCTCGCGAGCGAGCCCCCCGAGACCAGTTGCCGGATCGTGTTCGCGACCGATGCGAGGTCGGCCCGCTCCACCTTGTACGTCCGCAGCGAGAGGTTATCCGCGAGCTTCTGCTGGTCCAGGCTCTTCACGAGCTGCTCGAACCCGGCCATGCGCTTCGCCGGCGCGTCAACGATCAGGGAGTTGGTCGCGCGGTCAGCCCTCACCACGACCTCGCGGGGCTGCTTCAGGTCCGGGCGGGGCTGCCGGGTTCGCGGATCGATCGGCATCGGCGGCTCGGGGTACATCTGGTCGATGGTCTGGGCCAGTTCCTCGGCCCGGGCCACCTTCAGCGGGTAGATGCGGATCTCCCGCCCCTCCGCGTCCATCTGCTGCGCCTCGTTCAACCCCTCGATGATCGTCTCGATCTCCGGCAGCGTGTCCGGGTGCGCGGAGACGATCAGCGTGTTCGTCGCCGGATCCGAGTCGACCCACACCGGCTGGCGAGTGCGCTGCTCCGCCGGCCTCGCGTCAAAGCTCCGCTGAATCACCAGCGCCACGTTCGCCGCGTCCGTGGACTTCAGCCGGAACAGCTTCAGCGGGGGACGATCCGCGCCCTGCCGGGTGTCCAGGTCTCGCACCAGTGCCTCGAGCACCGCGAGCTGCTCCGGCCTCGCTCCGATGATCAGCGTGTTCGTCTGCTCGATCGCCTCGAACGCCGGCTCGGGGCCGCCGGGCCCCCGGAGCGTCTGGCTGGACTTCACAAGGTCGGTCAGCGTTGCCACCACGTCGCTCGCCTTGGCCTGCCTGAGTTCCACCATCCGCAACTGGCGCAGCGCCGGGTCATCCGCGTCGAGCTCCGCCACCAGGTCGCCCAGGAGCGCCACCTGCGCCGGCGTGCCCCGCACGAGCAGCACCTTCGCCTCGTCGATGGCTTCCAGCACAGGCTCCGTGTACGCCGATCCGTCCGTCGGCGTGAGCATGGGCCGCGCCAGCCGGGACAGCCGCCCCGCGAGCACGCTCGCCGCCGTCTTCTTCACGTCAAACCGTCGGACCTCCTGCACCACGGACACCGCTTCCACCTGCGTCAGAATCTGCGAGAACGCGGCGAGCCCAGCGCGCGAGCCGAGCAGCGTCGCCGTCCCGGACTCGGCCTCAAAGCTGATGGTCACGGGATCGGTCGCGGCCTTGCCGCTCTGCGCGTACAGGTCCTGCGCCTTCTTGAGCGCAGCCACGGCACCCTCACGCCCGAGCCTCACGAGCTTGACGTCGCGCTCCTGCGCGTCCTGAGTGTCCAGCGCCGCGATCATCTGCTGATACGACTCAACATCCCCCGAGGGCCCCACGAGGATCACGCTCTTGCCGTCCGGCCCCGCACTGATCCGCATGGACTGCATCTGCCTCGGAGTCAGCAGGCGGGTCGCGATGGACTCGATCACGCTGGCGGGAAGGTGCTTCAGGCGCACCGAAACCGCCCGCCGCTCCGGCCTCACGCTCGCGGGCTCTCCCACCGTCCCGCCATCACTGCGGGACGCCGCGGGGTCCATCTCGCCAAGGACCGCCGCGGCCTGCGCGATCTTGTCCGCCGGCCCTACCACCGTCACCTTCAGCACCTCGGGGAGGGCGAGCACCACGGGGCGCGTCTTCGGGTCGTCCTTGGAGAACAGCGCCGTCAGGCGCGCCGCCGCGGCGTCCGCGGTGATCGTCGCCAGCGCGAAGGTCGCCAGTTGCCCCTCGCCCGCCTCCGTCGCCGGGACATCCAGCAGCCCCAGCACCTCCTCGACCGTGCGGATGCGAGCCTCGGGCCCCACCGCGATGATGGAGTTCGTGCGCGGATCGGCGACCAGGTTCAGCCCCGCGACCTGGGTGTCCTGCACCGTGCGCTGACTGCCGTCCTTATCGACGATGACGGTCTTCTGACGCTCGCCGACGAGGCCCTTCAGGCTGTTGAGGATCGTTTCCGCCTGTCCATACTTGAGCGGGAAGAGCTTGAACGACGCGTCCGCGGGCTTGCGGGCGTCGATGGACTGCACGATCTCGCGGATGCGCTTCACCTGCGCCGCCGTGTCCACCACGATCAGCATGTTCTGCGTGGGGATCGGCAGCACCCCGCCGAAGGACCCCACCAGTTGCTTGACCTGCTCCGCCACCTGCTCCACGCGGGCGTTGTCCAGGGGAATGCTCACGGTCACGATCTGGTCCGGCGAGAGCCGCGCCAGCGAGGCCGCGTCCGCCGGCACCGCGATCGGCTTCTTCGACGCGTCCTGCAGCGTCGCGAGGTACAGATACTGATCCTGCTTCCGGAGGTGAACGCCGAACCGCGCCAGGTTCAGGTTCAGGATGCTGAGAGCATCCGCGAACGAGTACCGGGCCGAGCTCACGAACGTCACCGTGCCCTGAGGGATCGCCGCCTCGAAAATGATCGGAACGCCGCCTTCTCGGGCGAAGACATCCAGCACCTGGTCGACGGGCGCGTCCTTGAACGTGAACCCGATGTCGTCACGGGGCTGCGCCGGTGCCGCCGCCGGTGCGGCGCCCGCCACCACCGGGGCAGCGACGGGCGGCGGAGGGGACGCCTCCTGCGCCCAGACCGAAACGGGCAGGCCGACCACCGCGACCATCGCGGCTACCGCCACGCGCTTGCTTCTCTGCTGTGACATCGGAATCCTCCGTGACAACCGGGGCGGACCTGACCCCCTGAGAAAGGCAGTATCACCGCCGCCACCGACAGAAGTCCCGTCGGTGCCAGAGTCTACCTATCCCTTGGGCTTGCGTGCGGCGAGGGTGCTCCCAACCGACACGTCGAACTTCTCCCCCGCGATTTCCACAACCGCAAGTTCTCCCGCGCCGTCGACCAGCACGGCGTCGAGAACCTGCCCGCCCCTCAGCACCGTGAGGCGATCCCCCGTGCGCAAGTTCACGAACAGGGCGCTCAGGCCGCCCCGCCCCGACGCCACGCCCGCGAGCCGCCAGTCTTCGTACGGCGCAAACGCCCGCGGGGCCGGCGCGGGAGTTGCCTGCCCCTCCGCCGGGGCGGCGGCGATCACGACCGAGGGCCCCGCCTCCCCGGGGCCGCCCGTCGGAGCGCGGAACAGGTTCCGCGACGCAATCGCTCGCCACGTGGACTCATGCTCCGCGCTCGCCGGAGTGAGCTGCGGGGCACCTTGATCGGCCTTCGAGGCCAGCGCCGGGGCGTAGATCGTCGCCACGTCCACCCGAAGATCGAACCGGTCCCGTTCCTTTCCGATTGGCCTCAACGAAAACGCGTCGATCCGGTGCACCCAAGGCTGGTCCTGGAGCATCCCGATCGCGGCGACCGCCTGCTCGAGCGTTCCCGTCCCTCGGATGGAGCCCCGCAAGACCTGGAAGTCCGGCTGCCGACGCAGCGCACGCTTCAACTCAACCGAGACGCCCTTGGCATCCAGCACCGGGCTCATGACCTCCACCGGCTGCCCGTGCTCCACGATCACCTTGTCCAGCCCCGCGGTGCTCCCCACCCGGGTCAGGCCATCCCGGAACCGGGCGCTCACAATGTCCAGCTCACTCCCCAGCAGCCCCGCTCCAACCGCGGCCCGACGCCGGGTCAGTTCCCGCTCCTCGCTCAGTTGGGTCTTCAGCCTCGTGATGGCGTCCTGGGCCGTCCGAATGTCCGCCTCGATCAGCCGGCGCGGGCCCAGATATACCTTCTGGAACGCCCACCACGCGCCACCGGCGACCAGGGCCACCAGCGCGATCCGCGCCCAAGGCTTGGTCAGAAGCGCGTTCATCGGCCTGCCCCCTTCGACTCAGGGGCCGACGCCGGGTCTTCCGCCGCCGGGCGCCCGGCCGGAGTCTGCATCGTGGTCGTCAGGCGGAAGGCGAACTTGTCCGGGGTGTCGGCCCCGCGGCTCTCGACGGTGTAGACCTCGCCCCGCAGCACGCGATCACGCAGGTCCGAAGAAACCTCCCGGTCCTTCACCTTGCCGGAGAAATCGAAGATGGCTGTCAGGGGCCGCTTCCATTGACCGTCCGGATAGCCCTTCTTCGGCGCGTACTCCGGCCTCGCGCTGGCACGACCCGAAAGATCGTCCAGCACCGCGGTCCCCGGCGTGGGCCAGACCCGGCTCAGGCCGTCGAGGTGAGCCACCCAGTCCACCCGCGACGCCCGCCACTCTTCAAGGTGGCTCGTGCGAGCATGCTCGACGAGGAACCCCGCGTACTCAGTCTCCAGCGCCGCCCGCTCGGACTTGGCGAGCGTCAGCGTCCGCCTCAGCCCGCTCAGGCTCTGGTCGGCCACGACGTAGAACAGGCTTCCCAGAACGATGAGGCCCAGCGAGCCGATGAGCACCGCCTTCCGGGCCAATGCCGCCCGATCGGGGGCCTTCCGTGGGTTCAGGAAGTCCAGCGATGCCCGCCCCGCCGCCTCTTCGAACAGAAGCCCCAGGAGGGCAACCAGCGATCCCTGATACCGCTCGGGCACTCCGTCAGGCAGTCCCTGTCCCTGCAAGCCTCGCACCGTCTCCGGCATACAGGACAGGCCCTGGGCACACCGCTCCGCGAGTGCTCGCGCCTCGGGCCCCTCTCCGAGCACCGCCACCGAATCCAGTTCCACGTTCCTCGCCCCGACGTGACTCATCCACGTTCGCCGGGCTTCCATCGCGACGCGGGACGACCAGGCCTCCGTGTCCTCTGAGGACTCAGGCTCGAGATCGATGGCGCGCGATGCCCCAAGCCCCCCGGACTCGATGACCAGGAACTCAACGCCACCCGGCGTCGTCCGGATCCCTAGAACCGGGCCCCCGCGTCGGTCGTGAATATCTGAGAGCAGCACCGCCGCCCCCACACTCCCCACCGTCAGCCTCGCCGGCTTGATCCCCGCCGCCGTCGCCACCTCGTTCCACCAGTGCTGCCGCTCCGCTGGCATCGCCGCAGCCAGCACGGCCCCGCTCGATCCGGCGGGCGGCACATAGTCGATCGTCGTCCCCTCCAAGGGCAGCGCGAGTTGGCGGATCATCTGCAGCCGCACGATGCCGGCCAGATCCTCCGCCGACACCGCGCCCTGGGGCGCCGTCGGAACCTGAAGGTGCTTGATGACGCACTCGTGCCGCGGGACCACCAGGACCACACGGCCCCGGGACGTCCCCAGCGTCCGAACCTCGCTCGCCAGCCACGCCCCAACCGCCGCCGCGTCTCCCTGGCCCACGTTCGTCGGCCGCGACGCCACGTGCCAACCCAGGACGCGCACCCCGCCCGACGAGACTTCTCCCGTCAGCATCGCCGCACCCCAGCGATCCACCTCAATCGCCGTAATGACTCTGGTCTTTGCCATCAGCGTCCGCTCGTTCCCCATCTCCCCGACCGTCGATCCTTCAACGCCTTGGCTCCGCCCCGCGACCCGGAAGCAGCGTCCGGCACACCCTCAGGTGCCCGAGCCTCCCCAACTTCTGCCGGACGGCTGGACGTCACCCCAGGTACAGGACGGCTCCCCAGAGAACGGGGAGCACCAAGCGATGTCGGCATATCAAATACTCCCGCCGGCACATTTTGTTTCCCCTCCTCCTCCAGCGGCCGCGCCCGCTCACCCCCCACGATCGGGGCAGCGGGAGATTCCGACTCCGGCAGGTCGTTCGGCTGAGGGCCCCAGACGGCCGCCGAAAGGAACGTCACATCACGAAGGTACGCGACTCGCACCTGGGGTGAACTCGCGTCGACGACCGCCTCCCAGACCAGCCGGGCCTGGGGGGTCCACTCTCCGCCGGTGACCGCATCGTCCCGCGTCGAAGGCCCGATCTCTGCCGAGACTCGGACTCGCCACACCAGGCTCCGCGTCGTGAGCCAATCCACTGCCTCTACGAACTGCTCCGGCGTCAGTACACCCTCCCGAACAGGCCACGCCAAGCTGCGCCGGCGATCGGCGCTCAGACTCGTACGCACTTCCGCGAGGCGCTGCGCCGCCTCCACGCTCACCCCGGGCAGGCACGACAGCACCTCGGGCGGCGCGAGGTTGATGTCCACGCGCCCCGGCAGGTACTGATCGTCAGCGGCAGTGAGGACATCCAACACCTCGCCCCACTCCTCCGGTCCGGCGCCGGCCCCGATCATCGCCTGCACGAGCGCCCCAGCCGTCGTCGCTTCCGACTTGAGCGCCGCCTCCGCCGCCTTCAATGCCCCCGCCGAAAGCCTCGATCCCAGTTCGTCCCCGATCTCCTTGCTCCAACCGATTCCCCGGTGCAAACGGAACTGACCGGCGTGCTCCCCCGAGGCCGACCCGCGTCCAAGCCCCCCCTGCACGTTCGGGTCGTAGGAATGCGTGGTGATCCACATCCCGAACCCCGACGGCGTCTCGGTGGCCTCCGCCTCGGACTCCTCCGCCGCCGGACGGGAGCCGTAAAACTCCGATGCGGTCATCGCCCCCGGCCGAACGAGCTCTTCCGGCGCCTGCACACCGGCGCCCCTGGCCGCAACGATCCGGGCCGCGAGATCCTCGCTTCCCCCCGGGAGCTTCGCGAGCATCGCAGCGTCCGCTCGGTTGACGTCGAGCCGGCCCATCTCGCTCGTCGTAGCACCGGGCCCGCCCCCGATCAGTCGCACGATGCCCTTGTGCGAGCCGTCGTCGAACAGAACCCACTCCCGGGTGAGGGTCGGTTGCTCGCCCTCCAGCATGGCCGCCCGCTGGGCTTCGAGTTCGTGCTGCACCCCCTGCAAACCGGACCAGGCCAGCGCCCGCAGATGCTCCCGTTCCATGCTGACGCGGGCGCTATCCAGCCGGGCCTCCACCCGCACCGCCATCGCGCTGCACACAAGCACCGACACCGCGATCACCACAAGCGTGATGATCAGAACCGTGCCGCGCGTCCGGACGCCCGCCTTCACGCGCCCTCCTTCCACGCACTCACCGGCCCGTCCGGGATCGTAATGACCCGGGTGCGGTCCGCCGGCCTCGCGGGGCCGTCCTCCCGTCCCACGAGGTCGATGTCATCGGGCGGCACCGCCCGCGCCGCCGCAGGGCCCGCCCCGAACCACACGGACACCTCCACCGCCAGCGGCAAAGCCCTGGCACTCCCCGAATCAAACGACTCCCGCCACTCCGCCCCGTCGTGATACCTGAACCGGACCAGTTCCAGCCCAGTCGCCAGCACCTCCGCCGTGGCTCCCGGCCCCGGGATCGTCCGTCCGGTAAGTTGTCCCGTGGAGGCGCTGAACACAAACTCGCTGCCCGTTGCCTCAGAGGCACGACTGCTCGGATCAAGCCCTACTCCCCTCGCCCGAACCCGCAGGCTCGACGAGTCCCCCCGCAGCCCGGCGCCGCCAGCCCCGTCCGCCGCAAACGTCGTCGCCAGGTCCCGCTCCAGCCGCGACCACATCGCCGCCAGCCCGTCGCCCCGCGCCCCCACCGTGTCGAGCTGCTCGCGGCGCTCGAGCAGGGTCCACAGGAACCCGAAGACCGCGGCGGAGAGCGCCACGATCAGCACGATCGCCAGCAGGGTCTCGAAAAGCGTGAAGGCCCGTCGCCTCATGGCACACCCTCCGCCGGGGCCCCCAAGCCGCTCATGGGGTCCTCCCGGGTCGGCTCGGGCTGCCGCCGCGCCAGCCGCACGAGCTGGCGAAGCGTGAACGAGGTCTTGGGGTGCTCGACGTCTCCCCCGGGCGCGAGCATCGCCGTCACGCTCACGTTCGTGAGTTCTGAGAAAGGTGAGGTTTCCGTCTGCACATCCAGCACCCAGTCGGAGATCGCGGCAACCCCCGCGTCACCTTCCTCCGGCCTCACAGGCCCGGACAGCGTCTCGGGTGTCGCGAGCCCAGCCTCCAGCCTGGCCATCGCGGAGCGTGCGAGGTCCGCCGCGATCCGCCGCTGCTCCAGGGTGTAGGAGTTCTCGATGAGTCGGTCGACGAGGCTCAGCGTCGCCATCGCCGCGGAGACAAACAGCACGAGCGCGAGCAGCACCTCGAGGAGGACACCCCCCCGGCGGCTATTCGCGGTCCTGGGGCGACTCGACATCCGGATCCTCCGGAGCAAGCGGGCCAAACTCATCTCGCTCGGGCTTCGCGCCGGGCTCTTCATCAGCGGCGCCCTCTTCCGAAACCGGGGGCGCATCGCGGAAGGTGATCTTCGAGGTCAGGGGGCTCAGTTCACCCACCTTCGTCCGGGTCTGCACACCCACGAACATCCGCTGGCCGGATACCGCGGAACCATCGGGGAGAAAGAGCGCGAGCCGAACCGCGGGCGCTTCGCCGGATTCGAGCGCGTCCGCGGAACCCTCCCGGGCCGGGACGGGGTCCCGCACGGGGCTCATCAGCGGCTCAGCCTGTGCCGGACGGGGGTCCTGATCCGACACCACGATCGACGGCCGGAGTGTTGTGACACGCATCTCCCACGGGCCGGAATCTCCCCGCACCGTCGGGTCCTCGCTCGCAGCCCCCGCGTTCTCGCGAGCCTGGCCGCCCAGCGCACGGACGTAGATCGCGGTTCCCTCCGGCTTGGTCACCGCCACCAGTTCCAGAGGTTCGGCACGCCTCGACGCGTGCGCCGCAGCGATGGAGGTCGCCGCCGAGAGTTCGTCGCACGCCGCGTCGATCGACACCCGGTCCGCAAGCCCCACGAGCGACGGAGTGATGATCGCGCCAATGAGCAGCAGCAACGCGAGGCTGATCAGCACCTCGACGAGCGTGAATGCCCTGGCGACCACCACCCGCATCACTCAGCCTCCTGTTTTCGTCGACGAGTCGCCGCTCGGCGTCGTCGTGCCTTCCGCATCCTTGTCCCACGAGACGACGTCATCGTCGGTCCCCTCGACCCCGTCGCGGCCGATCGACCACAGGTCGTACTCGGTCTCGTCCCCGTGCTCTGACTGCTGGCGATAACCCCAGTCATGACCGAATCGGTCCTTCGGCATGGGCTTCTCCATCCGAGACGCCCACTTCTTCAGTTGTTCCTCATCCTGCATGGCGTCCTTGCTCCACAGCACCGCCAGGCCTTCCTCGTCCGTGGGGTACCGCCCGTGGTCGAAGCGGAACATCTTCAACGCCTGCCGCAGCGTGTTCATGTCCACCTTGCAGAGGTCGTTCTCCGCCTGCTCCTTGCGGCCCATCAGGTTGTACGCCACCAGGCCCCCCAGCGCCAGGATGATCGCAATGACGATCAGAACCTCAAACAACGTGAAGGCCCGGGCCATGCGCCCGCGCCGCGTAGCTTGCGTCATCTCATGCCTCCGCATCAGGAAACCTCCCACATCGCCATTGTACGCCCCGCGGCCCGGGACGTTGCTCGCCCCGCCACGGAAATCCGCCTCACCCGCCCGCGTTCAGCCTCAGCATCGGCAGGATGAGCGCCACCGCCACCACCCCGATCACGCCCGCAATCGCCAGAAGCATCATCGGCTCGATCAGCCGGATCGCGACCGTGAGAACCCGATCCAGCCTGTGCTCCAGCGCGGCCCCTACCTTGGGGAGGACCGACTCCAGATTGTTCGCCGCCTCCCCCACCCCGATCATCTCCAGCACATCATCATCGAACAGCCCGCTGTCCGTCAGCGGCCCGGAGAGCGCCCGCCCCGCTCTCACCTCCTCGATGGCCCGGTCAATCGCCCTCGCCATCAGCACGTTGCCCGCCCCGTCCCGCGCGATCGTGAGCGCTGCCACCATCGGCACCCCGTTCCCCAGCATCGCGCCGAGCAGGTGGCAGAACCGCGACGCGGCATAGCCCCGGACCACCGGGCCGATCACCGGCAGGCGGGTCTTCGCACGCTCCCACCGTTCGCGCACGTCCGGCCTCTTCAGCAGCGTCCACACGCCGAATCCCGCCGCCACCAGCAGCCCAGCCGTCAGCAGACCATGGGCCGTGATCGCGTCACTCGCCGCGAACACCACCTTCGTGACCGTCGGCAGCCCGCCCTTCACCTTGTCGAACATCGGGCGATACATCGGCACCAGGAACCCGAAGATGCCCACCATCGCCAGAATGCTGAACAGGAGCAGCAGCATCGGGTAGATCAGGTTCGAAATCAGCTTCGCACGCAGCTCCGCCTGCTTCAACTGCAGTTCCGACAGCCGCAGAAGCACCTGCTCCAGAAACCCGCCCCGCTCCCCGGCGCGCACCATCGCGACCTGCACCGGCTCAAACTGCTCGCCCTTGGCTTCCATCGCCGACGCAAGGTCAGAGCCCTTCTCCACCTGCTCCGCAAGCCCGCGGAATGCCTCCGCAAGCCGGACCCGGCCCTTCCGGTTCCCAAGCAGCCGGAGCGCTCGCAGCAGCGGCACGCCCGCGTGGAGCATGTCCGCGACCTGGCCGTACGCCTCGCCAAGCTCGCGAGTACCCATGCGCCGCGCGAACAGTCCGCCCCCCGCCGCCTGCTGCGTCACGCTCACCGGCGTCAACCGTCGATGCTCCAACTCCGACAGGACCGCCTGCTCGCTGGCTCCGGCGAGAGAGCCGGTCACGCGAGCGCCGCCCGAGTCCAGGGCCGTGTACCGGAAGAGCGCCACCGCCTGCCTCCGCTACTTCCCACCCTCGGCGGGGGGTGATGCCGGGGCCGGCTCGGGCGTTGCCGTCTCGCCCCCTTTCTTCGCGAGTTCCCTGTCGATCGCCGCGAGCAGCACGGCGTCGCTCGGACGTATCCGGGGCTCGAACCGCTCGATCACGTTGCCGTTCCGGTCCACAAGGAACTTCGTGAAGTTCCACTTCGGGTCGCCTCCCACCGGCGCGGGCTGCGCCGCGATCTGCTTGTACAGCGCCGCCTGCTCCGGGCCGCCAACCACGCTCACCTTGGCGAACATCGGGAACGTCACCTTGTACTTCCCGTAGCAGACCTCCTTGATCTGCGCCGCGGTACCCGGCTCCTGCCCCAGAAAGTCATTGGCGGGGAAGGCCAGAATCACGAAGCCCTGGTCCTTCTTCTGAGCGTACAACGCCTCGAGCCCCACGTACTGGTGCGTGTAGCCGCAGTTGCTCGCGACGTTCACGATGAGGCACACCTTGCCCTTGAAGGACGCAAGGTCCACGTCCTTGCCATCGAGGTCCTTCACGACCCCAGTGAGCACCATGGGGCTGGGCGGCGCCTGGGGGGGCGGGGGCTGCTTCACCGGAGCGATCGGCGCCGCAGGGACCGCCGGCGCCGGGGGCTCCGGAGCCTTGGGCGCTTCCTTGCCCGGCGCGGCCTCCTGAGCGAGGGCGGAACAGGCTGTCGCGAGCGATGCAACGACGATCAGGGCGTGCCGCGTCATGGGCGTCTCCAGGTGCGAGCCTGCGTACCGACCCCTGCACAGGCCCGAACAGGTGATCCTAGGTGCGGGCAGGACCGGGCTGCGGCCCGCACGGAGAATACACTCCACCGTGTTCCTCCTCTCCAGATGCGTCCGCTTCGCCGTCGGCGCCGTGCCCCCGGGCCCGGACTCGCGCAACGGCTACGCCGGGCGCCCGGCGATGGCCGGCCTCGGCGCACATTACGAACTCTCGGTGCGCTGCCGGGGCGACGTCGACCCCACCCTAGGGTACATGATCGATATCCAGGAGATCGATCGCGCCGTGCGCGCCGCCGCAATCCCCCGCATCCGCGCGGCGTTCGACGAGCACCCCGCAAGCGACCCCGGCATGCTGCTCTCGCAGATCATGCCACACCTCGCCGCGGAACTCCGCGGGCTGCTCGACTCCGTGATCTGGCGACTCTCCCCCTACTACTCCGTGGAGGTCCGAATGGGCGCTCTCGAATCCGTCCTGGTCCGCCAACGCTTCGACTTCGCCGCCGCCCACAGGCTCAACGTCGAATCGCTGAGCCCGGACGAGAATCTCCGGCTGTTCGGCAAGTGCAACTACCCGGGCGGGCACGGTCACAACTACCAGGTGGAACCCTGCATCGCTGCCCCGCTCGGGGCCCACGGCGCCGCGATCCCTCTCTCTGCCCTGGAGTCGCTCGTGCACGCCGTCATCATCGAGCGGTTCGACCACCGCAACCTCAACCAGGACGTGGAAGAGTTCCGCCCGCCCCGGGGCGTGAACCCTTCGGTGGAGAACATCGCACGCGTCTGTCACCGGCTGCTGGCTCCCGAAGTCGCCCGCACGTTCCCCGGCGCGGAGCTCCGCAGCGTCACCGTGTGGGAGTCCGACCGCACGAGCAGCACCTTCCCCGCCTGAACGCTCACCCCAACCCGCCCCCCGCTCCGTAGGATCGCCCCATGGGCCTTGGTTCTCTCCTCAACACCTCGGGTGTCCTGACCGACGAGCAGCTCAAGGAAGCGTCGGCAGAACAGCAGCGGACGGGTGAGCGCCTCGACCGCGTGCTCCTGCGCATGGGCCTCGCCAGCCGCGCTCAGGTCGTGGAGGCGCTCGGCACCCAGTTCCAGATGGAGGTCGTGGACCTCGGCGCCCTCGCTGTTGACCCCGCCACGCTCTCGGCGCTCCCGTCCAAGCTCATCTTCAGGCACCGCTGCGTCCCGATCCGAAAAAGCGGCGACACGCTCACCATCGCCATCGCAGACCCCTACGAGCTCGGCATGGTCGACGAGCTGCGCCTGCACACGCGCGGACCGATCGAGCTCGTCCTCGCCGACGAGGAAGAGCTGACCAAGTTCCTCCGCGCCAACTTCGGAGTCGGTGGTGACACCCTCGACGCCCTCACCGGGCAGGACGGGCCCGAGGTCGACCTGCCCCAGGCCGACGACGCCGAGCAGGCCCAGGAAGCCTCGGTCATCAAGCTCGTCAGCGATCTCCTCGCCGAAGCCATCGCCGAGCGGGCCACCGACGTCCACATCGAGCCCTACGAGCACGACCTCGTCGTCCGATACCGCATCGACGGCGTGCTCCACCGTGCCAACGTCCCGCCCACCATCACCCGGTTCGCCCCGGCCATCGTCAGCCGCCTCAAGATCATGGCGAACCTCAACATCGCCGAGAAACGCCGCCCCCAGGACGGCCGCATCACCTACAAGTTCCGCCCCCAGGGAGGCGGGGCGCCCCAGGAGTTCGACCTCCGACTCTCGATCATCCCCATGCTCTTCGGCGAGGGTGTGGTGCTCCGCGTCCTCTCCAAGACCGCGGTGCTCATGTCGCTGCCGGACCTCGGCATGCCCGCCCAGGTTCTGGGCGCCTGGCAGAAGCTGATCCAGAGACCACACGGCATCCTGCTCGTCACCGGTCCCACCGGGTCGGGCAAGTCCACGACCCTCTACGCCTCGCTCAACACCATCGTCAGCGATGAGATCAAGGTCATCACCGTCGAAGACCCCGTCGAGTACCACGTCTCCGGCGTCAACCAGATCCAGGTCAACACCAAGGTCGGGCTCGATTTCGCCTCCGGACTGCGCTCCATCCTCCGTCATGATCCCGACGCGGTCATGATCGGCGAGATCCGCGACAAGGAGACCGCCGAGGTCGCGGTCCAGGCCTCCCTCACCGGCCACCTCGTCTTCTCCACCCTCCACACGAACGATGCCGCGGGCTCCGTCACCAGATTGCTCGACATGGGCGTCGAGCCCTTCCTCGTCGCCTCCTCCCTGGAGGGCGTGCTCGCTCAGCGCCTCGTCCGCCGCATCTGCGCGGAGTGCGCCGAGCTCTACGAGCCCGACCCCGACGACCTGCCCGCGGGATTCTCCCTCCAGCCCGGTGAAAGGCTCAAGCGTGGCCGGGGCTGCCGCGCCTGCCGGAACACCGGCCTGCGTGGCCGCGTCGGCGTCTACGAACTCCTCCGGATCAACGACCACCTCCGCCACATGATGGCCGACCGCGCCACCAGCCCGGAGATCGCGTCCCGGGCCAAGGCCGATGGCGACCTCTGGACCCTGCTCGACGACGGGTTCTCGAAGGTGCGTCAGGGCTCCACCACGCTCGCAGAGGTCCTCTCCTCGCTCAGCGAATAGCCGCGTGCACTCCCCCGCCTCCCCAGAGCGAATCCTCCTGATCCGTCCCTCGGCGATGGGTGATGTGGCACGCACCGTCCCGCTGCTGGCGGCGCTTCGACAGGCCTACCCCGGGGCACGGATCGACTGGCTGGTCCAGGACGCCTTCGCCGACGTGATCAGCGCCCACCCGGCGCTCTCCCGCGTCGTCCCGTTCCCCAGGCGCGAGTTCTCTCGCTGGTTCCGGACCGGACGCTGGGCCGCGCTGGCCGCCTATCTCCGCCGATTCTCCCGCGAACGCTACGACCTCGTCATCGACGCGCAGGGCCTGGCCCGCAGCGCCCTCATCGCGTGGTGCACCGGGGCGCCCGTCCGCCTTGGTCATTCGGACGCACGAGAGCTCGGCTGGATCGCCTACACGGCTCGCGTGCCCGCCGACCCGGAAGCGCACACCGTCACGCGCATGCTCTCGCTCCTCCGGTCGCTCGGCATCCCCGCGGTCGCCAACGCCCGGACCATGAGGCTCTACACCCCGACCTCCGGCGCCGGGTTTGCCTCCTCAGTCCCAGCGCTCGCCGGCCGGCGATACGCGGTGATCGCGCCCACCAGCCGCTGGGTCTCCAAGCAGTGGCCCGACGAACGCTTCGCCGCCCTCGCCCGCGAACTCGCATCGAGCGGCACGCCCGTCGCGCTGGTCGGCGCCGCCTCGGAGCGCCCCCAGGTCCCCGCGTGCACCGCCCTCGCCCGCGAGAACTCCGGCTTCGTTGATCTGCTCGGTGCCACCAGCGTGGCGCAGCTCATGGACGTCATCGAACACGCCGCCCTCGTCGTCGGGAACGACTCCGCGGCACTCCATATCGCCGTCGGCTTTGACCGGCCGATCGTCGGCCTGTACGGCCCCACCAGGTTGCACCGCGTCGGACCGTGGGGCCGCCCGGGCGACGCCATCCAGCACGCCAGAGCCTCCGACCGAATGGACCACAAGGACGCCCGTTCCCGATCGCTCATGGACCGGATCAGCGTTCCCGAGGTCATCGGCGCATGCCGCCAGCGCCTCGCGGGCTCATGACCCCGGCGTCCCGCCGTCCCGTGGGTCGCCCCCGGCTCAGCCGTTCTTCTTCGCAAACTCCCGCATGAACGACGCCAGGGCCTCGCACCCCTCCAGCGACATGGCGTTGTACGTGCTCGCCCGCATGCCGCCCGTCGAGCGGTGCCCCTTGAGCTGGTCCATGCGGTTCTTCGATGCCTCCTTGACGAACAGCTCGTCGATCTGCTCGCTCGGGCACCGGAACGTGATATTCATGAGGCTGCGGCTGTCGGGCCGCGCATGGCCCCTGTAGAACCCGCCGGATTCATCCACCGCCTTGTAGATGACCGCCGCCTTCTCCATGTTCCTCTTGTGCAGCGCCGCCAGTCCGCCCTGCTTCAGGATCCACTTGAACATCAGCCCGCACATGTAGATCGCGAACACAGGAGGCGTGTTGTGCCGGCTCTCGTCCTTCGCATGCACCCGGTACTGCAGCATGCCGGGCAACTCCCGCGGATTGCGGGCCAACAGGTCGTCCCGGATGATGACCAGCGTCGTCCCCGCCACGCCGATGTTCTTCTGCGCGCCGGCGTAGATCAACCCGAAGTCCGCCACGTTGATCGGGCGGCTGTAGATGTCGCTGGACATGTCCGCGATCAGCGGAACGCCCGAAGGCACCTTCGGCAGACGGATCGAGCCGTCCGTCGCGCTCGCACGCCACTGCGTCCCGTAGATCGTGTTGTTCGTGCACATGTGCACGTACGCGGGTGTTGCCGAGTACCTGATCTCCCCGTCCGTCGGGCAGTACACGTGCTTGATCGGCCTCCCGTCCCACGCCTCGTGGATCGTGCCGTACATCTTTGCGTGCTCGGCGCTCTTCTCCGCCCAGTACCCCGTCGTCAGATAGTCCGCCGTCTGGTTCTGTGCCAGCAGGTTCGCGGGGATCATGAAGTTCTGGCTCGTCGCCCCGCCCGTCAGGAACAGCACCTGATAGCCCGCGGGGATGTTCGCGACCTTGCGGCAGTTCTCCACCGCCTCCGCCAGCACCTTGTCGTACGTCTTTGCACGGTGGCTGTGCTCCAGGATCCCGATGCCCGTGCCCGAGACGTCCCACAGGTCCTGCTGGGCCTGGCGGATCACTTCCTCAGGCAGCACGCTCGGCCCGGCGCAGAAGTTCCACGCGCGGGCGGTGTTCGAGGTCGCGGCTCCAACGCTCTTCGCGGTGTCGATGGCGGCGGTAGTCATGCCCGAATGGTATCCACACCCGGGAACCCTGACCCTCGCCCTACGCGTTCACGCAGTTCTCCGCCCGCCCCGTCTGCTTGAACACCCGCACCACACGCACCGCCTCCTCCGCCACCGCCAGTTGCGCCTGGTCCGTCGACGCCCCGCAGTGGTGCGACAGGTACACCCCGGCCAGCTTCGCCGACTCGTTCCCCCACGGGGCCTGAGCCTCCGCCGGCTGATTCTCCGACACATCCAGCCCTGCACGCAGCCCCTTCGTCCGCACCGCGTCGCGCAGCGCCGCCTCGTCCACCACGCCGGCTCGCGACGTGTTGATGAAGTACGCCCCCGGCTTCATCGCGTCGAAAAACGCCTTCCCGAACAG
Organism: Leptolyngbya sp. PLA1; assembly: GCA_021405315.1. Taxonomy (GTDB): domain Bacteria; phylum Planctomycetota; class Phycisphaerae; order Phycisphaerales; family UBA1924; genus RI-211. The sequence continues at coordinate 103,273 of QWIH01000003.1, forward strand.
CTTCTTGGTCGTATCCGTCAGCGGCAGGTGCACGCTGATCGCGTCGCACCGCGCCGCCAGCGACATCAGCGCCGGGGTGTCCGTCCCCCCCCACTCGCAGTTCAGTGCCGACGCATGCTGCGGCGTGATCCCCCGGCTCCACGCCACCACGTGCATCCCGAACGCCCCGGCCCGCCTGATCACTTCCTGCCCGATGTTCCCCACGCCGATCACGCCCAGCGTCAGGCCCTTCAGGCCCCGGGCCTTGCCGAACTCCTTCTTGTCCCAGCGTCCCTGGCGCGCCGCGTCCCACTGCTCGGGCAGTCGCCGGTCGCAGCACAGCAGCAACCCCATCGCCAGTTCCGCCACCGCCACCGCGTTCATGCCCGGTGTGTTGCAGACCTTCACGCCCCGCGACGAGGCCGCCCCCACGTCGATGTTGTCCACCCCTGCGCCGGCTCGGATGACCAGCTTCAGCGAGGGCGCCCTCCCCAGCACCTCCGCCGTCACCTTCGAAGACCGCACGATCAGCACATGCGGGTCGGCCTTGGCCACCGCCTCCGCCAGACCGGATGCCCCGGCGCCGGGCTGGTTCAGCACCTCGCACCCCGCCGCCGCCAATCCGTCTAGACCCGCCTGCTCAAACTTGTCCGCCACGAGCACTTTCACGCGAACCTCCCGGCTGCAAGCCTGTTGAACGTTGAGCATAGTCCGACACGCCAAAAAAGACAGCGGGCCTCCACCCCTGCGGAGGCCCGCTGCGCGGACAGTGAATGGTTCACCCGGCGACCGCTTACCTGGAAATGACCTCCGGCGCGTCAAAGTCGACGCCCTTCAGTCCCTCTCGGGTCCAGCGGTAGAACCCGGTCATGCTGTCGGTGCCGACGAAGGTGCCGTTCAGCAGCGGAGCCTCCCAGCGCTCGGGGGTATAGGTGAAGGTCAGGCCAAAGGCGCGGGTCGGGTTGAGCGGATCAAACCCGTCGTTCGCGTCGCCCGCGGAACGGGGCGCGCCCGTCGTCTTGATGCGGACCGAGGAGTCAAAGAACGAGATCGGCGAACGAGCCTGGGCGTGTGCGTAGAACCACCAGCGCTTGCCGAAGTGGCGGGCGTTGGAGTCGTAGATGTGCACCTTGTTGGAGGGGAAGGACACATCGGTCAGCCGACGCCGACCCAGCACGTTCTGAGCCGCGGGGGAGTAGTACGTGCGGTGCGTGCCGGCGGAGGTCACCGTCGGGCCGCGATCGGGCGAGTACGCCGCGGGGACGGTCTCATACGAGGACGAGTAGGGCCACCGGAAGCCGGTCGCCGCATCCGTCGCGTTGCTCGGAACCGGGTCCAGGGCCATCGCGCCCGCGGTGCCGAAGGCGCCGGGGTTGCTCTGCCAGCGGATGCGGTGGTAATCCTCGGGGCAGACCACCATGCGCTCGGGCAGGCGCTGCGCCAGGTAATCCTGCAGCACGAGGTGGTTGTACAGCACGTGCGGGATCCACGCCGAGATGATCGGGAAATCATCCCGGCCCGTCCGCCGACGGAGGATGTCGATCGCCTGCGCCGCCGCCGCCGCGAGGTCGTCGCCCGAGGTCGCGGCGTAGTTGCGCAGGTCGGCGTACTGCAGCGTGGCGTTCGCGTTCTCCGGCGTAACCGTGAACGAGAACGCGCGGTCCTTGAACTCCGACGCGTACCCCGCGGTCGCCGTCACGAACTGCCGCTCGTTCGAGCCGCACAGCGTCAGCCGTGCCGAGCGACGCGCTTCCGCCAGCGACGGGAGCAGAATGCCGATCAGCAGCGCGATGATGGCGATCACCACCAACAGCTCGATCAGCGTAAAGCCACGAACCGGTCCCCGATGGCGCTTCGTCATGTACGACCTCCGTTCAGAACCCCAGCGAATGACTGTGCCGCGACCGCGGCGGAGAGACTCTTCGAACCCAGAAGTTACCACAAAAACCGAACACTGTCCAACAAATCATCGCGAGCGGTAAGTCGTGCCCAAACACACCGGCGCTCAGAACGCCTCACGACCCCCTCATACTACAATAACTTCGGCCGGTCCCTGCCGTCAAGCACAGACTTCAGAACCAGTGACTTAGCCCTCCCCCGTATCCGGGGATCAACGCGGAGTCAGGACCATGAAACCCAATCTGTCACGCTACCGGAATCCGATCATGACCCTAACCGTGGTGCCCCTCCTCGCGGGAGTCGGCTTCTTCGCGGCACCGCCCGCCGCCATCGTCGCCGGGTCGTCGGTTTCGGAAGCAGACCTGCTCCCACCGCTCGCCGAAGCCGCCGGAGCCATCGTGCTCGAAGAACTGACGCTCCGAAAAGCCCTCGAGTCCGAGTTGGCCGGGGAAGGCCTGTCGGTTAGCCCCGCACAGATCGAGGCCGAGCGAAGCCTCCTGATCCGAACCGTCGCGGCGGAGTCCCGGGCGTCCGAGGCCCAGGCCGAGGAAATGATCGCAGGGATGCGACGAGCCCGAGGTCTGGGCGAATCTCGCTTCGCGGGCCTGCTCTGGAGAAACGCCGCCCTGCGGGCCCTCGTCGCGCCGCGCGCAACTCCCACGCCCGAAGACATGGCCCTCGCCACGCAGCTCGAGTTCGGCCCCCGATTCCGCGCCCGACTGCTCGTCACACGCTCCGCAGCCGAGGCCGCCCGCGCCGTCGACGACGTTCGTGCCGCCGGTGCCGCGGCGCCGATGCGCTTCGCCGAGCACGCGTTCCTCCGATCCATCGACGCATCCGGTCCGCGGGGCGGGCTGCTGGTAGACGCCAGCCCCGCCGACGGGGCGCTCCCCCCCCTGGTCCGCACCGCCCTCACCTCGCTCTCACCCGGCGACTGCTCGGATGTCCTCTCGGTCGACGGCGGCTACGCCGTGGTGCTGCTTGAGGCCCGCACCCGCGAGCCACGCGTGCCCAGCGCCCCGGAACTCCGAGAGCTCGAGTCCAAGGTGGTCATGCGAATCCAACGGCTGGCCATGGACCGGCTCGCTCGGACTCTGGTCGACCGGACCGAGGTGTCCGTCATGTCCGACCCGCTCCGCTGGTCGTGGGAGCGACGGCCACGCTGACGCGCCTCGTCACACCTCGTACACGATGCAGACGAAAATGTCCGACGGGGCAAAGCGCCGAGTGCCGGTCTCGTGCGAGACACGCTTGTTCTCTCCCTGCGGCATCACCGCCTGGGGAGACATGTTGCCGAAGATGTTGATGATCGCCTTCGGCTTGGTCTCGCGAAGCCAGGTGTTGACCTCGGACTCCAGCCGCCCGGTCTCGCCCTCGATCCCGCAGAACAACTTGATCTGGTGCATGGTGAGCGGAGTATACGGCGCACGCCCTCGGGTCACCTACCGGGCCAGCTCGATCGCCCGAGTTTCCCGCAGCACGGTCACCTTGATCTCACCCGGGAACGTCATCTCGTCGCTCACCCGCTTCGCGATCTGGTGCGCGATGAGGTACGCCTCGTTGTCATCGACCTTGGCGGCGTCGACCATCACCCGGACCTCCCGTCCCGCCTGGATCGCGTACGCCTCCGTCACGCCCCGGAACCCCATCGCGATGTCCTGCAGGTCGTTGAGACGCTGCACGTACTTCTCCATGCTCTCCCGCCGCGCGCCGGGCCTCGCTGAGCTCACCGCGTCCGCGGCCATGACGATCGGCGTGTAGAACGAAGTCGACGGGATGTCGGCGTGGTGCCCGCCGATGGCGTTGAGCACGGGCTCCTTCTCGCCGAACTGCCGGGCGAAGTCCATGCCGATCTTGGGGTGCCCGCCCTCCATCTCGTGATCCATGGCCTTGCCGATGTCGTGAAGGAATCCGCACCGCCTCGCGATCGTCCCGTCCAGCCCGAGCTGGTCCGCGATGATCTGGCAGAGATACGCGACCTCGATGCTGTGGCGCAGCACGTTCTGCGCATAGCTCGTGCGGTAGTGAAGCTTGCCCATCGCCTCCACGATCTTCGGGTGCAGGCCCCGCAGATTGACCTCGAGCACCGCGTCCTTGCCGGCCTTCAGCACCTTCTCGTTGATCTCCCCGCGAACCCGCTCAACGACCTCCTCGATCCGCGCGGGGTGCATCCTGCCGTCCGCGATGAGCCGCTCGAGCGACTCCACCGCGACCGCCTGCCTGATCTTGTCGAAGCAGGAAACCACGATCACCCCGGGCGTGTCGTCGACGATGATGTCCACCCCCGTCGCCTTCTCGATCGCGCGGATGTTCCGGCCCTCCCGCCCGATGATGCGCCCCTTCATCTCGTCGTTGGGGATCGCCACGCTCCGGACCGTGCTCTCGCTGGTGTGCTCGCTCGCGTACCTCTGGATCGCCATCAGCGTGATTTCCTGGGCACGCCCCTTCGCCTGCCGCTCCGCCTCCTCGGTGATGTCCCTCGTCAACTTCGCCGCCTCGTGCCGAACCTCCTCACCCACGCGCGACAGCAGCACTTCCTTCGCCTCGTCCCGCGTCATCCCGGAGACACGCTGCAGCGCCTGCTTCTGCTCCTCGATCAGCCGGTCCGCTTCCTCGTCCTTCTGCTTGAGGCGGGCCTCCCGCTCCGTCGCCTGCGCGAGTTGCTTCGACAGCACCTGCTCCTTCTGCGTCAGTGCCTCTTCCTTCCTGTCGAAGAGGTCCTCCCGCTTCGCGAGCCGCTTCTCCGCCTCGCGGTGCTCATCCCAGGCCTTCCCGATCTCCTGGTCTGCCTTGGTCTTGAGCGCCAGGGCCTCCTTCTCGGCCTCCAGCCTCACCCGATCGACCGCGGACTTCGCCTCCACCTCCGCCCGATCGCGGATGGCCTTCGCCTCTTCCTTCGCCTGGCTGATCGTCCGTCCCGCCAGCACGCCCCGGAGCACATACCCCGCCACCGCGCCCAGGGCGAGCGCACCCGCCGCCACCCCCGCCGTCAGCCCCGTGGAGTTCTCCAGCCCGAGCAAAAACACATGTGCCGTCATGGCGCGCAACCTCCCGGATGGCGCCGCCGACCTCAGAAATCGCCCGGATGTTGGTTCGCGTTCAGCGCCGACGCGTCATGATGCCGGCTCACGCACCCACAATGAGGCCGAAGCAGAGGAGTTCCCCCCATTCCGAGCCGGCTGTTGGTGTCGATCGAGTGAAGGCATGCTGCGGTCCAAATGACCTCTCGTGACGCGTGCTGGTTCCTTCGGACCGTCTCCGGCCCGAACCCGTGGCTCAACTCGAGCCACGCGGCGAAGCAAAATCCATTCTGTCAGCCGCAACCCCTACGACGATCATGAAATAACGCGATGAGTTCCAGGGGCGTTGGCCGATTCGTGTGGCGGTCTCTGATTGTCAGCGGCCACGGACCGGGTTGAGCCCGGTCCGACCACCGAACGTATCTTACCCGATCTTCATCCACCCTGCTTCCCACGTGAGGCCGGTACCCCGAGAACCCCATGAAGCACCCCGGCGCCACCACCCTCTCGCTCCCCATTCTGTTCGTGTTGCTTTCGGGTTGCACCCTCCCGCAGCGAGGGACCCCGATTTCCATTCGCGGCCAGGCACACCGTGAGGCCCTCGCTGTGGATCTCGAGAACCTCCACGGCGGGGTCATCGTCGAGGTTGACCCGGCCGCCCCCGCTCCGCGAATCTCCCTCGAAGGGGCCGCGGGCGCGGACTCGAACGCATGGGCCGCCGCCCAGATCGATCCGGGTGAACCGGGCCCGGTCTTGCGGGTCATCGTGCAACCCAAGGCCGGCTCCCCTCCCACCGATGTCCGCGTCACGCTCCCGGCCATGGCCGGAGCCAGGGTGCGGACCGCCGGGGGCTCCATCGTCATCCGCGGAGCCAGCGGTGCCCTCGACGCTCAGAGCGGCGACGAAGTCGTGAGAGGTGGAGACGTGCACGTGTCCTTCGCGCAGCCGATCGACTCGCCGGTGCTGGTCCGGTCGTCGGGCGGAAACGTGAGCCTCGAAGCCCCGTTCGGTTCGCGCGGACTCCTGCTCATCAAGAGCCCGACCCAGCCCGCCTTCGATGGTCAGGGGCAGTCCTGCGTCTTCCAGAGCACGTCCGCGGGCGGATGGTCCTCTGATCTCGGCCCCGGCGGGTTTGAGATCAGGCTCATCGCCGACCGCGGATCGGCGAGCGTGCGTCTCCGACGCTGACGCGCAGCCCGGGCTCAGGCCGCCTTCCGCGCTCCCTGGACGAGCCCCACGAACCGCGTGATCTGCTCCACGATGAACTCGCGGTGCGACGGATTGAAGGCGAACTCGAACGCAAGCCCGAGATACAGATTCTGCTCGCTGTCGATGTGCGAGTGCGCCTGCTTCGCCGTGATGCCCAGCGGGATCGGGATGTGCGGAGACAGGTCCAGTCTCATCCACATCAGCTTGCACTTGGCTGCCGCCGCGGCGTCGTTCTTTCCCACGAGCAGGCCCACGCCGCCGCCGCCCAGGTTCAGCAGCTTCGCATGGAACGACGGGCCGACCTCCGGAAGGAGCTGCTCCGGGGCCGCCCCCGCCAGCCTGAGCGGCGAACGCTCGAGCGTGAGTATCGCCTCGCGGTTGGCGGCCTCGGCCGCGATCACGCTCGAGGGTGCGAGCAGCGGCGCACACTCCACCCCGGGAAGCCGGAGCTCGGTCGTGCTCACGCGGAGAAACTCGCGCCGGACGCACCGCTCGACGCGCTCCGGAGCGCTCAACCGAAGTGTCGCGCTCCGGCCTACCGCGATCGGCCCGCTGCCCACCACGCGCGTGTGAAACACCCAGCGGTTCTGTCCGACGGTCATGACCGCAACCAGAGGCGTGCCCGGCTCCATGCCGAACGAACGGCCCGCCGCCGCCGGCATCTCGACCAGCAGCCCGTCATCGCCGACGTGGAAGAGCCTCACACGCCACATCAGGTCCGGCGCCTCGTGCCCACCCTCGGGCCGCGCGATGCTGACCTCGATGCCCCCGCCCCGGGCCGCGATCTGCTCCAGCAGTTCACGCCACCGCTCCGTTCTCGATCGATTGGCTGGCACGGCTGCACTCCAGAGGGTCGCGCCGGCGCAGGCCGGCTTCGCCGCCGACTCCATCGGGCCGTGCCACGGACCGCTTGAGCACTCACCCCGCCGCCGACCACGCACGGGCCGATAAGGGGTCGCCTCACCGGCGCAGGCGGCGCAACGCCCGGCTGGCGGCACGCACACGAGACCGGTCCGCGTCACGCGCCGGACCCTCCCGCCCGAACGCAGCCGCGTCCACGACCAGCGCCGCCTCGAGCACCAACGCCCCCACCTCCGGGTCGCGAGATGCCACCTCCCGCGCGAACGCGGAAAGCGGCATCCACTCCGGCTTCGACTCGCCCCGACGCGAGAGCTCACGCAGCAGCCGGTCGTAGTCCCGCCTCAGATCTTCCGGCAACCCCCAGCCCGCATGCGCCTCGCCCGCCCTCCTTCGCCGGCGCCGCAGTACCTGCCAGAGCCACACCAGCCCCACGCTCACCACTACCGCCCCACCGGCCCACCCCAGAACCCTCCCAGGGCGAGTTCGTTCCCGCGCTCCATCCCCCCGGAGCCACCCCGCGGCCTGCTCGACCACCCCCCCACGCCCCGGTTCGCCACCCAGCAGCCGGAGCTGCTGCGAACGGTCAAACCCCACCACGGACGTGTTCCACGACTCCTCCGCGCGATCCATGAGCCGCGAGAGCCGCCCCAGCAGCGACGTCTGCCTCGCCGCCAACCGGCTGATCTCCGCCGGCGGCGTCGCGTCGAACGTCCGCCACACCCCCGGCGCAACGCACGCCTCCACCCACGCGTGCGCATGGCTGTCACGAACGATGTAGTGCCCCGCGTCAGCGTCAAACTCCGAGAGCAGATAGCCCGTCACGACCCGCGCCTCCACGCCGATGCTGCGGCACATCATCGCCAGCGCCGAGGCGAAGTGCTCGCAGTGACCGGTCCGCGACTCCTCCAGGAAGAAGTCGATCGGCTCCACCCCCAGCGGGGTCGCCGGGCCGTCGAGCGTGTACGTGTAGTTCAGCCTCAGGAACGCCTCCAGCTTCCGCACCGCCAGCGCGTCCTCCCCGCGGGGCCTCACCGCCGGGTCCGGCTCCATCTCCGCCGCTCGGAGCTGCGCCCACGCGATCTCCCGCGCCGCACGCACAGCACGTCCCGCCGGACCGCGCCGCTCGGGCTCGCCGGGCTCTTCCGGGGGCGCTTCCATCGGGATCGAAAGCACCCGGTACGTCAGAGTACCTTCGCCGCCCAGACGCTCCGCGGTCCAGGCCGAGTGGTCGACGTTGACGTGCACCGTGCGCTCCAAGGCCCCAAACTCCAACGACACCGGCCTGAGGAGCATGAACAGGGGCACGGTAACTCGCGGCCCGGCCTCCGCCGTGACCTCCTGCACCACCTCGCGCCCCCCCGGCTCATCCGGCGAGATCCGCACGAACTGCCCCGTCTCCAGCGCCACCGCCGTCCCCGATCCGCTCGGCTCGCCTTCGGTCCACCGAGAGCCCTCATACCGCGTGAGCACCGCGCCACGCATGTGGTAATGCTCCCCGACGCCGCCCAGCACCCGCCCGGCGCGACCCTGCGTCAGCCGCACGTTCATCACCCAGCGGCCCGACGTCCGGATCGGCCCAGCCCTCGTCAGGTCGATCTCATCCCCAAAGCCCGTCACCCGCACGGCCCGCTTCACCCCCAGCGAGGCATCGCGGAACCACACCCCGCGCGGCACCGCCACGAAGATCAGCACCGCCAGCGGCAGCACCGCCCCGAGCACCAGCGCCGACAACCCGACGAACGCCCCAGCGGGCGCCCGGGGCTCGGGACGTTCCGCCCTCGCCGCGCCCGCCAGCAACTGATACATCATCACGCCGGCAGCAAGCAACGGCGCCGCGACCACCAGCAGAACTCCCACGCCCAGCGACACGTCCGTCAGCGTCGCACCAATCAACAGGAACGCCGACAGCGTCAGCACCTGCCCGTAATCCCGAACCTGACGCCGCTCCCACAGCTTCACCGCGATCACCGCCGCCAGAAACTGCGCAAACGCCGATACCGCCGGTGCCCCCTGCAACAGCCGTCCGCCCGCGCCCAGCAAGACCCCCACAAGAATCAGCGTGCTCGCCCAGCGGGGAAGCCCCCTCGCCGCTCCCCCGGCCCTCCACTCGGTCTGCACCCACCCCATGGCGCAGGCGGCCGCCAAGACGCCGCCCATCAGAAGATCCCGCTCCGCGAGCGCGTACGCGCTCACCGCGAGCAGCACGAGGGCAAGCAGCACCCAGCGAAAGGGCGGAAGCACGCTCGCAACCGGCGCCGCCTCGCTCATCTGCCCGCCCCCCACCCCAGCCCCGCCAACCACTTGGACACCCGCGCCATCCGCCCCAACCGCGCCGCCTCCACCCGCACCGGCGTCGGCGACACCCCCAGGTCCTCAATGCTCACCCAGCGCGGCGACCGCGCAGGCCCTTCCCCGATCGACACCGTCGCCCCCCTCTCGTCCGCGCCGTCCGCCGACGCCCCAGGCCTCCACAGCGCGAGCGCATCGAGAACCTGCGTGTGTGAGGCACGAGCAGGCCCACCCTCCAATCCCACCCCGATCCCGCGCTTCAACGCCGCCAGCGCAAGCCCGGCGGCGGCGCTCGCCACGGCCTCCGCGACCGGCCCCGGCCCGTCCGCCACCAGACGGAGGCGAAGCGCCTCCGCCGTCGCCACGGACCGCTCGGATACCACCTCCTCGTCACGCCTCGCCGAGGGCCTCCAGGCGATTCGTCGCGCACTGTCGCCGGTCGTGTACTCGCGCAGCGAGTGAAACTCCTCGCCGCCCCTCGCTTGCCGCCGGGAGCTCCTCCCGCGAACTCCACCCGCGAGCACGGGCGGCAGCGCCACGCTCGCCACGCGGGGCCGTACAAGCAGGCTCGCGTCGTGCTCGAATGTCACCGACTTCTTCATGAGCCCGAACGGGAACGTCGTCCAGACACGGAACCGGCCCAGCCCGCACCGCCCCCGAGCGACCCCCTCGGCCTGCGCCACCACCTCCCGCGTCGCGCCCGCGGGCACGTGCGATACGAAGGCCCGGAGCGGTGTCAACCGTCCACTCCATCCCTCGGCAGGCCCCGGGGCGAGTTCCTCGATCGTCAGGCCCATCAGGGGCATGAGCCGGGATCCGTTGGACACCCGGTATCGGACGAACACCGGCTCACCAACCTGCGCCACCCGCGGCACGACCCGCTCCACGTGCACACGCATCAGCATCCCCCCGCTGATGACCCCGGAAACCGCGAGCGCCGCCGTGCACACCCCGAAGAGCCAGAACAGCAGGTTGTTCTGCGCGTTCGCCGCCCCGGCGAACAGCACGATCGTCGTGGCGACATACGCGACGCCCGGCGCGTGGAAGTGGTACCGCCGCGAGACCACCCGGGCCCCGTCGATCCCGCCGAGCGCCGGCAACACGCGAGGCCCGCCCATGCCGCTCCCCCGCCTAGAGGCCGATCGGCTTCAGCTCCGCGAGCGTTGGCAGGTCGTTGATGGAGGCCAGCCCGAACTGATCGAGGAACTGCTTGGACGTGCCGTAGAGCAGCGGACGTCCCAACTCCTCCGCTCGCCCGGTGACCGTCACCAGGCGACGGTCGATCAGGCTGCGAAGCACCTCGCCGCAGGACACGCCCCGGATGGCCTCGAGCTGCGCCCGCGTGATCGGCTGCTTGTACGCAACGATCGCGAGCGTCTCCACCGCCTGGCGTGAGAGCTTGGACGCGAGCCTCGCCCTCTGGAACGCCGCGATGTGCGCCGCGTGCGAGGGGAGCGTCATCACCCGCCACCCGCCCGCCCGCTTCTCCACGCGGAACGTGCGCCCGGTCGCCGCGAGGTCCGCGTTCAGCGCCTCGATCGCTCGCTCCACGCGCTCGCACGCCACCGCCCGCTCCGCGTCCATCACCTTCTTCGAGGTCTCGCCCTCCGCCGCGTCCTCCTCTCGCACCAGCCCCGCGGCCTCCGCGAGTCTGAGCGTCGTCGTCGGCCGGTCCGCGCACAGCAGGATCGCCTCCAGCACCGCGGGGAGCGACCCGTCCGCCCGTTCCTCGCTGCCGGGTTCGCACGTCCCCTCCGTCGCCGCCGGCGCCTGCGTGGGATTGGTCATCTCGCCTCCGTGCCGATGTGCCCCACATCCGGGGGTCGCGGCCAACTTCCGAAACACACTACGCGATCAGCGCCGCAAGCAGCTCGCTGACTCCCTGGCTCCGGGTCGCCACTGTCTCGTGGATCGGCCGCCGGCCCGCGACATCGCGCAGATCCTTCACCAGCTCATTCTCCCCCGGGTGGTCCGCCTTGTTGCACACGAAGACGTCGGCGATCTCGAGAATCCCCGCCTTGTCCATCTGGATGGCGTCGCCCATGCCGGGGGTCAGCACCACAGCCGTGCGGCCCACGAACTGCCGGATGCGCGTCTCGTTCTGGCCGGCGCCCACCGTTTCCACGAACAGCGTGTCGATCCTCTGCGGACCGTCGAACGCGCCCCCGATGAGCTCGATGATCTCCGGCAACGCGTGATAGTCCTCGCCGCTGATCGCGAACGAGCGGTAGAACACGGTTTCATCGATCGTGTTGAAGTCTACCCGCAGCCTGTCGCCCAGCAGCGCCCCGCCCGTGATGGGACTCATCGGGTCAAAGGCGACCACGCCGCATCGGCCCGAATACCCCGCCTCCCCCGCCGCCGCGCGTCGCGAATACTCGCTGACCATCTGCGCCACCAGCGTGCTCTTGCCCGCTCCCGGCGAGCCCGTGACGCCGATGACGCGCACCGGCCTCCGGCGACGCGCCTCCGCACGGACCTTCCCCCCCTCGTGCGCGAGCGACAGATCCCTCGCCAGTTGGGCGGCCGGCGTCGCCCCGGGCACCACCGCCTGCCTCGCCCGCACCGCGCCGTGCACCGCCTCCACGATGTCCAGCAGACCCACCCCCGTCGTGAAGCAGCGCGCGATCCCCGCCTCGATCAGCTTGGGGATGTCCTCCTGCGGCAGGATGCCCCCCATGTACACCGGCAGGTCAGGCCTGCCCAGCGCCCGCAGTTCGCCCACGAGCTTCGGACCCAGCACCAGGTGCGAGTTGCTCATCATCGACGCGCATACCACGTCGCAATCCTCGTCCCGCGCGGAGATCGCCAGGCTCCGGGGCGTCTGCCACAGCCCGGAGTAGATCACGTGAACGCCCGAGTCGCGGAGCGCACGCGCGATCACCTTCACACCCCGGTCGTGCCCGTCCAGGCCCATCTTGCCCAACAGCACGCGCGGCCTGTGCGGCAGATCCGCGCACCGGTCTCGCTTCTCGAACTCTGTGGTCGCCCCGTGTAGTTGCGTTGCCATCCGCCGGATTGTACCTGCCCCGGGCGGGGCTCAGAACTGCGTCTCGCCCCCGCCACCGCCACCCATGCCCGCCCGAACCGCCTCCATCGTCTTGTCCACGGCCTTCATCGAGTCGCGGTGCATGAACAACCGAACCACCATCGCCCCGCCGTCCGTCGTCCCCGCCGCCGCGATCGGCGGTGCCCCCGCCGGGATCGGCAGGTCCGCTTCCTCGAGCATCATCGTGTCCCGGACTGCCTCCATCACCGGCTTCACGCCCAGGTAGAACTCGAACGACCGCTTCTCGGGCAGCCCTTCCCGAGCCTTGGCAAGCAGCGGGTCCGTCTCCTGCCCCTGGCCGGACTTCGACACGTTCACCGCGGACCGCACCAGGCGGCTGTTGCGGCTCATCGTGTAGTACACGCCCTTCTCGACCGGGGCCGCCATGTTCGTGACCTGCGTTCCCCCCATGATCATGCCCATCGCAAACGCGAGCTGGCCCTGGTCCTCGTCCGCCTCATCGAACTCGAAGTTCGTCGTCCACACATCGACCTTCTGCTCCGGCATGTCCTTCAAGGGCTGGTCCGCCTCGTACGTCACCTTTACCTTCGTTCCCGCGACCGTCGCATCCGCGCCCTCCCCGGTCCGTGACGCGCGGAGGCTCGTCATGGCCGCGGCGGGGTCCGCATACCGCGCAAACCCGATCGTGTTCGAGAACAACGTCCCACCGAGAACCCCGCCCGCAGACTGCCCGATCGACACCGAGAAGCCGTCGGCCTTCAGCAGGGTGCCGAACATGCCGGACATGAACTTCGCCAGCCCGCCGCCCTCCCCGCCCTCAGCCGCCCCCTCGCCTCCCATCTGGTTGAGAATCAGCCTCATCCCCGGGGACGAGGCATCCACCGCGCCCGCGAGGTAGAACGCCTGCGAGGGCAGGCTCGCCATGAGCGAAGCCGAATCAGTGGTCTGATTCATCAGGATCGCCGCGGTCGAGTTCTCCTTGAACTGCACCCCGGCATCCACGCAGATGCCCCGCTCGTTGATGGTCAGGGCGAGCACGCCCAGTTGCCCCTGCGCCTCGATCGCCGTCTGCAGCTTGTTGTCCGGCGTCTTCTCTCCCGCCGCGTCGGCCGCTCCCGCCTCTACGCCTCCTGCTCCCGCAGCAGCGCCCCGGCGAGCAGCCGCCTTCCCCGCCGCCGCCGGATTCGCCAGCACCAGCAGGTCCGCCGAATCCGCCAGAGGGGCCATGGCTCCCATCAGCGCGACATGGCTTGCTGCCGCTCCCTTGGTCAGCGGTGCGTTGACCACCGGAGCCTCCGTCTTGCCGAATGCTCCGAAGCCATTGCCCAGGTCGCGGGCAAAGAACTCCCCATCCGGTCCCGACAGCTTCACGGCACCCTCCCCGGGTTGCCCACCGAACGACGACACGAACCCGGCGAAATCGGCGATGGGCAGGATCAGCACCGCCCGGTCCTCGTCGCCTTCCCCATCAGCCGTCGCGGGCACCACCATCGCGCCCGAGCCTCCCGCGTTCACCCCCTTTGCCCCGGCAAACTTCCGGAGCTGAGCCACCGTCGCGGTCCCCGCGGACTTCCACAGCGCCGGCATCTCTTCCGACATCTTCGCGATCTTCGCGTCCAGCTCGCCCAGATTCCGAACCGCCACCACCATCGCCTGGCCCGTCGGCACCACGTCCAGCACCGCCGGAGGCTCGGCGCTCGAACGCCCCGCCAGCAGCACCAGGGCCGCCGCGGCGGACACCACGACTCGGGACGAACGCCGGAGCTTGGAAGCGAGAAGCATGCAGATCCTTTCACACAGTGTGGTCGGCCCCCGAACCCTCCGCGGGCCTCGCGACCGATACATTACCGCTGAGGGTATGGTTCGGATGCCCCGCCGGTACATTCCGCGCCCACCGCCCCTTCTAGACTCTCAAGCCCCGATCCCCTCCCCGTCAGCCCGTGGAGATGCCCATGCGCAAGAGCAAGGTCGCGTTGGCTGTCTGGCTCGCTCTGCCACTCGTCGTGCTCGCAGCGCTTATCTGGGCCATTTCCCTCTCCCAGGACTCTCGCGACCACATGCGCGAGGAATACCCCCCGGTCGGCGCCGGCGCCAACGACACCGGCGGCGTGAACGCCCTGGGGGAGCTTGCCTCCGGAAACAAGGCCAACCACGGCACGCCCGAGGGTCGCCCGGAGCCCGCCGACGTTCCGCCCGCCCCGCAACCCGCGGCGCCCGAGCCCACCCCCGCCCCCCCCCCCCCACCCCCCCCCCCCCCCCCCCCCCCCCCCCCCCCCCCCCCCCCCCCCCCCCC
>QWIH01000078.1 GCA_021405315.1 Leptolyngbya sp. PLA1
CGGTGATCAGCGGCGACGGCGGCCCGCGGCGAGCGCACCCAGGCCCAGCAGGGCGGCGGCGCCGGGGGCGGGAATCGGGGCGATCGAGACGGCGTCGATCGCGGGGCCGCGGGCGCTGGTGGCGGTGAGGGCGCGGAACATGAGGCGGTTGCTGCCGGGCTGGGCGATGACGTCGACGGACTGCTCCGTCCAGTTCATGAAGGCCCCGTTGTTCCCGCCGCGGGTCACCTGGAAGTTACCCGCGGTCGCGCCGTTCCACATGGTGTCCATGGAGAAGAGGAAGTTGGGCCCCCAGACGTTGGCGCTGAAGGCGAAGGAGATGCGGTAAGCCTGGCCGGGGGTGAGGCCGGCGATGTCTTGGTAGATGGCGCTGGGAGCGCCGGTGCCGCAGAGGTCGATCCAGTATTGCCCCTCGTAAGCGGAGAACTCGAGGCCGGGGAGATTGCCCGCGGGCACGGCGTGGACGAACTCGATATTTGAAGGGCCGGCGTTGGTCCAGTTGCCGAGGGTCTGGCCCGCGCCGACGCTTCGAAAGCCCTGGTTGGGCTGCTCGAACCCGCCGTTGAGGAGCTGCGCCGAGGCAGCGGACGTACAGAGAGCGGCTGCGATGATGGCGGAACGGACCATGGGAATCTCTCCTCTCGATGGGGACGGGGAGTATCCCAAGGACGTGCGAAGGGTCAAGCAGAATGCTCGAACAAGGCTGGTCTTGGACTGCTTATGGGACGGTCACGGGCACCCGCCCCCGGCGATGGTGTGGACGAGGGCTAGGAGGTCGTCCTGGTCTTCGTTCCCGTCGCGGTTGTAGTCCGCCCAGCGGCCGGTGGGGTTGTCGCCCCCGGCGAGGACGTTGGCGAGGTACATCACGTCGTCCTGGTCGGTGTTGCCGTCCCAGTTGAAGTCCCCGTCGCAATACGGAATGTCGGGAGGTTGGATGCGGATGTGCAGTTCGGTGTTTCGGTCCATTCGAGCTGGGTTCTCCGCACTGCCGACAAACCAATTCGGATTGAACGAGACGGCGCCCCCCCGAGTCACGACGAACCAATATGTACCTGCCGGCAGCACGCCACGCTGGCCCTTGGACGGCCATCCGGGCGACACCGGCTCCTCGTCGAGGAACGGCGGCATCGTCGCGGCTGGCCGTGGGTCCTGCAAGCCAAAGCTCAGCATCGCGTATTGAAACTCGGTCAGATTGTCTGACACCCCTACGAGATTGCCGAAGTCGTCGTAGAGCCCCACGCGCGGCAGCCGGATGAAATGTCCTCCCAGATCGGCCGGGTACGTCCAGATGTCGAGGAACCCCGCATCGGTCGTTGCGGCGGCGATCTCGATTCGGAACCACTGCCGGTCATCGCCGGATTGGAGCCTGATGGGGATGACGAGCTCTTCGGGCGCGAGGCGTGGGCCGAGATCGGTGTAGATCACGGGCTGCGCACTGGCAGACCAGGCGACGGCGGCGCAGCACGACGCGGCGAGGCACTGGAGCGTGCGTTTCATGGGCATGGCCCTCCTCCGACCTTGTTGATGAGGGCGGTGATGTCGTCCTGATCCGCATTCCCGTCCCGATTGAAATCCGGATCGATGCCGACAGGGTCTGGCCCGCCACCGATCACCGTCGTGAGATACAAGACGTCGTCCTGGTCCACGTTTCCATCAGCGTTTACGTCACCATCGCAGCACTCCTCGCAACTCACGATGGTCCAGACTCTGACGTCATCGACACCTCCCTCAACGATGCTGTCGGGGGGTGGGTCGATGAAGCGCACCCTGATGTGGCTCTCCGCCGCGGTCCCCGTGGGAGCGGTGAATCGCACGGTCTGCCAGCGGAATGCGGACTGGGGCGGGCGGAGCTTCTTGGTACCAAGAAGCACTGCGGTCCCTGAGGGATCGTCCGCAAACCACTCCAGCACACACTCCGCGTCAGTCTCAGACGCGGCGTCGCCGACACAGTTCGCCGTGTTCGCACCATCGGCGCTCCCATACCAGAGGGACAACTCCACCAATACAGAGGAACTGTCCGGGAGTGACGCAAGATCCGGAGACCGCACGGCCACCCCGAGCCCATCTGAATCCACATCGTCCGTCATATTGCACAGCGTGCCGAGGGGATCACGCTGCTCCGTCACCCAGCACTTGGACCCGGCGCCCGGCGTGGCGTCACGAGACGGACGGGCCATGCCGCCCCCGACGGGGTCGCCCCACGCGGGCAGGCCGGCGGTTGCCGTGGTGTTCGGGCCGATCGGCGGGTAGGGATTGGCCAACATGGAGGCCGGCCATGACTGTGACTCCATGTCATCAAGCGGCAGTGCTGCGCCGACGCCGGAAAGCACGGTGAACGCCGCGCTCTTCTGGTACGCCTGGAGGGGCTGATCGCACAGCCCCCCGTCTACGCAGGCCTCGACCCAGATGTCCCACGCCTGGCGGCAGTGCCCCGGATTCAGCCGCACCACGTACCCCCCGGGCGTCGAGGAAGGCTCAAGAACTGCGCGCAGTCCGATCTGGCTTGGGTTTGGAGAACCGTCGGCGGCAACCTCCGTGAGCGCCGCCCAGGGCGAGACAACGATCACTTCAAAGTCAGTCGGCACACACGTCGGGAACGTGCGCGGCACGCCGTCCGGGAAGAAGAACGACAGCGACTCGGGTTGAGGCATCCCCAGCGAGTCCAGAATATTGGTCGTCGCAGCGCCATCCGGGCTGGCGGCACCCCAGCCTAGGCCCCTCGCCGCGAACCCCCGCCACATCGCGGGCTGGTGGCGCCCCCCGTGCCGCACGAGTTCGGCCTGGAGGAGCGCATCGCGGGCTTGGACATAGTTAGGCGACGCCGGGCTGAGTTTCATCGAGTCGACCGCGAGTTGCATCAGGGTGCCGTTGGCGTCCGTCATGCCGGACAGCAGCGAGAGTTCGTAGCGGCATTGGAGCATCACGCTCGCCCAGACCTGGCAATGCGTGTACTTGTCAGACCGGTTGAATGCAGTGGCTCGAGAGTTCCACGGGACATTTGACGACGGGCTTGTTGTGGGTGCGTTCGAACGCAGGTGCCCGTACCGGAGGGGGTTCGTCGCGTGCGGGTTTTGCGAGTCCCACACGCGATTCTGTGTGTAGGGATAGATGCGCGCACCGAAGTAGTAGTGCGTGAACGGCGCTGCGGCCGGGCGCGCGGGCCAACTGAACACAGGGTAGCTCGCGGCAAAGTCGTCTTGCGGCTTGGCAGTCAGGGCGATGGCAAAGTAATCCCCCCAGCCCTCGAAGAGGCCGGTGCTCTGGGGTCCGCCGCCAGAGATGATCGACCCCACGTACAGCCGCCCGGTCATGGCGTGTGTGAGTTCATGAAAGAGCACCGTGCGATCAGGCGCGCACCATCGGCCAGCCGTCTGCGAGTTGCCCCGCTGGATCTTCACCACTACATCGCCGCCATCCTCCCGAAACTCGCCCGTCGTGGTACCCCAGGTGCTCGCAGTATTATCCCTAAACCACACCCCAATGCCCTGAGTTTCTTCCTCACCGCCCCGACCGAAGTTGTACGCCTGGTAGTTTCCGGCCACTTCATCAAAACCCATCGCGTACATGCGGTCGTGCCACCAGTTGACATCATGAAAGACCTGTGCGCCAACGAAAGCATCGCTCTCCGCGTCCGCAAAGTCGAAGGATCGGCTCTCTCCAACAATCGGAGTAACCTCGGCGCCACTCTTGATCACTCGTGCGTTGTTCCCGCACGTCTGCCACGCAACCCCGCTGTTCAGAGTGCAGCAGTGGCCAAACCCCGGCCTGTCCACGGGGGGGGTGCCCGGGGCGCCGTCGTGGTCGCACGGGAAAACCCCACCCTCATTCAGCCAGCCCCAAGGCGACCATTCGTCGATATCGTCGAGTGAGATCCGCACGAGCTGCGGCACCGCGGCGGGGAGCGTCGTTTCAGGGTCGTCACTCGTCGGCACCTGGTCCTGCCCGGGCGTGCCCGGCACCGGCGAATCATCCAGTCGCACGCGGAAGCACACGTCCGTCGAGCCCGGCGGAGGCGGGCAGTCCGGCTCGCAGAAGTGCATCGTCAAGTCGTGCGTGCTCAGCACCGTCAGGTCCGAGTGCTTCACCATGCACTCCCACGCCGCGTCGGCCTGATCGGGGTTCGCCGGCAGGCGCACCACCCACGCCTGCACCAGTTCGGTCGCCGACTCTCGCCCACGCCCTGAAACGCGTGGCCGTCCTTCCAGTCGAACGCGCACACGGCTTCGGGCGCGATGAGGTTCGCGATGTCCGCGATGCGCGTGTCGCCCACCTCGTCGCACGCCGCGGCGACCACGTCGCGCACCGTCCGGTTCGCCTCGTCACACTCGGGGGCGGAGATCGGCGCCGACGGCTCAGCCACAAACCTGCTGCCGATGTTGAGGAGCATGCCGTCGCCGGTGACGTTGGCCGTGAGGAGCGAGCCGTAGATGTCCTGTCCGTTGTGCGTTTGTTGATATGTAAGGTGCCGCACGCCGGTGGGGCCAAGCGAGGGTGTTTCAAAGTCTCGGATGATGCGATACGTCGCGGGCGTGAACTGCTCGGCGCCCGCAATGTTGCCGCCACTGAGCGACACGCCGAAGGTCGCGGGGTTGTCGTTGACGAAGTCCGCGACGATCTGCGCCGCGGTGCGGCCGGATCGCCTCGTGAGAAACGCGGTCGTCGAGCGGATGAACGCGGGCGTGCCGAGCACGGGGTCAAAGTCCGCGGCGACATTGGGCGTGATCTCGCCGAGTTGGGCGATCTCCTGATGCCGCGCCCAGGAGTCCGGCGGCACAGGCTCGGACTGGGCGAGGGCGGCCTGTCCGGCGAGCGGCGCGACCATGAGCGTGAGCCCCCTCAGCCCCGCCGCGAAGACGCGGCTATGCCAACGCCGGCGCGGCCGGGCCGGCAGAACGGCAGA